>JAYVTS010000170.1:0-4884 GCA_043788645.1 Verrucomicrobiota bacterium
CTGTTGTCGCTCTTCGTCGGTGGTATTGGAATCATGAATATTATGTTCGTCAGCGTCGTGGAGCGGACGAAGGAAATCGGAGTCCGAAAGGCCCTGGGAGCAAAACGGCGGACCATTTTGATTCAGTTCCTGATTGAGGCGGCGAGTATCACGTTGGGCGCGGGGCTCATTGGGCTGGCGATTGCGTGGCCAATTACGTGGTGGCTTTCGGATTTGGCCCGGAAAAATGATTCTCTGTTCACCGCGGAAATGAGTTGGTGGATCGTGGTTCTGGCGCTCGCCCTTTCGGTGCTGACCGGTATGGTAGCCGGATTTATACCAGCCTGGCGGGCCAGTCGAATGAACCCGGTGGACGCCCTACGATCGGAATAATCATGGCTTTGATACGAGAATTTTTTGAAATGATGCGACAGGCTTTTTTGGCTGTTCGGACGCATGTGTTGCGCTCGTTGCTCACACTTTTGGGAGTTTTAATTGGCGTGTTTTCGATCATTGCAGTCATGACCGCCATCCGGGTGCTGCAAAATAATTTGGAGGGGGCCATGACGAGTTTGGGCGCCAATACATTTCAATTTTCACGGCGCCCTGCCATCGTAACCGATGATATGGATTGGGAGAAGTTCATGCGTCGAAACCGATTCTACATTCAAGACGTGGCTCGATTAAAGGAAAGGACGCCCTCTGCCGCAGCGGTCGCGGCCCGGACCGGATTCGCCGTCGGTGAAGCAAGCAGTCGCTATGCTCGGACACCCAACAATGTCAGTGGAGAGGCCGTTACCCCGGAAGGTTTTATCACCCAAACCTGGACCGTGACGGAAGGCCGCGCTTTTACCGACGCCGATGACGAGGCCGGCCGAAATGTCTGTGTTCTGGGCGCGGACCTCGTCGATAAACTGTTTCCCTTCGGTTCGGGTTTGGGAGATACCGCGAAATTTCTGGGCGTAAATTATACGGTCGTGGGAATATTGGAGCGGCGCGGGGCCATCTTTGGCCAGAGCCGGGATAGCTTTATCGCCATTCCGTTGGGCACCGCACTACGGCGCTATGGTCGGGATCTGTCGTTGACGATTCAAGTTCAGGCCACCAGCCGCGAGACCTTTGACGATACGATGGAGCAGGCCCGCGGAGTGGTTCGAACGATGCGCAAGGTCGCTCCGGGTGCGGAGGACGATTTCGAAATCGTCACGAATGATTCCGCGGTGAGCCAGTTCCGCACCATGACTCAGGCGGTGCGTCTGGGTGCAGCAGCCATTAGTAGTATTGCCCTCATCGCGGCGGGAATCGGGATCATGAATATTATGTTGGTGAGCGTCACGGAGCGAACGCGTGAAATTGGCATTCGACGGGCCGTGGGAGCTAAGAAGCGCAGTGTCATGCTCCAGTTTATCGCGGAGGCAGTCCTCCTGAGCGAGGTGGGCGGTGTCGTCGGCGTCATTTTGGGAATCGCGTTTGGAAATTTGATGTGCCTGTTGGTACACGCTCCCCCTGTGGTCCCAATGGACTGGGCGCTGATTGGTCTGGGAACTTGTTCGGTGGTAGGAATTGTTTTCGGTACCTATCCAGCGTGGAAAGCGGCCAATCTAGATCCGATTGAATCGCTGCGGTATGAGTGACGGGACGACACCCGCGGTTGGAACACAAGAGCGACTGATCGGCCTAGATGTCGTGCGGTTGTTGGCGGCGTTCGGGGTTGTCGTCATTCACTGTGGGGATAAAATAGGTTTGGCGGAGGAATTGGGTGAAGCGTTGCGGCGTTGTTGCGTGCCCTATTTCCTCGCGGCCGCGGCGTTTTTACTCGTACGTGAAATCCTCGAGTTCGGTGGACCGCCGCGAATCGGTCGGAGGCTGCGACGGTTGCTCATTCCCTATGCATTCTGGTCCTTGATCTACGTGGGAGGCCGCCTGGCAAAATGGTCAATCCTGGGTCGTTCAGCCGGTCAGGCTTCCCTTTCGGGGCAGTTTTGGGAAATCTTGTTGCTAGGTCGAGCTGCCGTACACCTTTATTTCTTACCGATGTTAGCGGTCGGATTGGCGATGGGAGCGTGGCTTACCCCGTTTTTGCGCTGGTTGGAAGGGCACCTTCTGTGGATACCCTGGTTGATCGGTGCCGCTTTTTTTCTCTATGATCTCTGCGTCTCCCTTCCTTTTCCGAACGGACTTGGTTCGGCCGCACTCAATTGCTCTCGGCTACTCGTTAGTGCGATTCTTTTTCTTCCGTGGCTTTTTACAGGCGTTCTCTTGCGAGTGGTGGTCGATCCAGACGGTCAAATGGCGGGCTCACGAACGTCCCCTTGGATTGCTCCGGTGGGGATGGTGCTCTTCGTGATTCTGGACCTGCCGGGGGTGGCGGCCTGGGGGATTCCTGAACCGATTCATTCTTGGATGCTGGGCGAATCTCTACTGGTCACCGCCCTCACGCTGCCTGCGAACTGGGCGACGCGATCTAGGGTCACTCCTTGGCTGTCCTATGCCTTTGGAGTCTATCTGGTCCATCATTTGGTGATCATGATGCTCAACCTGCTGGCCGGAGCGCTGCGGATCCCTTGGCCCAAGATGCTGGACCTCACTGGACTCGTCGCAGTGACCTTCGTCGGAATCGTCGGATCGCTCGCGGCGGTCGCCGTAATGCGGCGGTGGAGTGTGACCCGTCGTTGGCTGCTCGGTGAATAGCGACCGAGGCGGCGAACTGGACCACGACGAAAACGAATTTGGACGGGATCGGTGGGATTTGGGGGATGGCATGAAGGCGTTTTTGTCCGGCAAATCTTCTTCATCGTTCCCCAAATGCATGGGGAGCGAACTCGCGATGTCCTCGATTCTTACAAGCATCCCATTTCAGATTTCGCATCGACGTGGACGCTGGGCGGCATACCAAGATGCGGTCGCCCACAGAACACGGAAAGTAGTATCGATAGGAACACCCCTGGTTCCGAATTGCCGCTCCGCCCCTACCGCGCCATCACCTTTATTGAACTCCTGATGGTCGTCGCTATCTCTCCATTCCCTGAGCAATTTGCGTTTTCAGGACACCCTTTTCTTTTCTTTCCTCCCGCGGACGCTAGGATAGGCGTCTCGCATGAATTTTACTTCACTTGGTCGCGCTGGCGTTGCACTCAGTGCCGCCGCCCTGGCTCTCCTCACCGGTTGCTCAACGTATCCGCCGCCAACCGGCACGGGAGTTCACTTCAAAGGCCCAGTGGGTATTCAACTCTACAGTCTTCGAGAACAATTCCGTACCAACCAACCGAACGCCACGGCGATCGTCCAGGGCTTCGGGATCCACGAAGTGGAACTCGCGGGTTTGTACAATTGGAAGGCCGAAGCCTTCCGCGATTTGCTCAAAGGCGCCGGGCTCGATCCGGTGTCCGGACATTTTCCCTACACCCGGTTTAAGAACGATCCCGACGGCATTGCCACCGAGGCCAAGGCGCTCGGCCTGAAATACGCCGGCTGCGCCTGGATTGACCACGCCGGCCCGAGCATGACTCCTGAAGAAGCCCGAGCGGCGGCCGAAGTCTTTGAGAAAGCAGGAGCAATCTTGGCAAAATCGGGAATTCGGTGTTTCTATCACTGTCACGGATTCGAGTTTGTCCCCGATGCGGCAGGCGTGGCGCCCATGGACTTGCTGATTCGCAACACGAACCCGGCTCATATGACCTTTGAGATGGATGTCGTCTGGGTCATTTATCCCAATCAAAACCCGGCTGCGTGGCTTCGCAAATACCCCGGCCGTTGGGAACTCATGCACCTCAAAGACCTGCGCAAAGGCGTGGCCACGGGTGTTCAGACTGGAATTGGGGAAGCCAACGATGACGTGACCTTGGGCACCGGCCAAGTGAACTGGCCGTCAGTCCTCGCTGCCGCGAAGAAATCGGGTGTCAAACATTATTTTATCGAAGACGAGTCGAACGTGTCCGTGACCCAGATTCCGGCGACGTTGAAGTACTTGGAGAACATCAGCTGGTAGTCAACGTCCGATTTGCGAGGGCTCCCACAAGACCAAGCTTTTCATTCGGCGTCATTCGCAATGGGCTGACTCAAACACTGATCACGGCGAACACGAGGCGGGAGATATCCCCCGAACTCTATCTATCTCTCAATCAGGAGCGTTCGTCGAAATCCAGCACGGCCCATGATTCAGGGACGTAAAAAATACTTGAACAAAATGCGCCATCCTTGGACTCTTCACCCACACAGAGAATTCCTATGAGCAAAGTCCGAGTCTTAGTGGGCACGAAAAAGGGCGCATTCATCCTCACCGCCGATGGTCAGCGTCGGAATTGGCAGGTCGCCGGGCCTCATTTCGCTGGCTGGGAAATCTATCACCTCAAAGGCTCTCCAGTTGATCTCGACCGGATCTATCTTTCGCAAACCAGCGGTTGGTTTGGTCAGCTGATCCAACGATCCAACGACGGGGGGCAGACCTGGGAAACGGTTGGCAACGAGTTTAAATATGAAGGCACCCCGGGAACTCATAAGTGGTATGATGGCTCTCAGCATCCATGGGAGTTTAAACGTATCTGGCACGTCGAACCCTCGCTCAGAGATCCCGACACGGTTTATGCAGGAGCGGAGGACGCCGCCCTCTTCAAAACAATCGACGGCGGAAAAAGTTGGCAGGAGCTGCCTACGTTGCGCAGCGCCAAAGGTCATCTTTGGCAACCCGGCGCTGGCGGCATGGGACTCCACACCATCCTTCTCGATCCACGCGATGAAAATCGGATGTACATAGCGATTTCCGCCGCGGGCGCGTTCCGGACCCAGGACGGTGGTAAAACCTGGCAGCCGATCAATCGTGGATTAAAATCCAAATACGAGCTTCCGGACCCCGATGCAGACGTGGGCCATTGCATTCATCACATCGCGCTTCATGCCTCACGTCCA
>JAYVTS010000171.1:0-33421 GCA_043788645.1 Verrucomicrobiota bacterium
AGGAAAGTTGACAGCGTCCCGCCATTTCACCACGTCCTCAACCTTCTCGCGCTGGTAGATTTGATGCACGAGGTCTGAAGCGTGGTTGACCAAACGCATAGCGGCCTCGCGGGGGACTCCCGCCCGCCGGAGTCGATTCACGTAGGTCACGCGGAGGCAGTGGAAGCAGAGGTGAGGGAGCTTCAGTTTGATGAAGAATTGCTGCCACCGCCGCGACGGCTGGAACGGGAACTCCAAGGTGAACTTCTGCTTGGCTTTGGTGATCTTTTCAAGCAGGGCTCGGAGAGCAGTCGGCATCGGAATCGAAAATGCCCGGTCCTCGCCCCCCTTCGGCGACGGGAAGGTGATTTTGTTCTCGGCGAAATCCACGCAGTTCAGCGGGATGCGTGTCTCGCGGAGGCGGCAGCCGGTGTGAAGGGCGATCTCGAAGGCGGTTTGCATCCACTCGGGTTCCTCGGCCATCGCGGTCTTGATCGCGACAATTTCCGCGTCGGAAAGTTCCGGCTTTTTGGCCGACTTGTCCTTCCGGAGCTTCATACTGACGAGGGGGTTGGCTTCGGTGTGCCCAAGCCTCACCGCTTCACCGATGATCATCGACAGCGTCTTGAGCTCGAAGATGGCGGTGTTCCGTCCCACGGTCTTCCCGCTTTTCTTTTTGTAGGCCGTCCGCCAGTCGATGTATTCGAGCGCGTTCCGGTAGGTGATGTCCCGTGGCGAGTGGAGTTTCCGGACCTGGAGCCAAAGGGCGGTCCATTTCCAGCCATCCGCGTATCGTTCCCGAGTTCGAAGATTGTCGCAGTGGCGGTCGAGAAATTGAGGAACCCAAGCGTCCCAGTTGCCCCCCAGGGGGCCAACGGTGCCGGTTCGGCTCAGCTCCTTTGCCTCCATCTGTGCCCGGAGCGTCCGGGCCTTCATGGTTTCCCCGGGATCGGAGGCGCGGAACTCGGTGGATTTGTTCCGCCGCTTGCCGTCACCGTCGATGAACTGGATGAACCAGTACGGCGAATTCTTCTTTCGGTAAATCGAGGCCATAACGTGCAGTGCAGTTTGTGCAGTAAACTTACTGCACTCCACCGCAAACATCGAGCGTTTTCGGCCATTTATCACCACTATAAACCACTGCACCCGTAACGAGGGTTCGATTCCCTTCACCCGCTCAAAAAGTCACAAGTAACTAAATAACAAGCATTTACGGAACTTCATTCGACCTGAGAATGACAAAATGGGAATAAAAGTGGGAATGACGCACTCCGCTTCTCCCCTCAAAAACCGTTGGAAAAGCCGTTGTTTGAAGGGATTACGAAACGCCCGAAAAATCGCCGAACTGGGAATACGCTCACTTCCCACTTCAGAGTAGGATTCACCCCAAGATTGAGATTTATTCGCGGCGACGGCGCTTTGCTTGGCCGAAACTTCTCCTGAACCCGACTTGCCCCGCGCGAACTGCCCCACCTCAGCCCAACCTCGTGGGCCCCCGCTGGAGAGTCTGCGCGAGGATGGCATCTCAAGTTCAGGCTTCAGATCTAGCTCGCTGGAAACGTGACCGCTTCGTGGACGCCCGGGCTTGTTTTGCTCATACTATTCTGCAAAGTAAGAGTATGAAGGACCGGCTGACCGTTACCATCGATGCCGAGCTAGCCGGGCAAGCGAAGCGGGTTGCGCACCTTCGGAAGACCAGCGTCTCCGGGGTCGTGGAAGCCTCGCTCCGCTCTGCCCTGGGAACCACGGTTCGTCCAGGCTTGCCTTTCAGCGAACGCTGGGCTGGTAAATTCACGCTCCGATCAGACAATCCGGGTGACCTCCGACATTCCGCACTCAAAGCCAAATACCACCTCCAGTGAAGGTGCTTTTGGACACCGACATCCTGCTGGACGTGGCCCTCCGCCGTCCTGAGTTCTTTGAGGATTCCGCGGCGGTTCTTTCGGGGGCCGAAGCCAATCCTGGTTCCGCGGCGGTCGCGTGGCACAGCCTCTCCAATTTGGTCTACCTATTCAGACCCGACGGGCGGAAGTTCGTTCGCGAGTTACTCGACTTCGTGGAGGTGGCCCCGGTCGACACCGCCGACATGAGGGGCGCTTTGGGATTTCCGATGAAGGACCTTGAGGATGCGATGCAAGCGTCGGCTGCCCTCGCGTTTGGAGCTCGGTACGTCATCACTCGAAACCTGTCGGACTATCGTCAGTCGCCCGTTCCCGCGTTGAGTCCGGCGGCCTTCCGAAAGCGGATCGAAGCCGGTGACGCCTGAGCTGCCGTCCGGACTTCCCGGCGGACGATCAAAGGTGCTTCATCGACATCGTCAACTGGGAGCGACGTGGACGGGGTTGGACAGTGCGGCCCGACGCGGTCGAATTGGAACCGCCCTTTCGACCATTCATTGAGCACTCTGTTTCGCGGTCACAGGTGCGAGACGATGGCCACGTTGAAACTTTTTTCGGCAAGCTGTTTGGGAGACGTGGACAGGAACCCCAGCCGCCACTATCTGCTGTCGTCGAGTTTGGTCTTGGAAAGGAGTTCATACTCCGACTCGCATCCGGCAAACTCGACCCGTTTGTGGGAATGGTTGGCGGTCTCGAGTTCGGCGAGCTTGGGCTCTTCCAGATTCTCTTTCGTCGCGCGCGGCAGCCATGGGCGGAGAGCGTCTTGCGAGCACTGACCGACAACCACGGTGACGCCTTCTTTTCAAACGCCCCGGAGTTGGTGGCCGAAGCCAGGAAAAAGGTCGCTCGCCCGCTGTACGTCGCCGTCGTGCGACTTGCTACTCAGGGCAAGTCGTTTGATCGCGCTTGGGAAATTGCCCCCAATATGGCCGGTGCCTTTCACGCGTTTGCTGATCCGCTCGGCAACGAACTGATTCCACTGACGAACGACGACTACCCGTTTGACGAACACGTCGAAGATGTACTCCGCCGGCGGTGCCGTCGCTCGGGCATGATTCTTAACAGCGACGAACTGATCGGCTTCGTGCATCTGCCAGGGGCGGCGGTCCGTTCGGCTAAATTGCTGCGCGAGACCAAGAAGACCAAGGCCGCGCCCGCACGACTTGCTGGGCGCGAGGGTGTGTTGCTCGGCCAAAATATTCACCACGGTAAAGTCACCGAGGTGCGGGTCAGCCCGAGTGATCGGGTGCGCCACATGCACCTCTTCGGCACCTCCGGCACCGGCAAATCAACCCTGCTGCTCAATCTGATTCGACAAGATATTGAGAACGGTGCCGGTGTCGGCGTGCTCGACCCTCACGGTAATTTGGTGGACGACATTCTCGAAATCATACCGCCAGAGCGAATCAAAGACGTCGTGTTGGTGGACCCGGGTGACGACCCGTTGACCGGCAACCGATCCATCGGACCCGTACTCACCCGGCTCGAGACATTTCTCTCGCCAAAGTCGATCCGGTACATGGTGTCGCAGCCGGTGAATCGGCTCGACTTCGCGAACATCCTGGATTCCGGGAAGATTTTCCTCGCCAAATTGTCTCAAGGCCAGATTGGTCGCGAGAACGCCTTCCTGCTTGGAAGGCTTCTCGTATCAAAGTTCCAACAGACGGCCATGAGCCGACAACGTATGGCCCAGGAAGCTCGGCGCGATTTCTGGCTCTATATTGATGAATTTCACAATTTCATCACGCCCTCGATGGCGGAGATTCTGACGGGCGCTCGCAAATACCGGTTGGGACTGACACTCGCCCACCAGGAATTGCGTCAACTTCAGCGCGACTCCGAGGTGGCGGGTGCCGTCATGTCGAACACCTTCACTCGCGTGGTCTTCCGGGTCGGCGACGAGGACGCGCGAAAGTTAGGTGATGGCTTCGGGTATTTCGAGGAGAGCGACCTGCAAAACCTCAGCACCGGCCAAGCAATTGCCCGAGTAGAACGGAGCGATTTTGATTTCAACCTCGCTGTCCCTAATTCGACCCGTCCGGACCCTGAAACGGCGGCCGCCCGAAGGGCGGAGGTTGTAGAGGCATCGCGTCAGCGTTATGCGACACCCCGGGCAATAGTTGAGGCCCAGCTACTCGAGCAATTAGAGCCTGACGAAGCTCCCTCGCCGACGGCCCGAGGCTGGACCCGGCAGTCGCCAACCGAGGGAGGGTCGCCATCGCGCGAGAAATCGGGGCCGCCAAGCCCGTCGGCTCCAAAATCGCCGGGGTTCGGATCGGGAGTCACTCCCAAACCTGCTGAACCTCCCAACTCGGAAAGCAATGCCACTGCTGTCCCAGCCTCAGATATTCCAGCGACATCGGAAGACCCCGTACCGATGGTGGAACCGGGAGCTGGAATTGACGATGAGACGAAACACTCAGCCCTCCGAAGGCAGATAACCGCTGCCGCCAAAGCGCTGGATTATATCGTGAGCATCGAAGAATTCGTCGCTGGCACTCAAGGGCGAGCCGATTTGGTGCTTCGCCGGGGGCGGCGGATTATTGCGTGTGAAATTACCGTCACCACCGATGCCGAACAAGAAGGATCGAACATAACGAAATACCTAAACGGCCTTTATCCGCAGGTAGCCCTCATTTCAACCAGTGTTAAAAAACTGGAGAACATCGAACGAAGGTTCAGAAAGGGCGCTGAATCGGGTAGGGTCGCGAAGGTCAGTTTCTATCTGCCGGCCGACATTATCGCCGAGCTTCGGAAATGGGCGGCGACCGACCCGCGAGATTTGGAGTCGGAAAAACGCGTACCACGGAAGCAGTCGATCAATCTAAATTCCTCGAAAATGACTCCTGCCGAACGGAGTGAACGAGAGCGAGAGATGCTCGCAGCATTGGCGGAGGATATGAAGCGAAAGCCAAAAGCGCCGCCCATCGTCTAGATTGAGCTTCGAACTCGACTGAGGAAAATCGACCACGCTCCTGCCGTTCGAGGTAGTGACAGTTTGACGTAGGCGAGCTTAACTTTGAACTTTGAAAGTGTTCGTAGCCGAGAAGTTGCTCCACGCGCCCGAACATTATTTGGCTCCGTGGTTGCTGTGGTTAACGGTTGAGGCTCCCGA
The DNA here is from genome assembly GCA_043788645.1 of Verrucomicrobiota bacterium. Lineage (GTDB taxonomy): Bacteria > Verrucomicrobiota > Verrucomicrobiia > Limisphaerales > UBA9464 > CANIZL01. Next base: position 4,993 of record JAYVTS010000171.1, read on the forward strand.
CCCGACCCGACCCGGCGTTGAAGTGAAGCCTCTTGTGCAAACCTTGGCTTTGCAGCACTTGGGTCACGCCCCTGAGTAAAATACGGCGACCACACCTCAACCGGAAGGAAATTAGAAAACATTCATGGCGGAGATCTGACTAAACGCATCACGTTTTAAGATTGCCCTGAGTCGAAGCACAAACTATGGCGGAGAGTTGCTGGCAATAGTCATGAAAACGAGGCGAACTCTTCCGATGCATTTTAGGTCGATTTTCGTTGCCTCAGCTGCGACTTTTTGGGCGGCAGCGGCTTTTGCCCAAGGCATACCAGAGCCGCCGTTGCTGTTCTACGGGACGATCCGGAATACGGCCGTAAATAATCAACGACTGACGAGCGGTCGACTCACTTGGCAAATCCGCAAAGCGAGCACGGGCAGGACCATTAATTTGAGCGCCGCCGTGACCAACTACCCAGGTTTTTCCTATGTGTTGGAGGTGTCGGCGGAGACGATCGTTTCCGGCCCAGTCTCCACGAACGTCCTTGATTTGAGTGCAACTGCGGTAGTCTTTTCGCATCTTCAGGTGCTGTACGGCAATACGCCTGTGTCATTTGTGGTGGCGACGCAAAGCGCGTTCACGGCGTCGTCACGGCAACGGGGGCGGATTGAGAGGGTGGATTTGAATGTGTCGCTTCCGTGCGATGACGTGGATGGTAACGGGCTATGTGATGACTGGGAGTTAAGGAATTTCGGATTCGTTGGCGTGGATCCCGATGGGGATGACGATCATGACGGGATGACCAATCGGGCAGAATATCTGGCAGGGAGCGATCCGAAAGATGCGAATTCGACTTTCCGGTTCGTGGACGTCCAATCCCTGCCGGGCGGAACGATGCAGGTGGATTGGGAGAGTGTCGACGGACGGCTATATCGGCTATGGCGAGGGACCGATTTTGTCAAACTGATTTCGACCAATCTCCCGCAAGCAATGGGTCTAACTCTGTTGCGCAGCAATATGGTCGCTACGCCACCAGTGAACACCTTCATCGATACCAACGCGTCATCCTCGGTACGCTATTTTTATCGCGTGGAACTTGAGCAATGAAGCGCAAAGCACATAGACTCGTGGACGTGGTGGTTGTTCCGCTGGCGCTTCTGTTTGGTGTGCCAGCTCTAGGTCAATGGAGCTCACAATCGGTCACCTTGCGTCCCGGATGGAACGCGGTCTACCTCGAGATACAACCAGAGCCGCGCGAATGCGATGCGTTGTTTGCCGGCCTGCAGGTGGAGAGCGCCTGGCGCTTCAATCGGAAACAAGCGACGGTACAATTCATTGACGATCCGAATCAGCTGGTGGCTAATGCGCCGGACTGGCTGACCTGGCTGCCGCCTAGTGAACCGCTCTCTTCGCAATCCAAATTGTTCATTCTTGAAGGCGGACAACCGTATTTAATAAAATTGGCGGACAATTCGGCTACCTTCACTTGGAACGTCCACGGAACGCCGGTGATACGCAAGCCGGATTGGCAGGCCGACTCGCTCAACTTTGTCGGCTTCCCGTTGCCAGCCACCTCACCCTCCTTCCAATCCTTTTTCACCAATTCACCAGGGCTGGCAACGAACCGTGTCTATCAAGTGGACGCCAGCGGCATTTGGCGGCAACTCAACACGCCTTCCACGACAGCGATGCGGCCGGGAGAGGCGTTCTGGATCCGTTCGACCGGTCAGTCGGATTATGCGGGGCCGCTAGAGGTTCAATTGGATCGGCGGGCCGGACTGGACTTTGGGCGTGTTCTGACGGAGCAAACCCTTCGCATCCGCAACCCATCAACTAAGACCAGTCATACCGTCATTCTAAGGCAACTGCCGTCTGAAGCTCCTCCTTCAACAGCCTATCCCGCTTTGGCCGGCGGTGTGCCTTTGTCGTACTGGCAGAATGATTTCAGCAATAACCGCGTCGGCTGGACTAATCTGCCGCCCCAACTCATCCAATCCAACCTCCCCCCGGGCGGCGTCTGGGAGGTGCGATTGGAAGTGCGCCGACGCGACATGGCATCCTATACGCTACCCTCTGGTGTCAGCAGCGCGTTCTATCAATCGTTGCTGGAAATCACCGACACCGGCGGCACAACCCGACTATTGATTCCAGTAAAAGCCGATGGGCTCCAGAACTACAGCAGCACGGGTTCCGCGCGTCTGCGAGGTGCTTTGGCGTCTGGCACTCCGCTATTGCCGCTTCACCCGCGCGCCGGACTGTGGATCGGTAATGCTTCGATCAAACGAGTCAATCAGCCTTCATCGGCCAACCCGATGGAACCAGTTCCAACCGGTTCGGAGTTTCAATTTCGGATTCTGGTCCATGTCAACGAGTCAGGCCAAGCCACGTTTCTGCAAAGGGTATTGCAGATGTGGAAGCCTGGTCAGACGAATAATGCCAGTGAACTCATTGAGCCCGGTCGCTTCGTACTGTTGACGGATGAGCGACTTATCTCGTCACAATACACTGGGGCAGCGTTGAGGGACGGAAAATCTGTTGGCCGTCGCTTCAGCACAGCGGCTTTTGGCTTTCGCGAACCTATTGCCATGACGGGCGTCGGCAGCTTTGGCGAACCCAGCAGCGTCTTCGGCTGTCCCGTGGTGATGCCTTACAACGATCCGCTCAACCCGCTAGTGCACCGCTACCATCCCGACCACGATAACCTCGACGATCGTACCGACGCCCAAGGCAATCCACAGCTACTGCCTGTCCGGACAAACTCCTTCGGCCAACTCTACACCAGCGAATCGACCACGATAACCCGGGTCGTTCAGCTCACTTTCACTGCCTCCGACCCGGACAACCTGGCCCTTTCTGGCTGGGGCGACACTCAACTCGGCGGTGCCTATCAAGAAACAATGACTGGTGTGCATAAGACGCCGCTGGTTACGCAGGGAACATTCAGACTCCAACAGGCGGCACGCGTGGGAGTGTTGAACAACTAGCAATAATTCACTCCTTCGATGATGCGGAAATTCTACCCTCGCCGGCGGTTGACCAAGGTCGTTGCTTTCTTGTTCTTCTTGGTTGGCCTGGCTTGGAGCCCAATCGCATGGGCTCAGCAAGAACTAGCTTTCTCTACCCTGGCCGGCCTGGCGGGCACTTCCGGAAGCTCGAACGGCACAGGTGCCACGGCCCGGTTCAATGGGCCCGCGGGCGTGGCGGTGGACAGTGCGGGCAATGTCTATGTGGCCGACCGTGACAACCACATCATCCGCAAGGTGACGCCAGCCGGAGTGGTGAGCACGCTGGCGGGGTTGGCAGGCAACGTTGGTTCAACTGACGGGACCAATGGCGCCGCGCGGTTTAACGGGCCGTCGGGAGTGGCAGTGGACAGTGAGGGTAACGTTTATGTGGCCGACACGAGCAACCACACCATTCGCAAGGTCACGCCAGCCGGAGTGGTGACAACGATGGTGGGATCCGCGGGCGAAACTGGCTCGGACAACGGCACGACCAGTGTGGCGCGGTTCAATGGGCCTTCGGGCGTGGCGGTGGACAGTCTGGGCAATCTCTATGTGGCCGACACGAGCAACCACACAATCCGTAGAGTGACACCGGGCGGAGTGGTGAGCACCCTGGCTGGGCTGGCTGGGAATGCCGGTTCAACTGACACTCCAGCGCGATTTTTAAGACCGGCAGGGTTGGCGGTGGACGGTGTTGGGAATGTGTATGTGGCGGATCAAAACAACCATACCATCCGCAAAGTGTCGCCAGCAGGAGTAGTGACCACTCTGGCGGGGTTGGCAGGTAACGTTGGTTCAACAGACGGCTTGGACAGTGCGGCGAGGTTTAATCTTCCGTCAGGTGTGGCGGTGGATGGGGCCGGGAATTTATATGTGGTGGACCAAAACAACTTTACGATTCGCAAGCTGACGCCAGCCGGGGTGGTCACCACGCTGGCGGGACTTGCGGGTAGCGCTGGTTCCACCGAAGGCACGGGCAGGGCGGCGCGATTTACCAGTCCTTTGGGTGTCGCGGTAGATAGCGCGGGCAACGTGTATGTCGCGGATGCAGGCAACCACACTATTCGAAAATCCACCACCCCAGAAGTCTATACGATAGCACACCTGGCCGGTCCATTGGGAGGGAACGGAAGCTCTGATGGCAAAGGCAGCGCGGCGCGATTTACCAGTCCTTCGGGTGTGGCGGTCGATAGTGCGGGCAACGTGTATGTCGCGGACTCAGGCAACCACACTATTCGCAAGGTGACGCCGGACGGTGTCATGAGCACCTTGGCCGGCCTGGCCGGAACCTCCGGAAGCTCGAACGGCACCGGTAGCTCGGCGCGGTTTAACGGGCCGTCGGGCGTCGCAGTGGACAGCGCGGGCAATGTGTATGTGGCTGACCGTAATAACCACACCATTCGCCTGGTGACGCCGGGCGGCGTAGTCAGCACGCTAGCTGGGCTGGCAGGCAGCAGTGGAGCAACAGACGGCGCGGGCAGTGCAGCGCGGTTTTATGGTCCGGTCGGCGTGGCGGTGGATAGTGGGGGCAAGGTGTATGTCGCGGACGCAGGAAACCACACCATTCGCAAGGTGACACCCGACGGGGTCGTGAGCACTCTCGCGGGATCGGCCGGGAGTTCTGGTTTCGCTAACGGCACGGGGAGCCTGGCGCGGTTCAATTTCCCGACGGGTGTGGCGGTGGACAGTGCGGGCATCGTGTATGTTGTCGACCTTCGTAACTCCAGTCTCCGCAAGGTGACGCCGGCCGGGGTGGTGAGCTTTTTGAGGGGCGGGTTGAATTATCCCGGAGGAGTGGCGGTGGACAGTGGTGGCAAGGTCTATGTGCCCAACTACCACAATATTCTTCAGGTGACACCGTCTGGGGTGGTTAACACCCTGGCGGGACTTGAGGGGAACGCTGGTTCAATTGACGGCACTGGCAGTGCGGCGCGGTTTAATTTTCCGTCGGGTATGGCGGTGGACATTTTGGGCAATGTGTACGTGGCCGACTTTGGCAACTCAACTCTCCGCAAGATCACACCGGGAGGAGCGGTGAGCACGTTGGCGGGACTGGCGGCGGACAGCGGTTCCACTGACGGCGCGACTAGTGCGGCGCGATTTACGACTCCGTGGGGGCTCGCTGTCGACAGTGCTGGCAATGTCTATGTGGCTGACACCGGAAACAGCACCGTCCGCAAGGTAACACCCACGGGAGTGGCCATCACGCTGGCTGGTTTGGCGGGAAGCTATGGCTATGCCGACGGCAGCGGCAGCGCGGCTCTGTTTTATGGTCCGTCGAGCGTTGCAGTTGACAGCGTGGGCAACGTGTATGTGGCCGAGGAGGGCAACCAAACGATCAGGAAAGTGACGCCGGGCGGTGTGGTCAGCACGCTCGCTGGGCTTGCAGGTATCAGTGGATCAACCGACGGAACGGGCAGCGCAGCGCGGTTTAGTGGGCCGACTGGCTTGGCAGTAGACAAAGCGGGCAACGTGTATGTAGCCGACTGGGGGAATAACCGGATCCGCAAGGTCACGCCGGCCGGCGATGTGACCACGCTGGCTGGGAGCGGCGACAATGGTTCAGCTGACGGGACAGGTAGCGCGGCCCAGTTCAATTTTCCGTATGGCGTAGCGCTGGACAAAGCGGGCAATGTCTATGTTGGCGACCAGTTCAACCACACGATCAGAAAAGTCACATCAGCCGGGGTGGTTACGACTTTGGCGGGTCTGGCGGAGGGAATTGGCTCGGCCGACGGCACGAGCAGCGCCGCTCGGTTTAGTCGGCCGTCGGGCTTGGCCGTAGACAACGCAGGCAACGTCTATGTGGCCGACGAATATAACAACACAATCCGCAAGGTGACACCGGACGGGGTGGTGAGCACGGTGGCAGGGTTAGCGACAATCTTAGGCTCGGAAGACGGTACGGGCACTGCGGCGCGCTTTTCGCATCCGACGGGAGTGGCGGTGGATAATAGCGGAAACTTGTACGTGGCGGACACAGACAACAATGCGATTCGCATCGGTACCCCCTTCAGGGCCCTGGGCAATATCATCTTGCCCACCGCAGGCACTGCCACCACGAACCTAGCTTCAAACCTAACTTTGGTTAAGGCGCCCACATGGTTTCCGCTCGAGGGTGCCTACTTGGATTCAAACGTTATCCCGCCTAACTTGCCCGTTTTGTATGCACTCAATCCGTATGAAACCAACCTGCTGCTGTCGGTGACCTGGTATGACCAACAAACGAACGGGATTGTCCGCTACTATTGGGTCGAGGGACATCCGGCGCGACAGGCTTACCTGGGCCAGGACATTCCGCTCCCGGCCGGCACCGATCCGTCCCGGACGCCCGCCGGGCCTGACACGCTGCCTCCCGGCTTAGCTTATTGGCATCAACCGAGCGGCAAACTTTACGCGAAAGCCCCTTTGAGTTTCAGCGTAAATTGGAAGGGCACGAACAATAACCCGCTGCCTGTGCAAGTGAAGGCGAGTTGGCCAGGAGCCAATCGCTTCCAGGTGCATGTCGCGGGGTCACCTGCTGTGGACTTGTCGGGCGGAGCCGCCTCGAGCTCGGCCCAATTGTTTTACCAAGAGCCAGGAGGAGACGTCTCCAGCGAAGATGTGCAAAGCCTCGGCCGCTATGCCAACACCGCACCGGTGCGTAGTTTCCTGCTCCTAGCCCCTGGACCCAGTCCGGATACGACCAATATCTACTTCCAATTGATTCAAACGGTTGCATGGAGTGATACGAACTATCTGACTGACCAAGTGGCGGCGACGGTCGGTTCTCCGATTCTGCCCCAAGCAGGGTGGCACAACCCGAACTTCGGAGGGCCTTATGTCTTTAACGCACTTAGCCGGTATAATGCTCATACGAACTACCACCGACGAGAAATTCGCACCGGTCCGATCATTCCGGTGAACCGTGACGCGAAGAACACGACGTCGGATGACATGGTGGTGGTGTACTACGAGCAAGGCTTGAAGCTGTTTGATCCATTGTCCGGGCAGACGACCAGCAGCAACATTGGCTGGCCCTACAAGCCTGTGCGGTATGATTGTCAGTGGCCCAGCAATCCCGAACGGATCGTCATTGCCAGCCAGTTGGGCGGGAGTCTGCTCGGGCTGAGCGACCCGCAGTTGTATGTGCAGAATGATCCGACTAAAGCAGGGTATAATCCGAACGACGAGCACGCACTGTTTTTGAACGGTCGCGGTCGCGAACCGCAGTTGCGACTAGATCGAACGAATGTGGTGGTGGTCGAAGGCGGAATGACGACAGCCGAGTTGTCGATTTCGAGCAGTCAAGCGCCGGTGGCGGATGTGCTGGTGAGCCTGGCGTCGTCGAGGCTGGGAGCGCCTGAACTGACGGCATCGTTTTCGTCGACCGGTGTGGTGTCGGAGACAACCTTTACAACCGCCAATTGGGCGACACCGCAGACGATTTATTTTCTGGGTCGGACGAACGAGGACATGGCGGAGAACATCAACGGGACGAACGTGGTGACGGTGCGGGCGTCGGGTGGGTTGTTCGATCAGAAGATGATCGCGGTACAGGAGGCGGACACAAACCGGTTGCAGTTGGTGGTGGAGGCTCTCTCGTTGAGTGTGCCAGAGGGGAGTTCACGAAGTTTCGGGGTGCGACTGACGCAGCCGCCGCCAGACGAAGTGACGGTGAATGTGATTCGGGAAAGTGGCGACACGGATATATCCGCACAACCTGCCCAACTAACATTCACTACGGCCGACTGGAAAGTGTTACAACCAGTTTTCGTGGACGCGTCGTCGGATGCCGACTCGACGGATGGGCAGGCGGTGCTGCGATTGACGGCGACTGGTGGATTGGCAGCCAGTGTCACAGTGTTGGTGACGGAGGCGGATGGCGACCTGCCGCCAGTGGCGGTGTTCGCGTTGCGGGATGATCTAGGGGATCGGCCGGGCACAGCCAGTCCGGAGTATTCGGAGCCGTACGTGTTGGTCACCCATACCAACGCGCAGGGACCAGCGATGAAGGTCTATCGGGTCGTCGCGGAGGAGGCGCCGTATTTCTTCAACTTCACAGGCGTCGCTGGACGGCAGGTGCAGCCGCCGTACCCGGTGAGCCAGTTCCAAGGTTGGGAGCCCAACACCTATGCGACGAACACCACGGTCGCGTGGCAGGATCGGAAGAAGTTCTGGTGGGCTAGAGCGGCGGGGTCGGATGGAGGTGTTTCCAACATTGTGATGAAGTTCCACTACCCGAAACTGAGGACGGACTTTTATTTCCCGCCGGGTCTGGAGCCGGTGGGAACGGCGATCCCCTGGCTGGACCGGCGAATTGGCGGCACGCCAGGCATTCCGACCGACATGACGTATCAGATCCGCTGGCCGGACGAAGTCCCGGAACTGCGTGTGGGCGAGAGTCTGGTGAAGGCGAAGTTTGGTCTGCCGAACATATGGAAGCAGACCAGCGTGGATATGATTTACGAGCAGGCTCAGGCGCAGGGTTCACCGGCCGGCAGCAACGTGAAGTTGATTGATGCCGCCTTCACCTATCAGGCATCACTCCTCGAGTTGCCGGCTGATACAGCGGGTAAGACGGTAACTAATCTGGTCGGTGGAGGGATTGTGGCGCCGGGAAGCGTCTTCTTCTCGAAGTTGCCGCCACATTTGCGGAGTCGCCTTTGGTGGGAGCCCGCACCCAATAATCTGCTGCGGTTTACCGGGCGGTTTGTGCCGGAGTTCGGGACCGAAGAGCCAGTAGGTTATCTGCTATTGAATGTGCTGACTGGTCGCGACTTGGCGGAGATTACGAACAAGGTCAGCTCCCATCCGACTTTTTTGGGAGCCCTCAAAGCCTTGTCCAGCCAAGGCGCAGCAAACGTGCGGTTGGTTGCGAGTAACACCGTGCAGCAGGTGTCCGACACCTTTGCACTGACAGCGGGTCTGGCCAATCGCGAAGGCTACGTGACGGTGGCGTTTAACAATGTTGTCAATCCGCCCCGCGGATTGCTTGCGGGTCGCGGTGCGCCCGTTGATTTACAAATCATCAAAGTGACTTGTCCGCTTTATCGAGGTGAGACCAAGGTGATTTATCCGGAGGATCCGTTTGATGAGAACGTGACCCTGCGTCATTCCGGTGATTTTGCGGGTAAGGCCGATGGTTACCTGTTCGAGTGGCAATACCATCAAGGACCGGGCAAGCCGGCAGCCAACTCGCCGTCGTGGTTGGACCTGACGAAGGCGTCGGGAGCCTTGGATGTGGTGGTGGGCGGCTCCGGCGCGCGCACCCTGGGCGATTGGTGGTATCGCTGCCGGTGGCGGACAACGAATATGGCCAACCCGTGCGGGACGAACTTCACGGCGTATACCGATCCCGCGCTGGTGGAAGGCTGGATCAAACGTGTGCTGGCCAACATTAACTTTTTCAACCAACGCTACTCCAACCTGGTCAATTCCAGCGTGGACACGATCGTGAACGTGATCAGTCAAGCAGGCGCACGTGGTTTGGGCAAAGTGCCTCTGAATGCCGAAGCTTTGAAGAGTTCGGACGAATTTGGGTTGATCGAGATCTACGAGACGGTACTCAAGCGAGGCATCGAGTTGAGCATCGAGGGCACACCTGGCGTCAATGACGAGGGAGCCAACCGGGCGTTGCTGCAAGTGTCTGCGCAACTGGCTAATATCTACCTGCTTCTGGGCAATGAAGCCTACGCCGACGCAGCGGATCCAACGATTGGGTTTGTTACCACCGGAGTGGGTGCAGGTCAGTTTGGCGTCGAAGCCACCTCGGTTCATTGTTTCATGGATCAAGCCGGGATCGATTCGCTTTTGAACGAAGAGTTGGCGCTGTTGCGTGGTGTTGATGACTCCTTCGGACGCAACGTGCGCGGCCATCCCATCTACAACCGGCTGCCGCCGAACATGGGCAGCAGCTTCCAGGCGGAACCTGCCTACGTGCTCAACTACGACATTCGCGATCGGAACCAAAGCGGCGGCATTGATGCGTTGGATGCACAGAAGACCTGGCCCCAAGGCCATGGCGATGCTTGGGGTCATTACCTCACGGCCATAAACAACTTCTACCGGCTGCTGCGGAGTCCGAACTTCACCTGGACGGTCACCAACGAGTTCGTGAAATTGGCCGGCGGACTCGGTGATGTGCCGGTGAACTATCAGTACGAGCGCAAGTTCGCCGGGGTTGCCGCGGCCAAGGCGCGCACTGGAGCGGAACTGGTTAATCTCACCTACCGCAGCCGTTACGTGGAAAACCCCGACGGCCAGTGGCAGGGTTACTTGGACTCGAACACTAACCGGGCTTGGGGCCTGTCCGAATGGGCCAGCCGCGCGGGACAAGGCGCTTACATCGACTGGGTGGTGGGCAATGCGCTGTTGCCGCCCGGCAGTGCGGGCGAAGGCATTCAAAAGGTGGACCGAACGACCGTCACCGAACTGCGTGAGATCAACGGGGCCTTCGTCAGCATCCAAGAAGAACTCGAAAAGGCCGACGCTGGTTTGAACCCGCTGGGACTGGCTAAGAACGTCATCCCTTTCGACATCGATCCGGCGAAAGTGGATGCGGGCCAAACGCACTTCGAACAGATCTACGAGCGGGCGGTGAAAGCCATGAACAACGCTATCGGAGTTTTCAACCATGCCAATGCCTCGACCCAGAAGCTGAGGGAACAGGCAGAGAACGTGGACGATTTTCAGCGCACGGTTGGGGAACGTGAGAACGATTTCAACAACCGGCTCATCGAAGTGTTCGGATACCCCTATCCGGACGACCCCGGCTACGCTGGCAGCCCCAGCGCTCCGGACCTGTATCACTACATGTACAGCGACTACTCCGACATCACCGGAGAAGTGCCACCTCAACCCGTGGCTTTCACCGTCAAGATCGCGGACTTTACTGTCTCGCCCGATGGCGGCCTTGGACGCGTGACCAACACCGTGACCTACCATGCGACACCCAACGGCTTTGGTTTGGTCAAGCCGCCTAGTTGGACCCGGCCGAGGCGCGCGCCCGGTGAGGTGCAGATGGGGCACTCTGAGTTGCTTCAAGCCACCGCCCGATTCAAGCGGGCGTCTATCGAATATGAAAACCTGCTCAACCAGATCGAAGATCAGGCCACTCTGCTGCAAGCCCAATACCACCTCAACGCCGAAGAAGTCATCGTTCTCAGCGGCGGGCAAGCCGTTCAGGAATCACTCAATGCTCAAATTAGAAGATCAAGAAACAGACAGCTGAATTTCCAGTCACGAGCGCGGAAGGCGACGTTGGTGGCCAATGCCATCTCTGAAATGTTTCCCAAAACGGTAGGTTTTTCGATTGACCCCTCATTTTTGCTACGGGGCGCTGTCCTTCTGGCGGGATCAGTGATCACTGAAATCATGACCCAAAACGCGAACAGCGAATCCCTCGCTGAACTGGATCACCAACAAGCCAAGGAGTCCGCGCAGGCGCTGCAAAATATCCGGCTGACCACGCTGCGCCAGGAACAAAGCGTCCTTCAACAGATTGCCCAGATCGAACAAATGGTGAGACAGGAAGCTTTGCTCCGCCTGGAGATCTACAACCAACAGGAAGCCATGCAACAAGCCAGCGGCCGCTACGCCTCGACGCTGGCCAAGGGCCAGCGCCTGCTCGAAGAACGCCTGCGTTTCCGACAGCAAACGGCTGCCCGCGTGCAGGAGTACCGCTATAAAGACATGGCTTTCCGAATCTTTCGCAACGAGGCCCTGCAACAATATCGCGCGCAGTTCGATCTCGCCGCCACCTATGTTTACCTCGCCGCCTCAGCCTATGATTACGAAACCAATCTGCGTGATACCGAAACGCGGTGGAAATCCGGCTCCAGTGTGTTGACCGACATTGTTCGCGCTCGCTCGCTGGGTGTCGTTGATGCCTCCGGTAACCCGCGACCCGGTCCTGGACCCGGGCGTAAAGGTGACGGTGGACTGGCGGCGGCGCTTTGGGCGATGAACAACAGTTGGAGCGATGCGGGAGGCAATCTCAAAGGCCAGCTCGGCTTCAACAACGCGTCTCGCGAGAATCTGACGTTCTCCTTACGGGCCGGTCTGTTCCGGGCCCTCACCAATGATTCTGGACACGCCAACTGGCGGGCCTGGCTCAATTCCTACGTGGTGCCCGACGTAGCCGCGCTGCCGGAATTTGCCCGCTATTGCAAACCACCCAACGAATTCAACCTCAACGGAAGGAAAGAACCGGGTATTGTCATTCCCTTCAGCAGTGCCATTAAGTTCCGGCATAATTTCTTCGGCTGGCCTGAGACGGGCGGAGGCGCAAACTTCAGTTCCTCCTACTTCGCCACGAAAGTGAAATCCGTCTCCGCCCGGTTCATCGGCTATGATGCGGCACACCTCAGTACCACCCCCCACGTTTACCTAGTGCCGGTCGGGAATGACGTGATGCTCTCGCCAATCACTCAAGGCCTTTCCTCGGCGCCAACCCGGGAGTGGAAGATCCTCGACCAGTTCATGCCCACCCCGCTTTCGATTACCAACTTGAGTTCAACCTTTCCCAATCCCAACTGGGTGCCGATTGGAGACATCAGTCAACAGGAGCCATTTCTGGCGATTCGCCGGTATTCACAGATGCGCGCCTATCATGACGGTGGCCTGAACGGCACCCCGACCAATCCCGAACTGGAGGCTTACAAGCGCCTCATCGGTCGCTCGGTCTGGAATACTCGCTGGCTCGTGGTCATTCTCGGGGGTGATTTGCTGGGAGCGAATCCGGATCGTGGCATCCAGACGTTCATTAACGGCTTCTTCAGTGATGGCGAAGGAGTGGGGGATATTCTCCTCGATTACTCCACCTATTCCTACCCCGGCAATTAAGCGTGCAACTTCAGCCCAGCAGCTATTTGAGGCGTGAGGAGGGCACGCAGTGAAGGTAATCCGAGAATCCTGGACGCTCACTATTTCCGTGCGAGTGGCAATCGGACTGCTCGTCCTCACCGCAATCTTCTCGGTTTGCGGTGCCGACAAGTCTGGGGTTTCACCAAATACGATTTCACTGCCCAAAGGCCCGGGCTCAATTGAGGGCTTGGGGGAATCATTCCAGCCCACTCTGAACACCGGCACCGCGAAGTATTCTGTCGCATTGAAAGTCCCGCCCGGGACCGCCGGCCAGACGCCGACACTGGCGCTCGTCTATGAAGGTGGCGGTGGCAATGGTATTGTCGGATTCGGCTGGCAACTGCCAATTGCAAACATCCAGAGAAAGACTGACAAAGGCATCCCGCTTTACGAGGGCGAACCTCGTCCGACGAGTGTCGATGACTGGTCGCCGCGCTACAGTAGCTTTATCAATGACCTAAAGGAGGAATTGATCCCGCAGGCGAACGGAGATTTCTTCTGCAAGAATGAGGGTCCGTTCGTCCGCTATCGCCGCACCGGGAGCGCGTGGGAGGGCACTCTTCCCGATGGAACACGCATGGATTTTGGCGTCTCCGTTGGCGCGCGCGTCATTGGTGACACGAATAAGGTCTTTTGCTGGATGATCGAAAGGGAGACGGATACTCGCGGGAATACCATCGTCTACGCCTACACAAATTTCCCCGGCCCGCAAAACTTCAATCAGGTCTACCTTTCGGAGATTCGCTATGGTCCAGGTTCGCCACCTTGGAACAACTTCCATTTTGTTCGGTTTGAGTATGAGGACCGTCCCGATTGGTTTGAGGATTGCCGCTCTGGATTCTTGGTCCGGACCGGGAAACGCCTTAAGCAAATAGTCATTGGAACACAAGGACCAGCACTGGCAGGCCATTTGACAGGTGACTTCAACGCTGACGGCATCCCCGATGCCTTGGTGAGGCGATACGACCTGGCTTATCTCGATTACGCGGGAACGAATACACATTGGTCCTTGCTCGCCAGCGTGACACCAGTCGGTGCGGATGGTTTGAGCAGGCTCCCGCCTTCCACGTTCGGCTACTCCCTTTGCAATCCGCCGGATCAGGTCTCCGCCGCGAACGCCATCGTCCTAAGCGTCAATGAACCGACCACCGTGATGGACAATCCACTTGCGGATCTGATCGACTTGAACGGCGACGGACTGCCGGACCTGCTGCGCACGTTTCAAGGAGGAGCAGTGCCACCTCGGGCTTATCTGAATCGCGGTATGATCGTCACCAATGGGAGTAGCGCCATCCAGTGGTCAGCCGGCCTCGACCTCGGAGGAGATGCTCGAGCCAGCGGTTACCCGCTGTCATCAAACGTCGTTCATCTGGCAGATATGGACGGAGACGGGTTGGCTGACCTCGTTGCGAATGTCTTTAACAACACGGTCTATTACTTTCCGAATCGAGCCGATCTTCAGTGGGGTTCCCGCCAAACTATGTCCACCCAGAACACGGTACCTCCGAGTCCTTTTGGCAACTTCGACGTACGGACGGCGGACCTGGATTTCGACAAGCGCATCGACATCATTCAGAGCGTCAGTTCGGGTGGTGGAGTGGATTATCGGGTGTGGTTCAATCTCGGTCAGAACCATTACTCCCAGCGGCGAACTGTTTCCAACGAGACCGGATTCCTCTTCTCCCAGAGCGGTGTTCATATCGCGGATTTCAATGGCGACCGCGTGCCGGATATTGTTCGGATTGGATTGGATTCGGTGAGCGTGACCCCAGGTCTTGGTTACGGGCGGTTCGCCTCAAACATTACCGTCTCTATTCCTGAGGGTTTGGACACTTCTCAGCGGGGCTCCGCCCGGCTCCAGGACATCACTGGGGACGGGCTAGCAGATCTGGTGATTGAGAGGGCGGTGCCGGGTGCACTCTACTACTGGATCAATCTTGGCAATTACCAGTTCAGTGCGAGAAAGCTCATCACCGGGTTGCCCTCGGGAATCGGACCCAATGCGGTCGTGCGTTGGGCGGACCTCGACGGCAACGGCTCCACCGACCTCGTCTATGCCGATTCGGCAGCATCGAGCCGCCTGCGCATGGTCAATCTGGGCGCATTGCTTAACTGCGGCACGGCACCAAACATTCTCACCGCGATCTCCAATGGCATCGGGCGTGTGACGCTGATTGGCTACGCGCCCTCCACGAAGTTTGCACTGGAAGATGCGGCGGCGGGACACGCTTGGACGAATGTAATGCCGTTCCCGGTTCAAGTGGTCACGAGCGTCACAAACCTGGACTCATTGGGGCACAGCTACGTGACACAGTTCCGTTATCACAATGGGTATTACGACTCGGTCGAGAAACAGTTCCGGGGTTTTGCCCGCGTGGAACAAATCGACGTCGGCGATACGACCGCTCCAACCCTCGTTACCCGCTCCGAATTTGATACAGGTCGACAATTCGAGGTGATGAAAGGCAAGTTGCTAGTTCTCACTGCCGAACAAGAAGACGGGAAACAATTCAGTGTGGAGACCAACCGGTATGTGTCCCCGCCAAAGACACTATACCAAGGTATCGACGGTCGAGAGGTCAGCTACGTCCACCCCGTAGGTTCGACCAGCGTTATCAAAGAACTTGGAAAGGGCACCGAGCGACGTCTGGAGAGCGAGGACGATTTCGACAACTTCGGAAATAAAACCCTGGACGCCAACTACGGCATTGTGGTGGATGGTAATCGCTTCGCCTTCAACGACGAACGCATCACCACTACGGAATACGCCATCAACACCAACGCCTGGATTCTGCGCACACCTCGGCGCGCCGAGGTCAAGGACGAGAATGGCGTCGTGATTTCGCGGGCGGAGATGTTCTACGACGACGAAACGTTTTCCGGAAACAACGGGGGCCTCGTCACCATCGGCAACCTCACGATGAAGCGGGAGTGGACGAACGCGGTGGCCGCCGACGGCTACATCACTGCAACGCGCACCAAGTATGATGCTCGCGGCAATCCCACCACCATCATCGATCCCCTCGCTTCCGCGAATGGCGGCACCGTGGACTTCTCCAGAGGACACGCGCGCGAAATTGTCTACGACGCCCGCTTTCAAACCTATCCGATTCGCGAGACCATCTATCTTGGCGAAGACAAAGCTCCGCTCGTTTTCCAAGCCAGCTACGACGAAGGTTTTGGTACGGTCGCGAATTCGACCGACTTCAACGTCAACACCACGACCTACGCGTACGACACTTTCGCCCGGCTCACCGGCATCGTGAAACCCGGCGACACACCCGTCTACCCGACCGTGGAGTACGACTACAACCTTGCCGTGCCCGTCTCGCCGACGAGCCTGGTAAACTTCGTCGAGACTCGCCAACTGGACAAGACGCCGGGGACCGTCGGCGGCAAGCGCGGTCACTACCTCATCTCGCGTCAGTTCGTCGATGGTCTCGGTCGGAAGCTTCTCACCAAGAGCGAAGCCGAGCCTGCCGCTGGCGGAGGCGCACCACGGGTCGTCGTCTCGGAGGCAGTTCAATTCAACGCCCGCCAGAAGCCCGTCCGCGTCCTCAATCCGTTCTTCTCGCTGCAAGGGGAATCGCTCGATGATCTTCTGGCCTTTGAGAACATCGAGACGCCTGGCTGGGAGGGGCAGTTTCACAACGAGGGCAGCTTCGCAAATCTCGACCTCGCCGCTGCTCAGTCATCACGCACCGCCTGCGATGCTACGCTTCGCCCCACACAGGTCACCAATCCTGACGGCACCCAGCGCCGCACGGTTTACGAACCGCTGGTTACCCGCTCCTTCGACGAGAACGACGTGGATCCTACTTCGCCTTACTACGACACCCCGATGGTCCATTACAACGACGGCCTCGGTCGACTGATTCAAGTGGAAGAGATTTCCCACATCAATGACGACGGGACACCGACTGGCGCCATCCGCACCTGGACCACGCTCTATCAATACGATCTCAACGATCAGCTCACCCGCATCACCGACTCCCAAAACAACGTCAAGACCTTCACCTACGACAGCCTCAAGCGGAAGACCTTCATGAATGATCCGGATCGGGGCGTGATGCATTTCGCCTATGACGACGCCTCGAACCTCATTGAGATGCGGGACGCCAAGGCCCAGCGCATCACCTATGCGTATGATGGCGCCAATCGCATCCGAGCGGAGAAATATCACGATGGCCAATCCGCTCCATTATGGCGTAGCAGCCGAGGCAACGAGGCTCTGATCAACTCCGTCGTTTACCACTACGACACGCCTTTCCCAAATCTCCCCCAAGGCGACAACTCCATCGCCACCGCTCGCAATGTTCGCGGCTCGCTCGCGTGGGTTGATGATCTCTCCGGCGAGGAACACACATCGTATGATTCCCGTGGGAGGGTCGAGTGGGTGGTGAAGCGGATTCCGGACCCGCAGTTCCAGAGCCTCGTCACGGCGGGTGCTACGCTAGTTTCGTTTCGCAGTGCCTTCGCCTACGATTCACTCGACCGGCTCACCAGCCTCACCTATCCCGACGCCGACCAGCTCCGCTACGAATACAACGACCGCAGCCTCCTACAGCGCATTCCCGGCGGACTTGTGGGCGGACTGCCGCAGCCCGGCAACATCCTCTCCAACCTTGCCTACCTGCCCTCAGGCCAGGTGGCGCGGATCGATTACGGCAATGGCGTTCGCACCACCTACGTCTACGACTCGCGCCTGCGGCTAAAAAATCTTCTAACGATGGGGCGGCAGTCCTCGGGAGCCGAAATGGAATTCGTCAATTTCCAATACGACTTCGACGGGGTCTCCAACATCAAATCCATTACGGACCTTCGTCCTGGCTCGGCTGTCCCGGAGGGCGACCCGCGCCGCAACACCCAGCTCTTTCGCTACGACGATCTCTACCGCCTCACCCGCGTCCAATACTCCTTCACCCTGCCCGGCGCCGCCCCGCGCAACGATGGCGAAATCAATTACCGCTACGACCGCATCGGCAACATGCTCGCCCAGACCTCCAGCCTGGACCACCAGGAAAAGGGACTGCCCGTGGCAAACTTGGGCGAAATGGATTCCGGCGGCGCCGCCGGTCGTTGGAACCGCGCTGGCCGCGCCCCAAACGACCCGCCCGGTCGGCACGCGCTGACTTCCATTCGTCATTCGTCATTCGCCATTCGTCATTTTCCGTATGACCCGAACGGTAACATGACGAACATTGACGGCCTCATCTGCACATGGGATTTCAAAGACCGCCTCGTGGCCGTGGAGAACAACGAGATGCGGGCCGCCTACGCCTATGACTACACCGACCGCCGCATCAGCAAGACGGTTTTTCCAAAATCGGCAGGGACAGGATCCACTCCGTTCCCAACTAATTCAGTCAGAGACACTTTGGAACGTGTCCCTACCACCGTTTCCTACATCAACAAATACTTTGAAGTCCGCGAACACGATGCGCCCACCAAATATGTCTGGAACGGCAACACCCGTGTCGCACGCGTGACCGGTTCGCTTAACACAGACCTCCGCGTCCAGCGCCTGCGCGTCTGGCCCGGGTGGAACCTAGTTTCCCTAGCCGTCGGTGGAGCGAGACTGGTGGCGAGCTTTGAAATCTTAGCGGCCTTACAGTGGGATCACCCCACACTGACTTGGTTGCCTATATCGACAAACGAGAACCTCGCAGCCGGCACCGTCCTTTGGCTTAAGGCCAGCACCAACGCCACCCTCACCATCACCGGCACTTATTCCGACCCGACGAACCGGATGATGTCCGCCGGTGGCGATTTCCTACCCGGTGCCGGGCTGGAAGTTCTCCCTCTCTTCCGGGAGGGGGTTGGAGTGAGGGCGGACGCCACCATTTCAAAATACGATGCCTTTTCCATGCGCTGGCTTTCCTGGCTGCCGCCGCCGCTGGAACTGCGCCCCGACCTGCCCGCCTTTATTGCCCCGGGCGAAGCGGTGTTCGTCCGCGCCGACGCCCCCGCTCAACTCGAAGTACCCGACTCCGCCCTAGGCATCCGCTACTACCACCAGGATCACCTCGGCTCGTCGAGCGTTTTGAGCGATGTGAACGGGCAACTCGTGAGCGAAAGCGCCTTTTATCCTTTCGGCCATCCGCGGCAGGAAAATCAGCCGCGCGGGGTGAAGGAGAGTTATGGGTTCACGCAGAAGGAGAGCGATGGCGAAGGTGGGTTAGCATATTTTGAAGCGCGCTATCTAAATTTAAACTTGGCGAGGTTCGCAAGCGTAGATCAAGCACCTACAACTTTGCCAGAATCTTGGCTTTTCGCCCCACAGAGAGTAAATCCCTATAGTTACTGTGGAAATAGGCCGATTGTTGCAATAGATCCATCCGGACACTTTTGGGGAATGTTTTTTAGTGAATTGTTTTCTAAAGTGGGTGGAGTGTCTGGAGGTGCAGAACAAATAAAAAAAACTAAGCAAGAAAACATTGATCCTATAAGTGTGTCAAATGACAAACTTAAAAAAATTGACATATCTACGCGAGAGGGTGAGGCCTTTGAAGAGGTGGAAAAGGAAAAAAACCAACACGCTCTCGAAAATGCTCGCGATAATTTCTCAAAAACATCGAAAGCTATGCAAGGCTCATCTACCAAAGAGGCGATAAAAAATCTGGCTATAGCAGGCGCCGTTGAATTTGCCAAGGAAAAAGGTTACGGCACGGTTGCTGAAACGGTAAAGAAAGCATACGAAAAAGGAGAAAAAATGGAAGGGTTGGCGGAAAAAGGAGGCGAGAAGTTTGAGGGATACATCAAAAACAAAATGAATACTTCCATTCAATCGTGTCTCGGGGCAAATACATCACCTGGCGCGGTATGCAAGTCGCCAAATGGGTCAATGTGGAAATCTATGGGCGACAATAAATTCGATTTAATCAAAAAAGCGGAATAATTATTATAAAATATATTCAAGAAACAAACCTTTGCATTAATGCCATAAATTAAATATTTTTGTAGTCATTAATGTAAATTTTGGCGTTTTTTGATATCATATTTTGTGCCGTATTGAGCTTGTAGCTAATTCGGTTGGGGGCCGCTGTGTCATAGCGGTTTAGTCGCCGGATTGCCGTGGCGTGGTCAGAAGGCTGCGTCGAATTGGGTCGGAATGAATGATAGGCCACGTTGAGGTCGTAGCTTTCGCCGGATTAAGCTCGTAAGGCGACCGAATCATAAGAGGCGCTTCGGAACTGTAGTGTGTTTTTTGAGTAGGGCGGCAAGGTGGTTGAGTACAAGAAAGGTCGTGACCCCTCGGCGGGTGTGCGGAGGGGTCACGTTAAAACTTGATATCTGAAATCAATGCGACTGGGCGCCTCGACAAACATTCCAGAAAACGGCGCGCGCCCCGTTCAATTTACTGGCCGTCACTTGCCGATTGATAGATTGGGCAGGCTCGTTTTCCGACCCCTTGACGGTTACGGACACTATCATGATGGGCAGTCACTCAATGTCGTGATTGACCCGGATAGGGGGAACGACCCCGCGCTTTTGTGGCACTCTGCGCCACGAGGAGTGGCGCCGCGAACAGCCGCGCAACGGAACCCGAAGTCATCTCCGGGTTCGCCATGAAACGGAATGCCCCCACCGAAATCGGCATCCGTCTCGTCAGTGAGGAACGGCGCGATAGAAACGCCGGGCGGCTGCCGCAGCGGTGTCATCGGTCAGTTGCAACACCCCGTAGCTGTTCGTCCGCCAGGGAGTTCAGGACAGGAGGTCGCTCGACGCCTCTACGACGTAGGAAATCGCACCCAAACTCCTCAAGCTGATTTGGAACGCGCCCGGCGCCGCCAAGTTTACGGCGTAACTGGCATACCTTCCCGTGACTGCATTGACCGCGTCAAACTGAGCCAGGTGGGTCATCGCCACCGCCCGGACGTCTTGGTATCCTCTGGAGTTCTGAGTCTCGAAGGAATGGACGGGGCAAACTTGTCGTCCAAATTGAGGAATGCTTCTGTTTCCGGAAAAGTGTCCTTTTCGACGCGAATTGGAATGAGCCGTCGTTGGTCCATCGGGTCTGAAACCTGAGATTCCACTAATCTCCAATGAGCCCCCCCCTACCCTCTGAACACCGGGCGTCTTCGGGACTTGGACCCCAAGCAAACGACCTGGTGTTTACTCCGCCATCCACGGAGCAGACTGCGCGTCGAGCCCTGATTTGGCTCTGGTGCGTCGCTCTCGTCATCACCTTGCTCATTCAAGTGCCAGGGCTAGGCAACTCCGATACTGCCATCCGGTTGCAGACGACGCGATCCTGGTGGTCCGACGAGCCCCCTGTCCGCACTGCCACGAACGCACCGTTTGGCATCACGGGATTGAACGGTGTCATCCATGCATGGTACGGGGCGGGACAATCCGCACTCATGCTGCCCGCGGATCTCGTAGCGGGACTGGTGGATCACCGGATCCACGACCACGAAAGTAAGCTGCGAGTTCGTTCGGGGATTGTCGCCACACTCACCTTTCCCCCGTTAGTCGCCACCACGGTTGTCCTCGTTTTTCTTTGGCTGGGACAACTCAGATTCACGCCCATCGAGTGTTGGGCCGGTGCGTTGGGAATGCTGCTGGGTACCAGCTACTTTTCCTATACGCAAAATCATATGGAAAATAGCCTTCAAGTGTTCCTATTGGTGACCGATGCGGTCCTGATTGGACGCTGGATGAGGACCGGCAGCCGGGGGTGTTTACTGCTGGCAGGACTGAGTATTGGAGCCGCGCTCACCGTCCGCCTTCCGGCTCTGGGAGAACACTTCGGAATCTGGATGAGCGCCGTCTTATGCTGTGGTTTTCAAGCGCGACGGCAGGCGCACAACGTCAACGAGAAGCTGACCTGGGCTCGGATCAACCACTCGTACCGGCCGCTCCAGGTTCTAGCCCTGGTTTCACCCGGACTCTTCCTTGGGATCCTGGTGGATCGCTTTTATCACTGGATCCGATTCGGGCACTGGACCGGAACCTACGTTTCGCTCATGGCTAAAAAAATGCTTCTGCGCGATCCCCGACTCAGCCCCAGTTTCCCGTTCGATGGAAATTTTTGGGATGGTTTCTGGGGTCCGCTGGTTGCTCCCGGCCGCGGCCTTCTCTTCTTTGAGCCTTTGGCGATCATCCTGTTGGGATTGGTCCTTTGGCAGTGGAAGAAAATAAGTATCCCGGTCCGATCCGCCTTGATCGGCTTGGGTATCGGTCACCTGGTCTTACTTATCTTCTACGCCCCAGTCTCCTTTTGGGAGGGAGGAGGCGTCTGGGGCAATCGCTATACGCTGACCCCCGTTCACTTGGCTCTGGCGATGACTTTACCCCTTTGGCTACAACTCTTGGGTTGGAAAAGTGCGCTGACTCTCAACCTGCTTCCCACGACGATTTTCGTTGCCGGTACCATTCAAATTCTATCGATCTTGTTGCCAGCCTCCGTGGAAGTCGGACAAATTGACAGCCAAACTCAAGCGACCCCGGTCCCGATACAGCGAGCGATCAATGTAGTTAATTTACTGCGAGGAATGCCGCCCCCGCCCGGGTTAACGTCAAAAGAATGGCGTATCAACCTGGCCCCTGCAACGCTGTCCGGCGGCAACCCCCGGCTAGCACGGGTCCTCTGGTTAGGTTGGGGAGTTGGAGTCGGGGGAGCTTTCCTCCTCCTCCTCCGTTCGTGGCGGACGGTCCGGGCCTGGGACGACTTGCAGGCTTACGAACCGGACCCGGAAGCTTAGACACCGGATCTTAAATTCGTATTTGGTTGAAAAGACTATCCTCCGTGCCCTCGCGGCAATCATTGAAAAAACGTGGTTGTCTTGATCATCAAGGAACGTGCCGATCCAGTCCTGTAGTTCATCCACGTCCCCATTCCATTTCCACCTTCCAAGCACCACCGACATTCGGGTAACGAAGAGTACGACCTCGTGACAGCGGATTCGCCTTCCGCTGGCTTTCGACCCGACACCTGATTTCCTCTCCGCAGTGGCTAAAACGGATTACGTTGAACTACCGGACCGCACGCGAATACCCATTCTCTACGAGGATCGTGCCGTGCTCGCGCTCGATAAGCCCCCCGGCTGGGTGCTCGGGCCCGATGACGAAGAGCGACTCCGCCACAACCTCCACCTCGCCCTCCTCGACGGAATAGAACGAGGTGCTTTTTGGGCCAGATCCCGCAATCTGCGCTTCCTGCGGTTCGTGCATCGACTGGATGGCCCCACCTCCGGAGTCTTATTGTTTGCCAAATCCCAGGGCGGCATTCGGCCGTACTCCGAATTATTCGCTGACCGAGCCGTTGAAAAAGTCTATCTCGCAGTCACCGAGCGCGTCCCGAAAGAAACCACCTGGACCTGCCAACTCGCGCTCGGTCCGGACCCCGCCGCGTTCGGCCGCCACCGAGTGGATGCCGCCGCCGGAAAACCCGCCGAGACCGCCTTCCGGATCTTGGCCACGAACGGGACCCGTGCCCTCGTCGAGGCGCATCCGCACACTGGTCGCACCCACCAAATTCGCCTCCACCTCCTCGCGGCCGGATGCCCGGTGGTGGGTGACGAATTGTATGGGCGATTTGATCGTCTGGGCTTGGGGCTTCGTTCCGTCCTTTTAGCCTTTCGGGATCCATTCTCCGGCAAACCCATTCGAATTCGCGCGCCGAGCCAGGCATGGTGCGAACGTTTTGGTTTTTTTGAGTCTCGTCCACTCTCGGTTGAACCCGCAAAGCCTTGATGGAGCCCCTCCTCGCTTCAGGATGATTAAAACCTGTAGCCGACGATTTCTCGGGCGTCCCGGACGTAGAGGCAACGTTCGGCCCAGGCCGGTTGGCTGAAGGTTTTTCCGCAGGCCTGGAATCGGCCCAGCTCGACATATTTCTCAGAAGTGACCTCCAAAAGTCGGATCTCCCCAGAATCAAGCAAGACCAGGAGCCCACGCCCATCAGTGATCACCGACGCTACCTCCCCAAATCCCTTCTCATCCCACTTCACCGCCCCGTCTTTCCGATCAATGCAGACAAAGTTTTTCGTTGGTCCTAAACCATAATAGAAACCATCCACTCGCACAGGCGTCGAGAGATTGATCTTGAGTTGGGGATTGAGCCACTCATCAACGGCGACCTGCCCTTTCGGGGACGGGCTCACTCGCACCCGACGAAAACCCGTCGTGAAACTCCCGAAAGACACCGTGTCGCCGTCAAGAATAGGCGTGAGGACATTCCGGTTTGCCCCGGTCCTAAACGGCAACCGCCACAGCAGATGCCCATCACCCGAGGCCACGCCGATGAGTCCTTCGCAAGTGGCCGTCACTATCTGGCGCTCGCCGGCCAAGCTCCCCACAACCGGAGAACTATAAGCCGTGAGATCGTTCTGAGTTTTCCACAACAATCGGCCGTCTCCGGCTGCGAACGCGCACAAACTGGCGCCATTGGTGGAGCCCACGGACACAACCACTTGATCGCCCTCCACAACGGCGGAAGCGCAGTGGCCGCGCCGGTTCGAGGCGCCAATCGGCGAATTGGCAGAAGACACCCAAAATGCGCCATAATCGCTGAAATTGAAACCCCAGGCGCGTTTTCCTGTGGTCAGGTCGAGACAGACAAACTCGCCTTGATTCGATTGAAAAAAAACGCGGCCACCCGCTACCACGGGCGTGCAGCGAGGACCGTGTTCAAACTCGTCATTCCAAACCGGGGCGACCGGGTGTGCCCAAACCTCCTCACCCGTCGTCGTCCGCAAAACACGCACCGTCTCGTGTCCGGCCGATTCATCGGCGAACACCAATCGGTCACCCGCGACCACCGCCCCGGCATACCCGTGACCGACCGATTTACGCCATCGAATAGGCGGTGGCGTGGTCAACTGGTTGGGCAACACCTCGCTCGTATGCCCATCCCGGTTCGCCCCTCGCCATCCGGGCCAATCGTCGGCCCTCGACTCGCCCACCCTCGATAACAGAATGAAGACGGAGAAGAATGCGATCACGCTTTGACGCCTTACGTAGATATCCACGTTTTTAGGTTAAACCGCGGATGCGAAAACCAAAATCACATTCGTGCCCCCAATCCGCAGCCAATTAACTTCATCTCGCCGATGAACTCTCTCACGGACATCCGAAAAAGATTCAGGGAGAGAGGGAACCCAGTTTTTCATTGAAGCACAACGGAATTGGGGCGTCTGTACCGGCTTGCTTTTCATGAAACGCCCTTGTTTGCGCCTGCTCGACCTCGTGCTCGGCCTTACCCTCTCGACCTCCTTGCTCCTGAGCCAGGAAACCAAGCCCGCCACGCCGAGTCCCACACCCCTCGAAAAGGCGGTTGCCGGGGCCAAACTACCGCCCGGTTTCAAATACGAAATCCTGGTCATGGGCGGTATCCCTGAGCCATTGGCCCTCAAATTTTGTCCGGACGGTCGGCTGTGGTTCACCGGCCGCCGGGGCAACATCTGGGCCTACGATTTCAAAACCCAAACTCACGAAGAGATCGCTCAGCTCAAAGTTTGCTGGGAACCCACCCCCGGCCGTGAAGCCAACGAGCGCGGTCTCCATGGCATTGAATTTGACCCGCACTATCTGAAAAACGGATTTGTCTACCTGCACTACGCTCCCTGGGCTCCAACCAACGCCACCGCCTGGAGCAATCGTGTTTCGCGCTTCACGGTGAACGTTCCGAAACGGGCTACGGGTCTCAAAGACGGTTCCGAGAAAATCCTGCTCACCATTCCTAGTCTGCGCGGCTTTCACCAAGGCGGCGCCCTGCAAATTAACCCAAAGGACGGCAAGCTTTACGTCACCGCCGGGGATAATAACGTCTCGTCCGATACCGCGAAATTCTGGGATGACCCGACCAATCCGCCGCAAGTCCTCGGGGCCTTGCAAGGCAAGATCCTCCGAATCAATCTCGATGGCTCCATTCCAAAAAATAATCCATTCGTGAAAACACCGGGAGCCAATCCCGCCGTCTACACCTACGGACATCGAAATCCTTATACCCTAAACGTCGATCCCCAAACCGGTCGCATGTTTGTCGGCGAAGTCGGCTATGATCGAGCCGAGGATTGGGAAGAAATCAATCTCCTCAAAGCGGGCGGCAACTACGGGTGGCCGAAGTGTATGGGTGATAATCTCTCCACGTTTGGCAAAACCAATTGCCCCATTCCGGGCGCCATGGCTCCGTACGTCGCCTGGAGCCATGACCTCGGGGGCAAGAACGCAGGCGGGAATGCCACGGGTGGACCGCTCTATCGGCCGCACGGGGAAAAATTTGATTTCCCTGCTAAATATCACGGCGGACTTTTCTACGCGGATTGGGTTCGAAAATGGATCCGTTTTGTACCCACGAACCCGGACGGTTCACCCGGCAAGTCCGAACCCTTTGCGCTCGGTTTCAACGCCGGAACATTGGCCATGCAAGAAGGTCCCGATGGGGGCCTCTACTTTGTCGAGTACGGAGGTTGGTTCACCGGGGTGCCCAATGACAAACTCGCCCGGATTGTACCGGTGAAGTAAATTGGCCCCCCCGCCCCGGCCTTCTCCCCCCGAGGAGAGGGGCCCTTGGCCCGGCCGAGAGAGAGGGAGTTGACTCCTTTAGGCCATCGCCCGAAGTTCTCTTGATGCACGATGCTGCTGAGGTCCAGCCCCGCCCCACCCGCCCGCTCCGCTTCGATGCCAGCGTTCGCACCCCCATGCCGTCGGCCCAATTCGACGCGCTTTCACAAGACATTCTCGCGCTCAAACGAAAACTTAACGCCGTCATTCTCGCCCATAATTACCAGGTGCCCGAGATTCAGGACGTGGCTGATTTCGTGGGTGATTCGCTCGGTCTTGCCCAACAAGCGGCCAAGACCCACGCCGAAGTAATTGTTTTTTGCGGAGTGCATTTCATGGCGGAAACGGCGAAGATTCTTAACCCGAACAAGATCGTCCTCTTGCCGGATCGCGACGCAGGCTGTTCGCTCGAAGCCAGTTGTCCGGCGGATAAACTGAAAGCTCTTCAGGAAACCAACCCAAAGTTTTGGACCATCGCCTATATCAATTGCTCCGCAGCGGTCAAAGCCCTCGCGGATGTCATTGTCACCAGCGGCAACGCGGTCAAGATCGTCAACGCTGCGCCCAAAGATCGCGACCTCCTTTTCGTCCCGGACGAACATCTCGGTGGTTGGGTCATGGAACAGACCCATCGACCGATGACCCTGTGGAAAGGGAGTTGTTATGTCCATATCGAATGGACCCACGCCGCTCTCACTCGGATTCGGCAACAATACCCCGGGGCACCCATCGTGGCGCATCCCGAATGCCCCAAGGCGGTGCGCCTGCTCGCTGACATCGTTTGTTCGACGGAAAAAATGGTGACGTGGTGTCAAAATACTCCAGCCAAAGAAATCATTATTGCGACCGAAGCCGGGATGTTGCATCGGCTGGAAAAGGAATGTCCCGGCAAGCACTTCATTCCAGCACCGACGGACAAGTGCGCGTGCAACGAGTGCCGATTCATGAAGCTGAATACTCTTGAAAAACTCTATGACTGCATGGTGAACTTGAATCCCCGAGTGGAGCTGCTCCCGCACCTCATCGAACGCGCCCGGCTTCCGATCGAACGGATGCTTGAGATTAGTGCGCGCCCGGCGGACAACGCTGGCTGAAGCTGGGCATCTTTAACAAGTTCGTTCACTCGTTGGCAGAAGTTCACCTCGCCCAAGCGTTCAACTTATCCTCCGGCGTTCTTCGTACTTAAACTCACATGGCTGCTCCCGCTCCTTCAGATCGCCCCGCTACGGCTCAAGCAAAGTTCAACTGCCCAGCCTGCGGCGCTGAGGCCACTTGGAACCCGGCCAAACAAGCGTTGGTCTGCGGTTTCTGCAATACCGTCTCGCCCGCCCTCCTAAAGGCGGAACCCGGGAAAGATCAAATCGTCGAACATGACTTGGTCACGGCTCTCCGCGGAATCCCCGACGACGCACGGGGCTGGCAGGCCGAAAAAACCAGCGTCCGATGCCAAAGCTGCCAAGCGATCTCCGTCTTCGACGCGACCAAGGTCGGGCAACGTTGCACCTTCTGCGGGTCATCCGCCCTGGTGCCCTACGATCAGGTGAAGGATTCTTTCCGCCCGGAGAGCCTGTTGCCCATCAAGCTCAGCGAAGTGGAGGTGCGCGAGAAAATTCGCGAATGGTACGGCCAACGCTGGTTCGCCCCAGGTAAACTGGGAACCCGCGCCATGACCGATACCGTGCATGGCGTCTATCTGCCGTTCTGGACGTTTGACGCCCAGGTCCATGCGGATTGGCAGGCGGAAAGCGGCTATTACTACTATGAGACCGAATCGTACCGTGATGCGAACGGCAATATTCAAGAGCGCCAAATTCAACGCACTCGCTGGGAATTCAGCAGCGGAATGGTCGACCATTTTTTTGACGACGAAATCGTCCCCGCCAGCAAAGGCGTTGATCCCGCTCTCCTGGCCAAAATTGCCGCCTTCCCGACCAAGGAACTGGTGCCGTACAACGCCGGGTTCCTCGCCGGCTGGACCGTGGAACGATATCAAATCGATCTCGTCCAAGCCGCCCAAACGTCTCGTGAAAGTATGACGGGGCAGATTCGAAGTATTGTGGCCGGCAACATTCCGGGCGATACCTATCGCAAT
>JAYVTS010000172.1:0-41376 GCA_043788645.1 Verrucomicrobiota bacterium
AAGATGCTCGATCAGCCCCTGGATTTGATTCTGGAGCATTGCGGGCGATTGAGAAGCATCATTGGCCTGGAAACGTTCGCGAGCTAGAAAACCGGGTGAAACGAGCGGTGATTATGGCAGAAAAGCTCCGCATTAGCGCCGCCGATTTGGAACTTGCGGCAGCGGTGAGTACGGTATCGATCAATTTAAAAGAGGCTCGGGAACAGCTCGATCGAGAGATGGTGCAGGAAGCCCTCCAGCGGAGCGGTGGCAAAATCAGTGGAGCGGCAAATGAACTGGGAATCAGCCGTCCTACCCTCTACGAACTTATGGACAAACTAGGAATCCAACGGACTCTAGAGAAGACCGCCGAATGAATCCATTCCAAAATAGTCTCCCTGGCAACTTCCGGGTAAATTTGAGCGGCTCCGACGATCAATTCACGGATCGTTCTGATCGATGCCGACTTTCCCATTGCCTAGCGGGCCGTTGCCACCCAAGCATTTGCAATAAGCGATGAGTGAGTC
Source organism: Verrucomicrobiota bacterium (assembly GCA_043788645.1). GTDB lineage: Bacteria > Verrucomicrobiota > Verrucomicrobiia > Limisphaerales > UBA9464 > CANIZL01. The sequence goes on from JAYVTS010000172.1 coordinate 507, forward strand.
GTCCCTGCAAACGTTTGCCAAAACACCCGCTTCAAGCCCTCCCAGGCGAACCAGTCTAAAGAAAGGGGCTCTCCTGAATTGGATCAGTCTTGGGCTCAATTTTTCGGTCTCCTTTGTTGTTACTCCCATCGTCATTCGCAAACTCGGAAGTTCTGGATTCGGAATGTGGTCATTGATCCAATCTTTCTCCGGCTACTACGGCTTAGTAAACCTCGGTCTGGCGTCGGCGATTCAGCGATTCATCAGTCGCGACTTGTCAGGAAATGAACAAGCATCCCTGCAAAGAACCGTTGGCACTGCAATTCTGTTCTTCCTCTGCACAGGGGTACTGGTCTTGATCGCGGCGGCAACTTTGGCGGGACCAGCGGCTCATTTTTTTAAGATTCCTGAGCAGGATACGCCGATTTTTGGAATCACTTTGCTCTTTTGCGCCACGGCGGTAGTGACGGATTTTTTTGGAGCACTGATGTCCACGCTCTTTACCGCCCGCGAACGGTTTGACCTCTCAAACGGACTCAACATCGCTCGGCAATTGTTTCAATCCACGGGCATTCTGCTCGCCCTTTATTATCATCCGACGATGAACGCAATCGCCCTCGTCGTCTGCGCCGGGTCGCTTTCCGCGTTGGTCGTCAGTTGGCGGATGGCCGGTGGGTTGTATCCCGACATTCGACTTACTTGGCTCGGTGCAGACCAAGGCCGTCTCAAAGAGTTGCTCCACTACGGCAGTTCTACGGTCGTCCTGACGATTTCAAACATCGTGCGCCTCCGCTTGGGGAACATCGTCATTGCTAAGACGGTCGGCCTCGCCTCGGTCGGCCTATTCAGCGTTGCTTCGAATCTGGTGCTGAATATGAACAATATCCTGTCGACGTCTCTCAACGTTTTGAACCCACGGTTCACGCGGTTACACGCCGAAGGGAATACGGTGGAACTTAAGCGACTTTTCCGCTCCTCCTTGTTTTTATCTTCCACTCTGTCCTGTGGAATGGGATTGATGCTTTTAGTATTTGGAGAACGTTTTATCGTGTTCTGGGTCGGACCAAGTTTTTTGCCGGCCGTGCCCATCTTGCACATCTTGACCGTTGCGTACGTCTTCGCCTTGGCCCAATCGCCTTCATGGAACTTGATGTTTGCCCTGGCAAAGCATCACTACATGGCTCGGGTGACGATTGCCGAAGCCGCAGCAGTCCTGGTCCTTGGCCTGTGGCTATCGCGCACCCACGGGGCGGTCGGATTCGCCTGGGCTACCGGGATAGCTCTGGTCACAACCAAAGTATTTTTGCATCCTCCTTACGCTGCGAGAATAGCGGACCTGAGTCTGGCCAAATATCTAGCGCCGATGGCAATTCCCTTCGTTGTCTCGGGCAGTCTCCTCACTGTAGCCCTGTTGGCAGGCTTGCCCGATCTGCTGCGCGAACGAGGCTTGATGTCATTTTTTCTCTCCGCTGGGACCGTAGCGGTCGCGTACGGATTTCTCGTCGCGGCGGCCTGCCGTTCCACGGAATACTCACCCGTATTCTTGGCCAAATTTTGGGCTAGATCGGCCAAAATTAGACTTACTGGGCCATCGTAAAATTACGTAATTCAGACAAAAAAATTCGCCGATCTACCCAATTGGGGAAGAATCGGCGAATCTAGATAAACAACCTCAGACAGGAACCCAATCGGGCGTCCTAGGAGCGGAAGAAACGGCGGCGGACGCCTTCCAAGGCCAACACGGCGGCACCGAGCATCCCTAAGGTTGCGCCATTGTCAGGAATCCGATCCGCATCCAAGGAAAGGTACGCCGCGTCAAGAAAGAAGCCAACGTTCGGATTAGCGACGCTGTTAAGCGGAGAACTCACTTTGTACGACACCTTCCCAGTAGAGTCGATGGAAGCCTCAATATCTAACGCGCTGCTACCGTTTGACAAATAGGCATTTGTGATGAATTTCTTCACACCCAAAGCCAACGAGCCAATCTTGACTTCGACATTGTTCTTCCTATCAGACACCGTCTTTGAACGAAACCAAAAATCGATTGCTATTGAACCGGGCACGACTGCCTGAGTGATTGGATTGAAACCGAGTTGCGAAGTGTAGGTTTGATTCAAACCCCCACCAGCACCGGTGTAAACAATCTTGAAATTTGACGTTAGGTCACCCGCACCCGTCGCCACATCAAAAGTTCCGTTTTGAAACGTGTTTGGACCCAGAAACACACCCTTCGGAGTATTGTTAGGGTTCAGACCACCGAATGAATCGGCATCCGAGTACGCGATCGGAATCGCGAACGCCGAAACACTCACACCCAGACCGACCAGACAGGCTAATGTTTTATTTATCATAATCATTTTCAAAAAAATTTTAACGCAACCGGTGGCGACTAAGCCTTTGCCTCCCGTCTTCACGAATTTCAAGTCAACTCCGCAGACCTTCTCACCTGTCGCGGAAAACGAATCGTCAAAGCGGACTGCAAACACCGTGCTCTTACCAACGGCTACCAACTTACCTACCCAACCTTGCAAGCAGAACCTATGCCAGCGGTTAGGCAATACTCGATATTGACGAAGTCCGCAGTGCTAAAGTGCTGTTTCACAGGTAATTAACGACCCATTCATTTCCGAATGACACCATTTCTGAGTCAAAGAAAATGGGGGTTTGAGAACCAAAGTGACAATAAACCCTACACTAAAGAAGGGTGATAAACGGGTTAATGTTCGCAACCTGTTTATGTCGTGCTGCTTACGTATAAATTGTTCGCTAATGAAAGTGTAAGCGTTTCCGACGCTATTGTGATATTTCGTCCGCAATTCACGTGGACAGAGGTGGTTCGAGTTGGATCCGCAGTGGATGCCAGTCCAAAACCAGCGTTAAACCCTGACCTTCAGGGCTTTCACGAAACCGGTGGCCGATAGTGAACTGGCGCAGATCTCGGTGACTTATGTCAAAAATAAAGAGCCTGTATAAAATTGTCACAGTTCGCGCAGCTACGGTCAGTAAAGGTACTGGTTAAACATCACGATACGGTTTGTTTGAATGCCGGTGACGGACCACGTCTTGGGCATTCTTTCACCAACACCGCTGTGGATCGATCCAACTTCAACGGCCGATAAAGTTTTCTAGTGAAAATGCGGCGGCAGGTTCCAAAAATTGACTTTAGCTTCTCCTTCGTTGTTAACCCGAGCCAACATTGGAAGAGATTCGCATTCACAAACTGGGGCACTGGCAGACCAAAGAGGCGCATGGCGAGGAGTCTTCCCCAGACTGCGGCCTTCTTATTGGCTAAATATTGTTGAGATTTGACCAACTTCCATCGCTCAGCGGGTTCAAGCTTGAGATACCCAGCTTTGATTGCACCTCGGATGATCTCCCTCCCTCTCTCCGAGCGGACTGCAAGAAGGGAAAACCCTGGATTTTCGCCGTCAGGTCTCTCGTACCACGGGTCACCACAGCTAATGTCGGCAAGCTCACCGGTGCCATCTGGCCACAGATGCACTGACCACGGTCGATATCCCTCCAAAAACCTCCAGCTGTCGCGATAGGGAATTCTTGCGAACGGCTCGGTTTGTCCTTGCTTCGTAGGGGCAAAATGTCCGGGCCAGCCTAGACCGCGATATCGCAGATCAGCGATGGAATCGGGTCGGACTCCCATCGTCTCAAGGAGGGCCAGAGTTCCGGCCGTTGAGGGCGTTTCAGCGCAGAAAAAGGAGAGAGTTAGGCCTACATTCGCATCCAAATTTGGGCGCAATTTCCGGTTTTTGGTCACCGCCGCGATTTCGGACGGCTTCCCGATAATCACGCAGGGGCCAGGGGCGTCTTCCACCCGCTGGAGACTGTCGCAGACGGAGGCAGGCGAATATCTTGATCCGGTGGCTGCAATGAGTTCGGCGCGGGTGCGGCTTATCCTAGTCTCGTTCCGCACCGGGTCGTTTGGATTCTGAGAGATGTGGAGGACCCCATGCATACCGCCTTGTTCCAAGCAATAGGCGCCGAGGGCGGTCAGGACGCCTCCGGAGGAGCCCTTAAACCGAATCTCTGGGTCCGTTGCATGGCCTTCCCAGACTTCTAGAACCCGACCCCAGTCGCGTCTGAATGTTTCATCTCCTAGGAAAACGGGACCGGATCTACTGCCAGGTGTCACTTCCGAGGCAAAATCGGTGTTGACTGCCGGGCAGGCATCAAGGCATTGACGGCAGTCGCCGCAATCCGTGGCTTCTACGATTGGACGAATTCCCTCGTGGAGAAAATCCCACAACTGCACTTTATTCCGAGGGCAAACAGAGGCGCAGGCGCCGCAACCGATGCAAAGTCTCCAGTCGACTACGTCACTCAATTTTCTAATTTGCTTCATGGCTAAATTCCTATCGCGATAGAGTGCATCCGGGATTGAAGACCCAGATGGAAAATGAGAATCGAATTTTCTTGGACAGGTCGGCAATCGAGTGAGTTTAAAGACCGAAATGTGTCAACTTCCTCGTGTGAATCGGGTCACTGGGTGCCGCTGCGCGTTGAAGAGAGCCACTGGTTTTTAAGGTTGATTGGGGAATGAGCTCAATCAACGAGAAACTCTGGTCCAGAACTCGATATGGGTTTTCCCTGCGCATTTCACAGGCCTCCGCTCAAACAGCCCGCCTCTTTCGGCTGTGGCTGAACTCGTCAGGAGAAGTCAGCTTCATGCACCAAGGCGAAAGTTCCAGAGCGCACTTCCCGACTGCCAACCAACTTCTCCTGCAATTCCGGGGATCCGAGGTTCCTCCAGTGGCGGTGGTTGCCTCCATGGCAGCCGATGCCCATTTCGCTCGAACGAAGCTCGCGCACTTTTGAGGAATTCAAAAAGGTGGGCGTTCCGAGACGCCCAGAACAGATTAAAAAGTCCGCCTTCATTCCACGTTGAAGCAGCGCCGACAGAGCGTGCGCAGTCGGAAAAGTAGCTGTCATCGAAGGTGAGCCGAATCTGCACGCCTCCTTGAACTTACTCAAGAATCGTCTCGAAACGGTCCGTATCCAGCCAACGGTCGTACCTCCCCTCATCAATTTCACGCACCCGAGCGCCGACTCCTTGAAAGTTGAGGATGATCATGAATAGGGCTCCCGTCGATTACTGCGAAGAATACCGATTTGCCGATCAATTTTTCTTGAATGAACAACGGATGATGAGACAACTTCAATCAGGCCCATTTAAATTTGAGCATGAAAAAACTTTGTATTTTTTTAGCATTGCGAATAGGTGACGTGGTCTTATCGCCGCTAACTTTTGCTGGAGGGGCCTGGTTGGCCATCGTGCGGCGCTATGGAGTTTGCAAACTTCCTTTAACTCGCTCACTACTGGCGTGGATTGGAGTCTTCCCAATTCGTGATCACTATTATGAGCCGATGTTCAATTTTTCCTCAAAATCTGCAGCCGACGGGAAAGTCCGTACTTTGCCAGGATTGGATCTGAATCTAAGCGAGCAAATCGATTTTATTAACAAATTTCACTATCAGGATGAGTTGCGAAAGTTCCCCATGGAGGCCACCACTAAGCGGGAATTTTATTACAACAATCGCAGTTTCGAAGCCGGCGATGCGGAATTTTTGTATAGCCTGATCCGATTAGTAAAACCGCGACGTATTATTGAAATCGGCTGCGGTTCTAGCACGCTCATGATTCGGAATGCACTCAATCAAAATGAGGAAGATAACTCGAATACGCGGTGTCTTCATACCTGTGTCGAACCGTACGAAAATCCGTGGTTAAAGGACCTAAACGTCAATTTGATCCGTTCTCGTTTGGAGGACTTGCCGCTCAGCGATTTTGAATCGTTAGCCGAGAATGATATTCTATTTATCGATTCATCTCATATTATTCGACCAGGAGGCGAGGTCTTGTACGAGTATTTGGAAATCCTTCCTAGACTTAAACCCGGTGTTTTCGTTCATATTCACGATATTTTTACACCCTTTGACTATCCCGACCAGTGGACGAGACAAGAGGTTCGATTTTGGAATGAACAGTACCTCCTTGAAGCATTTCTTTGCGGGAATCATCATTTTGCGATCATCGGGGCGTTGTTTTATTTGAGTCAACAGCTACCAGAAAAAGTTTCTGAAAAATTCCCAATTCTTGCATCCGTAATCAAAACCAAGAAGCCGGGATCTTTTTGGATTCAACGAAAACCGTAAACTCAGATTTATATCCAGATCTTATTGAAAGGAGGCCGTTTTCCCTTCAAGCGGCTCCTCAAGTGCCAACGTTTGGTTCGTTAGAAAAACACAAATTTTTCTGGAACAATGACGATGTCCGAAGGACGTAAATGGAAAGGGCGACTTTTGGGCGACCGAAGCGAACTTTCAACGTCGATAATCATCGTTCGTTGTTGACCATTCTCTCGTCGTAATAGCTTGACTTTCTTCAAGTTGGCCCGTTTTGCGTCGTAGCCGCCTGCTTCCATCAGTGCCTCTACGACTGTGACTGATCGGCTGACAACGACACGACCGGGGTGCAGAACAGCTCCGGAAACGAAAACCGGGAACCCGGCTGACTCAATAACGACGGCAACCTCTTGGGTCAGTAGTTCCGGGCCGTAAATTCTTAACAAATCGGCCTCCACGTCCTTTGAACTTTTGCCCTCCGCTTTCCACTGCTTTCCCTGGTCTACTTTGTTATGGGGTTAGTTGTTTGAGCAACCCTTTTGCCTCGCCGACATACACTCCCTTGGGGTCGAGCGAGATCGCCTTTTCCAAGGCGGCCCGGGCGTCCGAGGTTTGTTTGAGCTGGAAATAACATCGACCCAGAAGAAACTGAAGATTCCCATCATTGGGTTGGGTTCGGGCGATTTCTTTATAGATTTGGACGGCGTAGGTGAACTCCGCATGACGGAAGGCCAAGCCCGCAACGGTCCGCGCTAGTTCCTGGTCCTCAGGGAATGCGACCCGAGCCCGAGTCGCTAGAGCCCGAGCCTTGTCGTCTTGATGCAAATGCTCAGCATAGAGAATGGCGAGTTGGCGAACGGAGGGGATGAATCCCGGCCACTGCCGAAGCAGCCGTTCGTGAAGGTCGCCCGCCGCTGAATACTCACCCCCCAATTCTCGCAGCTTAGCCATGGCAAAAAGCGCGGGCCCGTTGGTCGCATCGGATTTAAGCACCTGCTCGACAAATCCTAGGTTCTCAGCTGTGGGTGCCTTAGCGACTAAGAGCAGGCGAAGCCATTGGGCGGCGACGTTTGTCGAAATTCCGACACCTCCGAGTTTCAAGGTTTTTTTGATCGCCTCCTCTGCCTCTTCAGGCCGCCCGGTGGCAAAAGCGGCTCTACCAAAATCAAACCAGACCTCTCCCCGATTCGTCATCGTCCGAGCACTACTCGACAAAAGGCCGTAAGCGGAAGCCGCGTCTCCAGACGTCAAAGCAAGACGTCCCAGAATCCGACTCACTTCTGGATCGTCCGGCGTGGCCCGTTGAGCAAGACGAGCCAGTTCACGGGCGCGGACTGGATCATGATCTACCTCTGATGCGGCCAAACGCTTCAAAACTTCAGGGGCGGCCGGACTCAAGCGATAGGCGGCCTCATAAAGTTCCCGGGCCTGATCGGTCCGCCCAGCGGTTTCATAGACGATGCCCAGTCGGACACTGGCCACGAGATCCCGAGGATTCTCCTTTCGGCGTTGCTCCAATACCTTGATCATGGCGTCTGGCGCTCGGTCACCGCCCAGATTTAGAATCGCTAAGCTCTGTTCGCTGAGAGGTCGTTCGGCGTTCTTTGCGGGGCTGGCCAATGCTTCGGTCAACGCCGAACGGGCGAGAATTTCATCGCCGAGCATGTAAGCACTGAGGCCCAAGTGCGAGGCCACTTCGGGATTCCCGGGCAATTTTCCCTTGGCATTTTTTAGCAAACGCACCGCTTCTGGATAGTTTCCGCGCCGATACTCAATCCAACCCAGGGTGTCGGCGACGGACGGATCTTCCGGAGCAAGACCGGCTGCCTTGAGTGCCAACCCGTGAGCTTCGTCAACCTTTCCGAACTGTTCGGCCTTCAGGTGAGCCAGATTGTTAAGGGCGACGACGTTGTCTGGGTTCGTCTTGAGGATTTCTTCGTAGACCTTTCGGGCATCTTCAAAAGCACCTAGCTGTTCTTTAATCGAACCGATGACAATCCGAGCGCCCAGATTTTGGGGCTGCCGTTTCAGCAAATCCTCCAAGCGCTGAACAGCCCGCGTCGTATCCCCGCGACGCTGACTCACCTGAGCGAGCATCATGTAAGGAGCGGGGGCTCCTGTTTCAAGTTCAATCGCTTTTTCTAGAGCACGTTCAGTGTCGTCTAGCTTGTCACTGGCAAAATAAATTCTGGCTAAAAGCACCCATAGTGGGTAGGCCTTGGGATGGAGTTCGAGAGCGGAGGTGAGCCTTTTTTGAGCGGCTTGGGGTGCATTTTCTGCGAGGTCGATGATGGCCAGTTGCTCTAAGGGGCTCGTATCGTTTGGAACCAAGGATTGAGCTTCTTCCAGGGCTCGTCGGGCTTCCGGAAAGGATCTACGCTGGCCCAACAATTGGCCCATTTGAAAGAGAATAGCCGGGTTATTTGGGTTCGATTTGTTCATCAAACTCAACCGCTCGATGGCGAGGTTGGCTTTGCCGTCGCGCAGATAAGCCGTCACTAGCAAAAATTGGGCTGGAAGGATCTTGGGCTGGCGCTGGGTCAGACCCTCCAACGCGGTAATGGCCGCGCCGGCCTGGCCACGTTTCAAACTGAGTTCCGCGGATGCAAGCACTGGCCTGCTATCGTTACGATCAAGCGTTTGAGCCCGGTCAAAGGAGGTTGATGCCGCCGTAAATTCCTGGTTCACAGCCTGGGCGACACCCAATTGGAAGGCGGCATCCGCGGAGCGAGGATGTTGATCGACAATTCGCTGGAACACTTTGACGGCTTCGGCGGGCTTCTTCTGGGCCAGCTTGAGTTTCCCCATTAACAAACCGGCGGAATAATCGTTGGGAGCCTGGCCCAAGGCACGTTTGAGTAGCCCGAAGCAATCGTCGAATCGAGATTCTCGGAAGGCGAGTTCGGCCGACAGCACCCAGGCTCCGGTCCATTCGGGCGCCGTTCGGTTAATTTCTTCGAGCTTTTTCTTGGCCTCTTCGACCCGCCCAACCGCTAGTAAGAAACCCGCCAAATGGAAGTGAGCCGGGTCATCCACAGCGGCGTTCGAGACCGCTTGACGTAATAACTGCTCGGCCTGATTCGTAAGCCCGTCGTGCCAACGAAGTTGGCTGAGTGTGATCAAAGCGAAGACGGACTTAGGGTCGAGAGCTAACGTTTTTGACAATTCGGACTCAGCCTCTTTTAGGTCCTGCCGACTCGCCGCAAGTAAGGCTCGAGCCATATGAAATTTTGGGTTCGGGCCTGCTTTTTTTTCGAGTGCGCCCAATTCGTTGACCACCTGGGTCCGTTCCACGTCGGTCCGTGCGGCCTCGACCAAGAGTCGAAGAGCCGTTTCGTTGGTGGGTTGTCGGGCCAGGATTACCTGCACATGGGCTCGGGCATTCGTGTATTGGCCGGCTCTCAAATAAACGGTCGATAAGTATTCAGCCACCTCTAGTTCGTCTGGAAATTGGCGATTTGCTTCGACGAGAAACATCGCCGACTCCTCCAACTGACCTTGCCGATAGAAAATCTTCCCTAAATGCACAATAGCATTGGTCTCTCGTGGGTTCTTGCGAAGTATATTGACGTACTGGCTTTTGGCAGTCTCATAATCCCGGGCATCGTAGGCCCGTTTTGCCTTTTCAAGTTGTTTGGCCACCGAACGGCCTCGCGAACATCCGGAGAGTGCCAACCAACACATCACCAGGCAGGTCAGTAGAGAGAGGGGCTTCGTCATGGGTTCTTGAAAAGCGTGCTTTGATTAGGCGCCGGAGCCGTGGCGTTGCGACGTTCTGAACGGAGCAAGGCCCACAAGACGGCGAAGAACGGGACCAAAGAAAGAGCAAAGAAGATGGGGCCGCCTCGGTGATGAAACCAGGAATGAATGATCCTGGAATCCACATTCACGGTGAGTACCGCCAGCGTCCAGACGCGAAAAGCGTTTCGCAAAATTCCCAGGGGCACAACGAAGGCTACCAAGCACAGACGTTTCCACGGAGTAAGAAGAAATAGTTTTGAAGCGAGAACGCCAACAACGAACAACACCAAAGTCGACCGAATACCGCTACACTCTTTGGCGACCTGGATCCGAAGTCCCGGGAATTCGAAAAATAATCCATCGCGCATGAACGAAACATTCGAGATTTGAAACAGCCAGTCGGAAACCTCCGCCGACGAATATTGTAACAACGTCTCCAATTGGTCGACGACGATCTCGGGCATGGGCACGGCGAACAGGAGAAAACTGAGGGGAAACACGCAACTCCCCAGCAACGTCCGCCCCAGAAACGCGGAGCCACAGGTCGCAATACCTAGAATCCACGCCAGGATCTGCAAGGACAGGCCAAGATCTGTCCAATCTGAGACGACCGGTAGCCAACTCAACGCCAAACAACTCGTTGCGGCAATTGCCAGCGATCCGGTGACGGGGATCGACGGGCGCCCTGGGAGAGGCAAGGAGCCCCGGTCGACCCAGATCAAATACCCGGCGACCAAAGGGACGAGGAGAATGTGAGAGAAGAGATCGGATTTGAGGGCCAATTGGACCAGGGCGAGCAGGGGTACGATAAAAGCCAAACTGAGGCCAACGACCGTGACGCCAAAGCGGACCCACCCAGGATGGTTGAACACCCAAGGGCCGGGAGCCAAGGCCGGGCCAATGCCAGGAAGGGGCCCAGGGTCGGGTTTGAAGCCGCGGGACGTCATTTTGATAATACCATCACCACCGAAGGAATCAGCATCCGGGAATATCCTGGATTTTTGCGCTCAGTACCCATCTTGCTATCACATCGGAATAAATCGTGAGTAGCTGAAACCCAAAACCGAACCAAAACAATTTAAACAACCCTAGCAACAGGCCGGGGCTGTTGGCAAAATCGTGCAACGATTTGAAGGCGGAAGTGTCAGAGGAGCTTTGGGGATGTGGGCGATGTCGCTCACCAAAAAGAGGCTACTCGCGCACACCAAAAGTAGGCCACTTGGTCATATGGCGTTTCAGATCGTTCAGTGCCGTACCCAGCTACGTTAAATGCTACTTGGAAGAGAAAACAAAGTGGCTCCCTTTTAGTGAGCAGAAGGTGGTCTCCTTTTGGTGAGCGCCATCAATGTGGGACGGATCGGCGCATGACGGGAGGCTTCGAAGGCATCTCACAGGCCAAAAACTGAGTTTTTCCGAGCGTGAACATGGCAGGGCGACCCCGCCACCGGTTGGATAGACATTCGGACCGATCAACTTGACGGCAACGTCAAAAAGATCTTCCCAGACGAGACCAACGTTCGGCATGCTCGTGTGAATTAATGACGACCGCAAGCCCAATGGACGAGAGGCGACCTCAACCCCCGCTTTCTACTTACCGACACTACTTACCGACAGTCAGTTGGGCCAAGGAAGGAGTTTGCTCGCGGCTTAGTCAAATCTGACGACTTTCATCGCGAACCCGCAGTTTCCTGAAAGTTGGTCAAATCCAGCCGAAATCAATCCGACGAAAGGCCCAGAATTCGGGGCACGCAATTCGCAGATCCTTGGCTTGCCCGTATCCGATTCTAAGAATGTCCATCCTTCCCGCTGTTGATTGATCTCGCCAACAAATGCAGAAGCTAAATAAATCCTTGGAACCGAATCTCGAATTGTCAAACGCACGCTCTGGCAACCGACAAAACTGGATCGATTGACCGCAGTCTTTGACATGGGGTGCTCGGTCCTTTGACAGCCACGAACGATTCCATCGTCGCCACAGCGCTGGGGTGTATGGAGATGGAACTTTTGATATAGGCTTGGTCAGGAGGCCGTAGGTCGGTCGCGGGAATTGGGTACCCGCGGTTGTGATCTTCCACCCGTTGGTATGGAACGTCTGGGAATACTCCGATTTAATGAAGAAGGATCCCGAAAAAGACTTGCCAAAAACTTGCGTATCGGGGATCACTGGGGTAGCCAAGTCCGCTCCAGTTTCTGACAACGCCAAACTCAGCGTCTGTTCTCCAGAGTGAGAGGCGACAACCGGCACCGAGGCTCGTCAACAAACCGATGCATTGTCCCAATTACAGGCAGGTCGGAGATGGGAGGCCTCTTCAATTCGCTCTGGCGTTGTCGTATCCGTTCGTTAACTTCACGAAGGTCTGCAAAATATAAATCGTAGTCATCGCCGCCATTCGGATTGGTTCTCCAATGGAACCGAAAGCTTCAGTTCAAGCCTGCTTGTAACGCTTGCTTGCCCACATGGCATAACAACCGATTTTGAATTTCCGCGACGTAAATGAAAACCATTCGTTTGAGATCAAATAACAGAAATTGTTTTTCACGGCTGAAATTATTCAATGTTCACCATAATGCTTCATCTGTCGATTTAAAGCCCAACCGTCAAGCGATGATTCTTGTTAAACACTCTAAAAATGTCACTCCTATATGAAAACGGTCACAACTCGAATCGTCTTTCATTACTTAAAATCCTACGGTGTTACATGGACCTTTGGCTTTCTTTTTAAGTATTTAGCAAGAGCGGGAACCATCCAATTTCAAGTTCCTGGATATGGCAAGCTCTGTTTTCATGCACGCAAAGGAACCTCGGATGTTCGTGTTTTCAATCAAGTAATCCTGCGGCGATCCTACCAACTCCCGTTTCTTTTACCAAACGTAGGCCTCATCGTGGACGCGGGGGCAAATTCTGGCTACTCCGCCCGATATTTTGCAACTACCTATCCTGCCGCAAAAATCTTTGCGATCGAGCCGGACGAATCGAATTTCAACTTACTCCAAATAAATTCCCACTCTCTCCCGAATATCACGCCGTTTCTGGGCGCTCTTTGGCCGACTCGGACTCGGCTCGCGATCCAGAACCCGAATGCTCCTAAGACCGCGATCAGGGTTGGTAACAGTGGCCCGTCATCGGGTTTGGTGGAAACCGTAACAATTCCCGAACTGGTTAGACAATACGGGGTAATCGACATCCTTAAAATTGACATCGAAGGTGCGGAAATTGAAGTGTTTAGTAGCGACGATCTGACTTGGCTGCGGAACGTGCGTTGTCTAATTATTGAACTTCACGACTTCATGCGCGCTGGATGTAGTCCTCCGTTTTACCGAGCAATCAGTAAGCATGACTTTAGCCAATTTATCTCCGGAGAGAATTTGATCGTATTATTTCATCGCTATTCCGGAGAATAGGGCCAGTCTTTCGCGGCCTAAAATGACGGCCTAGTTTTATTGCTTCAAGGGATTTCGCCAAACGCGTACTTTGTCCCTAAGTCTTGGTTCAATAAAGTCCATTTCCGAGTACCCCACGAGGAGGAATTAGATCTGCAATTCATCCACCGTCCGTCGCTTTCACGCACATTTCAGCGAGAGAAGTTGGCAAGACGGACTCTCAAATTCAACAATTGCCATCGAGGAAATTGAATGATACGACGGTCGAACTAGTCTGGACGCCGAGCATGCACATCAACCCAAAGTGGTCGACGCCTGGTCGCGCATTTGATCTTCTGCGTCAACAAGGTATGTAATGCCTCGTCAAAACCCATCCAGTAGCCCGGAAGTTGCTCGGCAAACGCCCCAGAACTTCCCGAGGGAAACCGTTTTGGATGTGCGACTGGATGCGACTTAAGTACACGTCGTAACACCGAATTTCCGATGCCTGCTGCCACGGCCCGCACGAGGCGATGGGGGCTATGCCTGAACGGAACGAACATTGAAGATACCCGCCACCCGCCGTGCGGCATGGCAATTAGTGCACGGTGATCATGCTGGTCGATGCATTTGAATTCGTCGTAGCCCAAATGGCGAATGAAGGAAAGTGTATCTATATCGCATGTCTCCAGCGAAACGTATTTAGGGAGGTCACTTGTGATCAACGACTCTATGCAGAATCGGTCAAACCCTTCAATATCAATCTTTAGATAATAAGGTACGCCGTGCTCCCGCATAAGGGAATCAATCCTGCGGGTTGGAACGTTGAAGAGGCGAAGTCTGTGATCTTTCCGGCCGGCTATTGCCTTGTCAAAGGAACTCCATTCGCTCACCTCTTCGTTAATCCAGAAGTCCATAGAACCTTCAGAATCCGTCACGCCAATATTGAGAAGAATAAGCCTACCCGCATCGACGTCCGTTGCAAAACGTATCCGAGCCTGTTCAACTAACAACGGGTTCGCCTCCACGGCCACAACTCGGAAATTTTGCCTAAGGTAATGAGCGCTGTCGTCGCCGTTGTTCATTCCAATATCGTAAACGAGATTTTTTATCATATTTCCAGCTATTCAATCAATCTGACGGGATTCCCTTTAACGTCGCAAAAGGCGAACTCGAGATTCGACAAACAAATTATATCAACAGAGTAATCACACCATAACAATTAAACGCTGGTAGTCGTTTCCCAAGAGCGCTAATGCGAATTCTCGTGCAAGTCAAGCGCTGAAAGAAATCTGTTGTTCGGCATATAAAAACTGTCTTTTGTCGGAGACGTTGCCTTTGCTCGGATCGCTCAACTAACCTATAAACCCGCGGTGAAAGATCAAATGCCACTATTCTGAATATAATGGCGCGGTGACAACAGATACCTGACTTGGCCTCATTTAACAAGTCGAACGCAAAAAAGAATTTATCTACACGTGGGTTTTCGAGTAAACCCTTCAATAAGGAAGAGAATCGCTCGGCCCCCAAATCTTGCAGCCACTGATTTTAACCGACTACGGTGGGCTGGAAATACTCGGGCTGCTTCTCCAAAACAGTCACGGGCCAATTTTTGATTGCCCTGCGTGGCAAAGGCAGTGCCTAAATTGAACAAATTCGTGCCCAGTCCAGTTCGGACGAGCCGTAATTCGGTGTCAGTTAGGCCATCCAAACGCAACGCCTCGCGGTGCACGCGAACCAAATCCTCACAGCTCGAGATCCGTTTTGCTCGCAAGTTCGCAGAAAGATTGTAGTTTGAATCCGATCGCCTGATTAGCCGAAGCAAAGGAGAGGGATCAAGTGCCCAGGGAGTATAGGCGGCTAAACGAACAAACAGGTCCAAGTCCTCGTAAGGAAATGATCGAAAGAGTCCGACCCGCAAGAGCAACTCCTTTTGAATGACCATTGATTGAGCGAAAAAACAGCCCTTCAATATCGCGGATAGCGGACGCTTTAATTGAGTTGGTTCCGTCAGTGAAATCCCGCGAATCGCGAAAAGATCAATCGACGGCTTATTTTCAGATATGATCGAAGTGTTTACCGCGTGGACCGTGGCATTCGGAAATATACTTATGCTCCGAACGGCCGATGCTAAACGAGTGTCCTCATACTCATCATCGTCGTCGAGAAAGGCAATCCAGTCCGAACTCGCTCTTTGGATTCCGGCATTTCGGGCAGCACTGAGGCCAGCATTAATTTGCCTAACTATTTGAATTTTTGATCCGTAGCCTGATAAAACTTCCCGCATATCCAGGATCGATCCATCGTCTACAACGATAATTTCTGCGGCGGAAACCGTCTGCGCAAGCACGCTATTAACCGCCAGAAGCACCAGGTTTGGCCGGTTAAATGTAGGAATGACAACGCTAATCTTGATCATGCAAAAACTTTCTGTCTAAGTCGAGCGGCACAAAACAAAAAAAAGTGGCCACTCGCGGGAAGCTTGAACATCGTGCAATTCCGGCTATCGCGAATTTGGAACTTCCGATCCCCGCTAATCTGATGGTCCGCTCCTCCAGATTCCGGGTTTTTCTTAAACTAATCCGCAGACGATTACCAAAACAATTGAGGAAGCGCAATGATGAAGCGTGCGAGACAATTCTCCGTGTATTCATCTAACGGTTCTCTCCGACTAGTCTTGATTGGTAGTCCGAAACAGGCCTCCCAGAAGCCATCGACTCAATCGAGGTTCATGTTTAATCTGAGCAATGAGAGGCACCAGTTTTTTCCACACTTCGTACGCCTTGATCAAATTTCCACATCGTAGTTCGCCTCGAAAATCGGCCAGCAAAGGTCTGGCTGCGTAGTTGCAAATAAACGCAAGCGCATTCTTGCGGCACTCGCGACGTCGTTCACCTGGCACCGCCTTCAAGTGCTGTTCGGCTACAATCAGCATGTTTTTTAACATTCGACCAGCGTTACGAGAGGCATTGGTTGAGTGCTTCCGATAGAAGAGCGCAACTCGATCTTCGATCACCAAGCGCGTCGCATGTGCCAGTCGGAGGTACAGATCCCAATCATCCGCACCCCACACTAATGGATTAAAGCCGCCAATGTCTCGAAGGATTGAAGCTCTAAAAAGAGCCTGCCCAGGGGAAATAAGCTGACTCTTCCTAAATAAAGTTTCTATCGTCATGCATCCCGGTGCGCCTGCTTGGCGAAGCACCCTGTCCTCGGCGTCAATGATAGTCACAGTGCCTGCAATCATTCCCACTTCCGGGTGGGTCCGCAGATACTCGACCTGCCACCTTAGCTTGTCCATCGGCCAAAGATCATCGTCATCCAAAAGCGCGATGAACTCTCCGCTGCACAGGCTGATTCCTCGATTTCTAGCGGCGGCCTGACCTGCATTTTCCTGACGCACATACCGAATGCGACGACTAAGCGCCAAGGGTTGTAGAATCTCATGAGTGTTGTCGGGTGAACCGTCATTGATGACGATAATCTCGGAGGGTGGCAAATCCTGCTGAAAGGCCGATTCAATCGTCTTAAGGACATAGCTGGCGTGACGGTAAGTCGGTATCACCAAACTAATCTGGGCGGCGCTTGTCAAAACAGTTATTGCTAAATGGTTTCTAAAGGACGTAATTCCGGCAGGTCAAGTTTACGAGTTAGTGCGGATAGGCCAGCATGAGCTGACTGAAGAAGACTAAGACGATTGAGTTTAAGGTCCGGAATAGGTATGTTGAGTGCTTTGGTGACATAGTGCGCTAGTTGCTCAAAATTTCCAATTGAACGTTGAACCGGGATATCCCAGCTGTCTAAAAACGCTGGTATCTTGAGATCCCGTCCACTCAGAGCGAAATGAGGAACTCCAAAAGAAACCGCAGTGATTGCACCGTGCAAACTCGTACCCAGAAACGCAGCCGCGTTCGCGATCAATCCCATGACATCAAAGAGTTGCACGTTCGTCGGGATGATCGCCGGTGTCGTGGCGGCCGCCCCAATTTTCTCTAATACGATGTGGTCTGAATGCCCGAAAGCCTTTCCAATCGGAAGTAGAACTGCAGGCAATCTGTGCTCACGGTACGACTCATCGAGCTGAGCCGCAATCGTAGCGATATGCTCTTTTCCGAGACTCTCCTTTACTTGAATACAGAGGTAATGACCCTTACCATACCGCCTCAATAGTTGTTTTGTTTCCCCGGTTACCAATTCATCGAGCTCCTCCAGTTTAAAATACTCAGACATGAGCATCGCACTATCTGGGGTCACGAGGGGATTCAACGTTCGTCGAGATGCGTCAACCAATAATGAACGAGTTAAATGATCGCGTACCGAGACAAAAGAGGATTCAAGTAAGGCTGTGGAAACCGGTTTAAGTAAATCGGCATGCCCCGCCAGATTTGCTCCGCCAACGGCGTTATAAGCGACTTTGACGCCCTTTGGAAAATGTCGCTCCGAAGGGACAAAGGGAACTGCACTCGGTGAGTGATAGGCTTTGGCAAGCCATCGATTTAGGCTTTCCGGACCCAATATACGGCGGATGGCTCTTTGAGTCGGAGTAAAGTATCCGTTAAGGTAAAAATGGGCCGCGCTCCAATCGCAGCAAAGTACCTCACCTCCAACAACAATAACTCGGCTGCCTGAGGGTACAATTCTGGCGTCAAATAGATCTCGGATAGGCCTAGATTGTAAAGCTCCATAAGCTCGAAGATCAGACGCAACTAAAGCAAATGCGTGAAGATCAAATTCGGTCTTGATCCCATCTCCCAATGCTTGTTTTAGGAGTACAGGAAAAAGGAGGTCTCCATAATTGATCCGGTCGATTGCCCCTAACAGGGCTAGGAGAGGTCTCATGATCAACTGAGTCGCAGCGTGAGCCTCTTTGCGATCCGAACCAATGTTTCTGAGATCTCCGGCCCCAGGGCGGTGCGGAGGGTTCGTTGAAGCTCATTCAAATCCTCAGGTGTGAACAACGCAAGCAATGCGAGATAAGTGATTGGTGCGATAACCATGACCGCCAATGTTTGAATAGCCGTTGACATGTTAGCCGGAAACAAGAAAAGAATCCCAAGGACCACCGAAGACATTACTATTGAGAGAGTAAAGGGGCGCCAAACCGCAGCGAAATAGTCCTTAAGTCGTAGCGGCGTCACATTAGACACCATGAACAATGACGTCAAAGCGATAAAACATGAATTACTCACTAGCCCGAATCCAACGCCCGTCGCTCCCCAGCGAAGTCCGGCACTGGCAGCGATGAGGGTCCCACAAGCGTGTGCGCACTGCAGTACGAGACACTGCCTGGCACGTCCGCAGGCCATCAACGTCGGATAGGCAAAAACTACAAGTGTTTTAATCAGTTCAGCGATTGCAAAGAGCTGCACAAGGAATCCGATGGACGTCCACGTAGGGCCTAGGAGGAACGTGACAATTAACGTACCCGTGCATGCCAAAAAAGTAAATATCGGAAACGCGACTATAGCGACTAATCTCAGGACTGCTTGTATTCCCTTGGCTAACCGGACAGGATCACTTTGAAGGCGCGATAGAACCGGCATCGTCACGGACCCGAGAGGGCCGCGCATAGCCTCTCAAATTAAGGTTGGTAGACGACGTGCTGCCGCATATAATCCTAACGCTTCGGACCCTAAAACTCGCCCAAGTATTAATTGATCTGATCGAGCCGAAATAAACACAAGCAGATTACTCAATAAAACAGTCAAACTCAATCTCCAGAGTTCGATGAGATGTCTCCATGAAACGTGGAAGCGCGGTCGCCAATCGCTAGCCCGCCATAGATAAATCGTACCCGCCGTAGTGCTTGCAAGTTGTTGAGTAACCAATGACCAGACTCCAGCGCCTAAAAGCGCCGATCCAATACCAACCACTCCGCCCAAACCGGCCGCCGTAAGTGTTCTCGATGCCAATTCACGGAACCGAAGATCCCGCGTAAGAATGGCGGTTTGTACGCCGCTAAATGCTGTCCCGATAAAAATAAGTGAAAGGCACTTGAGAATTGGCGCAAGCTCCGAGTGATGCATCAACTTGGCAAGAGGCACCGCTAGCAACGTAGTCACCCCCGCTATGCAAATACCAAAAGCCATCGCGCTCCAAAACGCGGCGTCCAAATGCTCTGGTTCGAGAGTTTTGCGTTGAACAATCGCCATGCTCATTCCCTGATTGATGAACGGATCCATGAGTGCAATCCAAACTCCCGCCAGGGTCATTAGTCCAAATGCATCCGGCCTAAGCATCCGTGCCAGTAGCGCGAAGACTCCAAATGAAATTGCCTGTCGACCGACACCGGAAAGCGCGGTCCATTTAAACCCTACCGTTGCAATTTTTCTCAAGAATTGAAAATGTTAAAAATCTACCGTTAAATTTCTTTTTTTCCCGACCAAGGTTCGACGCGAAATGTAATTCCTGCAAAACAATATTTGATCGAGTTCCTAGACGTCCACTGGTGACACATTTACAGTCAAACAAATTATTTCAAAGGAGCACATAATATTTTCAAGACCATTATCGGATTTCGGGTCCAATATTTTGGATTCAACAGTTTGGTTGTTGAGACACTGGGCTCTACGCTCGATTAAAACGACACATTCAAGAGTCGTAAATATTCGGTGATCATTAACAGGGTCCGGGCACACTGTTTAATCCGCTTGGGGAGATTCCCGTCGGCCGAGGTGTTCCGCAGATCGCGGAATAGTTTGGGTGCATCGGAGTTGAGGTTCCGATGCCCTTCCTGGCAGGCCTGATGGCCCAAAGCACAAGCGGGCGACATAATCTCCAAGAGCGGAATCGGGTGTGGCTGAATTCGGACGCGAAAAGATTTGCCGAACCCCATGGGCAGGACTGCGGGCTGACTCAATCATGAGATTCGAACCTCCCGTTTTCCCGTTTCCCGGGCGGATTTAATCAGTGTTGGGTTCCCGTCTTGTGGCGATTCGCGTTCAGCCGACCAGAGAACATCGGTCAAGGACACCCATGCACTGAATTGCCGAGACCAATGAGGGAATTAATCTCGGATAGACACCGTCGCAAAAGGGCGGCTAGTGGCTGACGACTATCCACTTAGCCTCACCCAAAATGAATGTCTCAAGCGAATCAATGATCGCCGCTGAAAAGTCGGTCGGTGCAGATACCTAATCGAGCCGGGTACTAAAAGACTCAGACCTATTTGCTGTTGATGTCCGCCACTCCTAATGCGAGAAACAAATCGACTATTTTGCGGCCCTAATCCGTAGGTGTAGTGGTGCTGTTGGCAAAAATGACGGAGAGGCATCGACCCAGCACAGGCCAAATACACCGGTTCCGTCAAAACTGGCACCGAAAGAGTTCTGATCGGTACTCGGCAAGCCGAGCAAAGTCGGGAGTCCAGTTTTCAAGATCGCCGGAAAACGATCATTTAGAAACAGGATAGAGGGATAGTAACTCGGACCTCTTCCTTCTACATCCGTCGCCAAACCAGCGACCGCATTCTGAATACTCAATTCCAATCTTGGCATAGAAACTCCAGGTGCGTGAAGTTTAATCAGGTTGGCAGCAATCGCAAAATTGTGACCCATTTGACCATAGCCAAAGTAGTCCAATTTTACCGTAAATTTTCCGTCAACGGTTAACATATACTCCTCAACTCCCAGTCCGGTAACCGCGAGGTTTGGAAACCCAGTCACCGGTGCCGTTTTGTCTAACAAACAGGCCTTCCATGTAATTCCATTGTCTGGAAACGGTGCAAACAGATTAACATTTGTGTTTCCATTTAAGCCACTGGATCCATAATAATGGGTCGAGTAGCTAGGCATTGCGAACATACATGCCAGAGCACCCACTTTTCGAGCGGTATCCCACATGCCACCTTTGGCAACCTCCGATACCATGTACGGATCATAATTCCCTCCCAACCGTACTTGCTCCAAAGTCCAGAGCCCCATGCAATCTCGCAAGTACAAATCTTCGATAGCAGAAATGCCTCCTGCAACCTTATCACCCCGATAAATATCAATCATAATATCATAAGCAAACGCTAAATTGTAAACTGAGTCGACATCCCAGTAGCCGCGAAAAATCGTCTCCCGAGTGGGAATCGTAATTTGGGCCAACCCCATTTCAATTCCAACAGAATCTATACTAGTTGAGTTATCCAGCAACATCTCTTTGGAGTACTCAGCATAGGTCTTGGCAGCCGTCGGGACCCGGCGGCTCGAGAGGCCGTAGCATTTAGCATAGAATGCGTTGGCGAGGGCAAAACTATTTCCAACTCGTCGACCTTTTCGCCCATTGAGATCCCAATCGTCTTGCCCTGCCCGATTCACCCGGTCATAAGCGATCCTACTCTTGAATGGCTCTTGTTTTATTTTATTTTTTATTGTTTCCCAGCCATTTGTTGTTCCCCAAAGCAATTTTCCATGGTCTTCAGATCCGCTAGGATACGGCGGATTTTTGACAACAATTCTCGATTTAACAAAGGCTTCATTCCCAATGCTGGAACATTCAAGCAAATTGGTGCCATTCTTGAAATCAGTCTGTGACAAGATTGGACTTGATCCCTGTTTCCAACCTCCGTTGTTGATTCTATACTTGACAGGCCTCCCGTACAAGTCGGCCAACTCCAAAGTAACCGTGCCGGAGCCGGCTGAGATGTAGGTAGTTTGGATATTGATTTTCGGAATAAAATAAGTCTTGGCAGGCGTGGTATAGAACTGGCCACCAAGGGTAGAGTGTGCGGTAATGCAGGGGGTTTTAGGATTAACTACAAAATTGAAGACGCGACCATCACTCGCCCGCCATTCTGTATCCGCTGAAGTGATCTTCCAATCATCGTCCGCAACAGTAATCGTGTGCCATTCATCGCCGACTGAATCCACAATTCCGCGAAAATAGTAGCTGTTTTTAGTCGTCCGTTGAAGTTGAATATTTGGGCTTGGACCAGTAGTTCCCACGACGCTAATTCCGGGAGAATACAAAAGACTGTCAAATGCGAATGGCTCTCCGTAGGCGGGAAGAACATTAGGATTTCCACTTCCGTCGTCGTGCCATAGCGGCCCCCAATTTAAATCTCTGTCTACCTTATAACGAATAGTTCCCTCGTCACCACTGCTTGATATACCATCAAGGCCGTCTTTTCCAATTATTTGGTAGTTGCGACTACTAATTCGCGCAACATTGCGATCATTGTGCTCGAAGGATATCAATGTATCTGATTTAATATAAATTGTTTTTCGGTCGCAAACCAATTTATCAGAGTAATAATACTCCTCGAGATAGGCAGAGCCTTTTGCACCAATATAGTTGACACTAATTCCGGATTTGAAATTAGATACTTCAACGTCTGCAGGCGAGGCACAATTGCCAATTGGCAAGGCTGAGGATACTAGCGAAAAAATCAATAAGTGTTTTTTTAATGAAAGTTTTTGCCAAGAGAATTTTAGGCTCATAAATAGTTATTATTTTTACTGCTGGAACGGAGAGGAAATGGAAAATCTTGATAAACTACGCGCTAACGATTCGGGACCCGGGCAATCCCTGGACGTGGAAACCCCGCCTCAATGGGCACCCTTTGAGGTTCGTCCACACCATCGATACGATAAATTCCCTGCATAGAAAGCCTAGAGAAATTCCGCACGAGTATCTATTTATTTCTTTAAGCCGCGAGTCGGAAAATTTCCTAATATTCACGGTCTTGACCTTTTCATTTTCGGAAAGGAAACGCCGCCACAGGCCGGTCAATTCGACGAGTTGTCGAAAGTGCGAAGGCAAATGGTAAGAAACTATTTGAAGGAGCGACTCGCTCGATCGCGGAAATGGTTTTGGTGCGCCAATCCTGGATGTTGACATCATTGTCTTTGAACGTGGGTAGGTAAGTTCACGATTGCGCAAATGATTTAAGGCAGCAGAACTCAACACTTTATCAAGCCTTCGTAGTTGCGACGAGAGCCAAGTTTCAGAGGATTCCCATTCCCAGATCGTCGGGTGGAATAATGCCAAAGAAGGCTTGTCCGCTGGAAGCGGTTAATCATTTGTGGGTTGAATTGCACTAGCCACCTGGGCGGCCGGAGCAATCGCAGCCCGCTCCTGAATGCGATCTTGTTTGATTGCATGTGCCGTAGTAGTATTGTGGGAACGCAGTTTTGAACTGACCCATATTTATTGAATCGGAATCTAGGTTAAGTTCTTTAGGAAAAGTTTCAATAAATTTTCAACCCTCAAGGCGACGACGACATTTTTTGACTCAGCAGAATTGTATGTTGTTGATTGTAAGCACCCTAGGGACGAGAACGACCCTTAGATTTGTGCAGCCATGTCAAAACGATCACAAACAGCCGAGGATCATTGCAATATCTTACCCCGAAGACGAGGACTTTTTCTCTATCGTTCCGGTTCGGTGACCTTTGGGAGCGGCGCCGCGCCAACCATCGCCAAAGGAAGTCTTTCGTTTATAGTCTACAGAACTCTTTGTAATCTTCGGAAGGAAGCTTTGATCCCTAAAATAGCCTGCATCGACTCCGATCCAATCGAATTCGACACTGGATCCCGCCGCTTCCTGGATAGGATTTCACGCAGAGATCGGCCTTGTTCCGGCCTTTCGCCAAGCCATCGGAATTCCTGCCTAATTCGTTCTGTTGGTATTCCTGAGTCCACGCTTCTGGAACACACCGCCAGGCGCGACTAGGGTCGAAGGAGCTAAGATCTGTTTTAATTGCCGCTGATCAGCTTTGGGGATGGCCGCGCCGGGCTGCTCAATGGTTTTGCCGTGGGCAGAGCTGAGAAGACCGGAGATATGCCGGTGTGCATGGGAACCGTCGTTGTGTTTTTGACATTGGGAAATTTTGACAATGATCCCGTAGTACTCAGTGAGCGTTAATCCACAGGATTGTAGTCTTTGCTTTACGTCTCTATCATCCTGGCCGATTCTATCGCCCATTCCAGTGCGTGGGACGTGATTGGATAGGTCACGCCGATTCAGATAAACTCTGGGTGAAGAGTAGTTGCGACGCAAAATGGAAAAAACAACGTTAATTGAAACTGTTGGCTTAATTGTCGCAATATTTTATTTTTGGCGCCACGGCGAGAGATGGATTTACGTTGGCTCGCTTTGAGATTCGCATGTTGGCTTGTAGTCGAATCCGGATCGGTTACATTTTGATGGATGTGTTTGAGATCTGTCAAAATACAATCTATGTTAAGGAGATCGTTTTTCCATATTTGATTCTGAGATCGCAATATAGTTAGAAACACCTCGAAAATATTCTTCGTCCTCATAGTATTCAAGAACAGAGTAGAGGCGTCCCGACGGAAGAATTCTGAAGAAGTGAAAGGAAAGCGGTTTTAGTAGTTCCCAGAAATCTCGAAAATAGGTCCGCGAATTTACGTTACTCGACCCAAACTCGAAGGCGATACATCCGACCCGTTTCTCGGACAGAAGTCGCCCACATCCCTCAAGAGCTGAGAGTTCATGTCCCTCAATATCAAGTTTTAGATAGTCAATGAAATCAATTCCGCGCTCGACGACAAAATCATCGAGAGCTATCACGCTCACATTGATGGCACAATAATCGCAGTTCCCGAGAAATGAGTCCCGCCTTTGGTGCAAAGAGGCCGTTGGATCGTTTCCTCTAGCAGAATAAAAAGGCGCAGTTGAGAAGGATTTTCCAACAGCCATCCGGACCAACTCGCTATCCTTAATATTAAGGGCTGCGATTTCGTTGCCACAGGATGGTTGGGGTTCAAACTGATAGATGAAAGCGGAAGAATTGTATTCTCGAAATAATTTCGACCATTTTCCAATGTTAGCACCGACGTCAAATACAATGGCATTTTTTCTAAGAATGAGAGAAGACGCCGCCCGCACTTCCGGGGTCAAATCCCAACCAGTGCCATTGCCTCGACCAATTAGGTAGTTTAGGTAAGCACTGGCAGCCCGCGTAAGCGGCTCAAGCCTCAGTCCGATTAAACCTCGAGATATTAATGGAGAAATAGATCTGGCGATTGGTTTAAATGGTGATCGATGTAGGTTCATTTTTGGCTAAAAGATCCTAAAAACAATTTAAAATCAGCTGATTTGAATTGGAAGCTTGCTGAGAGGATATTTTGTTTTATAAGAGGTGCAGGTATATCAATTCAGCAATTGTATTTTTTTAGGCGATGAAATATATGAGAGGAAAGAGGTCACCCACATCGCACGAATGAATATCGGGCGTCAGCAGAGCTGTTTCGGGGTTACTTCCGGGCGCGTCGTTATTGGATATCGACGGTTGGTGAAAGCGAAGTCGTAGTGTGTCGGTACATTTAGGAGGAAGGGAAGAATGGCCGACGACTTCGAGAACTGCCGCCTTGAGAGACTCACCCTCTTTCAATTCCCACGCCTTGCCAGGTTTCACCGGCTGATAAATGAGGTCTATTTTGCAATGCAATTTGGGGCTGTTATTAAAGATCCTTTGAGGTATGTTGAGCTTTTTGGCGCCATCCCTTGAGAGAGATCGACGAGGTCTGGAGGTTTAGAAGAAAACAAATTTCTCTGGAACTATAACAACATCGGACGGACGTAGATGGAAGGGATGACTCTTCGGCGATGTCAGTGAGTTTTCCACGTCGATGATCATCGTCCGCTGACTACCACTCTCTTGTCGCAGAAGCTTAACCCTTTTTAGGTTTGCCCGTTTGGGGTCGAAGCCCCCTGCCTCCATGAGCGCCTCCACAATGGTTACCGAACGATTGACGATAACTCGCCCAGGTCTAAGTACCGCCCCCGAGACGAAGACGGGGAATCCCGCTGACTCAACTGTAACCGCAACCTCTTTGGTGAGCAGTTCAGGAGCATAAATCGTCAACAAATCGGCCTCAACCTCTTTAGACGTTCGACCGGCGGCTTTTACGTCTCCGAGCGGTCCAAGGTTTAGCAGTCCATTTACCCGAACGGGTTGAATCTGGTTTAGGTTCGTCGCACCAGGAAAAGAGACTTTAAGAATGTCTCCGATTTCGATCAGCGATCCGACGTAGGGCGCCGCATCAGCTTCCGTCGGCGTCGGCAAATTGGATCGACCCGCACAGCCAGTTATCACCAAGGCGAGCAATCCAATAGTCACGTCGTTGAAGTTTGATTTTTTTTTTGCGCGAACCCGGTCGCCGGATTGCGTAACAAAGTGAAACGAAGACATAATGTTTAAGTTCAAATCAGCAGACTAGTTAATCAATCGTAATTGGAAAGCATTTTTTTGACGACGGTTTATTGCACGGCCTCAGCTTAACCCCCGCCCGGGCGGAGGCGAGCCAATTTGTTCCAACGCCCTCTAGATTCTGTTCGACCCAACCCAGCGCTACCAGCGCCGCCTTGGTGAGGATTACAAGTCGCATCTATTGCTCATCGGAATTGGTCGGTGTTGGAGTGCCTCCCAGTATAAATACTCGACCAAGAAAACGCGATACCACCCATAGCGACACCGGTAAGAATCGAGCAAGTTCGGAACAGAAGTCTGAAATCGCTTATAAAGTGAGTTTCCGGCAACCAACTGAGACTCAGTGGCGCCGCATCGGCTATTCCAGCGGTGACAATCTTGGGATCGTCGCGGTTTTTTCTAGAAACCGTAGGAAAGATTAAGTCCGATTTGCCGATTTAGGAACGCTTGGTTTAGGGTGGATGTGCTATTTTCGTTCCAGCCATAAAAAATCGAAACATTGCCGCGGCGAAGAAAATGGGTCGAAACTGAGGCATGAAGAGTAGTATAATTGCCTGAGAATTGCCGCGACGTCGGACTTGCGGTATTTCGTCGATCAAGTGATCGATGTCCGGCCGACAATGAAACATTGAAACGTCCGAAAACTCGCTGACTAAGAATCGCATTTACACCCGAGCTAATAGAAACTTCATCGCTATAGAACGACGGATTGACAATCTGTTCATAGGTTAGTGAAAAGCTGGTCGTGCTGGTCAATCGGTAGTCAAGGTTGCCGCTATATAGTGGCGAGACAAGCATCGGCGCCTTGCTCTCCACGAATTGCCTAAATTCGAGCCCTCCCGAGATACCGTATGTCAGTTTTCTTCCCAAACTTCCTTTTAGCGTTCCCCTCAATTGTTCACTCATCATGTCACCACTAGGTTGGATCCTGTCATAGGTATAACCACCAAGTAACCCGACCGTAAGTAATTCGCTGAATCGGTAGTTGAGTGAATCATGATTCGACCAAGAATAAGCACTATTGAATTGTCGAGTGGAGCGAATCGACTGAGACAAGCCCAAGTTTAATGAAATGGCAGATGTTAGCGATCGATTGGCCGAGACGGACGTCGCATTGGCATTCTGTTGGGATTGTTGGCCAGTTTCGACGAGCACACTGTCACTATAACTGTAATTTTCCGACAAAGCGACACTCCACTGACCGAGCTGAGTGTGACCCATCAACGAAAAACTTTGGTTGAGCGAATCTCGGAATGCCTTTGAGCTATGGAGGGCTAAACTTGGAGCATAGGTTAGTCGCCAATTTTGGCCCAACTCAAAGGTAACACCTGGGGAAAGAGTCTGAACAACGGAAGACGCCGGTCGACCGGGCCCAGCCCTAAGCCCCGTATTGTATGTAACTCCGTAGCCGACTCTCGGGTGAGCAATCACCGGACCCCAAATGAAAAGTGCAACAGGCCCATCTGATTGAGCACCGCTATCGGATGAGAAATTCGGATATTCATTTTCGTTGAGAACGGGATTGTTTAAAACCTCCGTTCCGAGGTTCGGAGGTGGGATGGGATTCTCAAATGGCAGACCATCTTCCACTTGCAGGCTTGGATGATCAAGTTGGGCCGGAAGAGAGGTAATAGTATCACGACCTTCGGCTCCAGCCAAAACAGGCGTTTTTTCTGGATTTAGCTTGCTATGAAAACCGTTTGAGGGTTCTGTCTCTTGTCCGAGGAGGCGAACCCCGATCATCATCCCTGGCGCCAACACAATTCGAGCGTACCATCCTGGCCGATACGAAAACTTGCATCCGAGCAGCGACAAAAATATTGGCCGATTTGGCATGGTGCGTGAAAAATAGGAACGAGCTGGCAGCGAAAGTAGGCAAAATCCAGCACCACCGATGCGTAAACCTATTTCCAAACCAGGAATTTAGTAATTCAGTGGTTTGAGCAGATATCCGACGTCAAGATGTCAGATTGATGCAATATGAGCGATCCCACAAAAATGTCTGAGCTAGGCGCGGAGAGAGCAGATCCTGATTATCTGAGTTCTAGGAGCATTTTGGGAGATTGCCAGTTAGGTTGATGGCCCCACCAAACGATTGAAATCCTATTTTGGGGATACTATAGTTCCATCAGCAAGTTGTTTGAACAGTGCAAATAGGGTTTGTCGGGCCTGGTTCGCCGCGGTAGCCAGCGACTTTCGAACGGAGTCTCGGCGCTGGTAAAGGGATAGGACTCGGGACACGGAATCCTCGTCGCCCATGATTCGACCGTCAATGACCCAATCTTCCATACCTACGGATTCGAAAACGCCTCGAAATTTCATGCTGTAGGCAATACCCACGGCCGGTACGCCCTGCGAAAGCGCAGCGATACACGCATGCATCCGACCCGCAATAACAAAATCACACTGACCAATGATCCACTTAACCTCATGAGCATCATATTCAGCAGCAACCAAGTGTACTCGATGCCGCAACTCATTCGGCAAACTTGACAGCAGTTCTGTGGCCGCCTGATTGTCGCTCTCGACATCATCCGCCGGTGCCCACGTATGGGGTATAAGTAGCAGATCCACCGTGGTTTCGCGAAGGAATCTAATAACTAACGCCTCAAGAAAACTTTGATACTTCAGCTTTAGGCCAAACATATTATTTTGACTGTAACCACCCCGATACATGAGGCCGTTAACATTGAGCCCTATGAGCTGGGCCGGGAAAAAACCCACGAAAGGAGGCTTGAGCAAAATCTTTGCGGGTCGTATTGCCTCTAGCGCAAATGCTACATCTGGACTAAGCAAAACGGTCCTAGTACCTTTGAGCAAGTCTCGGGCTACCACCTGACTTGCTAAGTCCCGCGCAATCACCACCGCAGAACGCGCCAACAAATACCGAGCCACAAAACGTGCGGTTCGGCTCTTAAAGGGTCCGAAAGTTTGTGGAAGCTGAACCAGCGGCCGTTTGAGCATCAACGCAGTCCACGCTGGCATCGATCCCTCAATCAAACGTCTCAATCCATAAATGTCGCTAAAAGAATCGCCTCCCCGAATGTCACCAACGAACCGCGACTCAGTGATCGCCTGAAGCCAGGGGATTTTTTGAGTCAACCAACGACGCCAAGCTGAAACAGGTAATAACCTCCAGGCAAGGCATGAGGCAACAATTCCCCCAAAATGATGTACCGGAGAACCTTTAAATGCCTTCCGGCAATGAACCAAATCTACGACTCGATGAGACTCACCAACGCGCATAGAAAAGGTGGTCGTTTCCTGTCGGATTAGTAGAAACCGGAGCGAACTTCGCGGGGACGCTATTGTGAAAAGTCGGACGAGAGATGCCGCCAAAGCAACCACGCCTTGGTTTCCACAGGGTAATGGTGTTCCTAACAGCGAAAATTTACAAGCATCTGATTCATCAGGGCAACCCGAGATTCCTTCGGAACTCACGACCGTCCGGCTCCTGCTGCGAGTCGGCACCGGCAGGGTCTCAATCATCGATTCACTCATATTCAGCGCTTTTTTTTTCCTAAAGACCCGCATCCTTGCCTATCGGCCGCAACTCGATACTTCCCCGAGAAATGCCTCCATTCGATCAGCGGCCCGACTCCAAGTATAGGCTTGAACTGTCACGGCGGCTTCGGCGGTGAGGCTTTTCCGAAGACGCTCACATTCTAAACCGCGTCCAATTTGATGCAACAGCCCGTCGCGGTTTCCACACGGAGCAATGAGACCATTCTGATCGTGACGAAGCAATTCTAAGCTACCGTCGTTATCGGTGCTCACCACCAGGCAACCACAGGCCATTGCCTCAAGCACGACTCCCGGCAATCCTTCGGTACGGCTCGTCAGCACCCAAACTAGGCAACTGTTATAAATCCTCCTAGCCTGGGGTATGGCGGGGAGTTGAGTATATTTGACGTGTTCCAAGCCCAGCGGACGCGGCTCAGTTCCAAACACCTGTTGAGGCACGTCCGGCCATCGCCGATGGGCCTCCTGCAATACTGCAATCAAATCCTCCGGAGCCTTGTTCGGATGCCGATTGTAGAGCGCACCGAGGCCAATCCGCGGGATCGTTGGCTCAACAAAATACTCACGCGTCTCAATCCCGTTCGGTACCACTCCCCAGACACTGCCTTCGGTTTGTTCTTGGAGGCGGGGTACAAGAGTGTTGGAAACCGTGATGGTCGGCATTCTTCCACGCCAGGCGGCTTCGTCGAGCGGGCTGGGGCGGGCCGGAAAACCGTGGTTAAAGCGCACCTTTGTAACCAATTGAGAGAGAGCCCGCACATCGGACACCGTATAAGTTCCGACCGCAACGACGATTTCACCGGTCTGAAAGCTCACCTCATCCAAGTTCCGGTAAGCTGCTTGTTGACCCTTAAATAGGTGGAGAAACCCCGTTTCCACGGCCGACCTAGCCGAAAATGTTCGGCGAAGTCCGGAGATCCACGATCGCCAGCCCCTCCGAGGCCTTCGAAAAGCAATACGAACGGCCCAACCCCGATCCAATAGTAAATTTGCCATGATAACCGTAACGCGGACACCGCCTGATCGGCCATCGCCAGGAAGTACAAAAGTTACGGGGGCGACAGATCGAGTCGCTGTCTCACGAAACGAATCAATGGTCGCGGGGGAGGAGGCGTGAACCATTTATAAAGTTTTGATTAATACCACCTTAAGGGTACTTTTAGAAATCCGTAATATCAATAGAGATTGAATTTACTATCGCCGAGTGTCCTTATGATCGAAAAAATCTGAAATTGTTTTAGATAAATTTGTTGAGGACGTTGTTGCTATCCAGTAGAGCATTATCGAGTTCCATAGGATGGTCATCAGGGTGGCTCTCGTTCTCGGCTTTTTCCAAATTGGAGACGATACTTGGAATACTGCCAACCAAGATATAGAAAAAGACATACATTTGGTCAAAGTATGAAATTGAGACAAAAGATACTGCATGTGCGGCGATTGAAACACCGACGCACCAAATGGCAAAGACGGTTTCCGAGTCAACATTGGACGTGTCCAGCCAGTGAATAGTGCGAGTGATTGCACTTAGAGAAAACCAAATGAAGCCAACCAAGCAGAGAGTCAGTACAAATCCTCCCGTAATTCCAAGGTGCAAGTAGTAGTTGGTAATATCGATGTGGTTTGGGTTCCAGCTGACTCCGCTAGACATCCAATGGCGGGTGAAATCAGACCCCCAAAGCCACCACTCACCAAAGTAATGAATTCCTTGATCAATGAGTTTAGCTCGGTGCCAGCCGGTGCTGCCACCCACTAAATCAAGACTCGCCATTATATACCATGGTCCTCGACCTTTGATTGAATTGTAGACCAAGCCTAGTAAAAGTACAGTCCAGATCAAGTATGATGTCAGATGTCGCCACCGCCATAAGGCGACAAAACCGACGGCGACCGCCACCGCAGCGAGCGGACCACTTGAGGAGCATGCCAGTACGATCAAAAGACTGGATCCAAGGCCGATGGTCCCTAGTAGGCGCCTACGCCGATAGACCAAAACAGCTAAGGGCAGAGTGGTTGCTCCCAGTGATCCCGCAAGAATAGGATGACGAAAAGGCCCAGAGGCCCGAATTTTGTCTTCGCGAGAAGTCGATTGATCGCGTGATGCTCCCAGGATTGCGTAAAGATTGCGCCCGGTTCGTTTCTCCACCGCCATCCCGAATGCCAAGGGGGTCAAGACCACGCACAACAATGAGGAATATCGAATTATACTGTCTAGATCAGGTAAGTAGGCACGTCCATAAAGATAAGCACCAACCACATTGAGACAAAGGCCTATTCGAGATGAAATGGGCGATGGGTTGAATTCGTTAACACTATGACCGACGGAACTTAGGAGTGCAAAGCAAGCAAACACCACACAAAGGAAATCGGTAGGACTACGTCGGAATCCTGCGAAATATCCGCCGCCAAGAGCCCGTGCGAGTCCGACAACTATCATTAGACGAGCAGGGGTGAGTTGGGGTAGAACCTCCACATTTCCCAAATGGCAGCTAGCGACGACTAAGGGCAGGAAAGCAAAGCGACTAGGTAAGGCGAGCTGGCAGATCGCGAGCGCCGCCACGGCAAACAAGAGTATTATGTAGGACACGCTAAGGGGTAAGTATTAGGATTTTATCGTATCCGGATTTTTCTGCCGTACACCCTAGTCGCCGATCAATGTTTATCACCCATCAATTTTGCGGAGGAGCCCAGATTTGTGGCTGAATTGGATCCAACTACTTCTCCATAAAATTTTGCGAGTTGGTCCATTTTTTCCGGCCAGAAAGCAACCTTAGTAATGCGGGCTAAGGCCGCCGCAGAAGCACTGGAGAGTTTGTTCGGAGTGGCAACCATCCGAATGATCGCAGTCCCCAATCCCTCCGCGAATTGGTCTGGGTCTTGAGGAAAAACCCGCATTCCGCAGGTGTCGTCAACCAAGTATCCTGGACCCCCGCAGGTGCTGGTTATGATAGGGCAGCCATAGCTCATCGCCTCGAAGACCACGTTACCGCTGGGTTCTCGAAAGCTTGGAAAAAGAAAGAGATGGGCTCGTTGATACCATCGACTTAATTCCTGACGTGCGAGCCGGCCGTGAAAATGAACCCGGGTAGCGATTCCGAGGCGAATGGCTTCCTGCCGACATGTGGACAAGAGGTCTCCGTCGCCGATGACGTCGAACTGCACGTCGCAATCCTTTGCGGCAAGAGCGACTGCGCGAATGGCATCAAGAATGCCTTTGGTACGGATGATTCGGCCGACAAAAAGGAGGCGGAATGGTTCACCCGGGGCGGGACCCTTTTTGGGAGATGCGACGACTGACTCAACCCCGGTTTCGCACATGATCTCAAAACGACGGAGTTTGATTGAAGCCATAAGATCCTGCACGTAAGGGGCAACACCAAGAACCAGGGCGGCATCGGCATAGGTGGGCCGAAGAAACGGATCGTGTCGAAGTCGAAAATTGTCGAGGTGTCGGAGTTTGCGGAACCATTGCCGATCCGCGCCTTCGTTCTTGAAGCCGGGCGGGGTTTCCAGGCTGCCAGCTAAGGGGCCAATGATGTATTTCAAGCCCAGCCCAGCGGCGGGTGATGGATAACGGATCGCCAGGGGATTGATCTGATGAACCAAATCAAAATTCCACCCGTTTCGGAGGCGATGCCGAATCCAGCGCCGGGCGCGGAGATAGAAAAGAAGGTAACCGGGCTTCAGTTCGTAGCTGAGGCGAGCAAGTTGCCGCGGTAGTTTTAGATCGTTCCAATTGACGATTTCTTCCGCTTGAACCGGAGAGGATAGAGGGTCCCAACCTGCCTGATGCGTGGTAAGAATCGTGGTTTTGCAGAATCGACTGATTCCTTCGACCCATTTATAGGTACTCCAACTTTCCCCCGGAGTGGCCTGGGAATAGTAAGGAGCAACGAGGAGTACTCGGAGTGGGCGCGGCATGGCGTCTATGATCGATACGAACACCCAGTTCTCGTTGATCTACGCCGGAACCGTCATCCCACGCCGCATCGCTTTCATTCGGTAAAAGGTCTCCCGTTGCAGAGGACGTCGGTTTCGGAGGCGGACCGGGAGCAATCGGGAGGCGGAGCGCATCGCGCGTAGGAAACCGGTGAAATGGCGCTGACGGCATGCGATGAAGAGTTGATAGACCAATCGGGGCATTAAATAGGATACGGCTCGCATGATCGGGAAACACGCCGCCGCAACTAATACTTGATTCCTGGGCTTGTAAAAAACCTGCACCTCACTTCGGCGAGATACCTCGTTGGCGTGATGGCGAACGATCAGATCGGGGCAATGTTGGATTGACCCCCCTTGATCGAGGATGCGGTAAGCCAGTTCCACTTCCTCGTAATGCATGTACAGAATCTCAGGGAACAATCCCGCAGCGAGGACCGCTGCCTTTCGAAACGCGTAGGCCGTGCCGCTAAAATAGGAGGTCTGAAATCGCTTGTTTGCGTACCCTTGAATTGGTACAGGGTGCCACCATCGGGCCGTGTCCTCCGTCTGGCCGTCGGGTTGGAGCAATCGAAAGGCCAGTCCAGTCACCTCACTCCGCTCCGCAAAGGTAGCGGCAACGCGGGTAAGCAATTGGGGATCCGGGACCGTGACGTCACTATCAAAGCCTACCACCAATTCACTGCGGGCCGCTTGAATACCCCGATTCCGGGAAACCGCTGGGCCGGAGTTTTTGAGATTTCGTAGGAGCACCACCTGGGGAAATCGTTCGGCGACGGCCTCTGTAGTGCCGTCGCCTCCACAGTCCTCAACCACGATGACCTCGAACGAGGGATGGTCCTGTCGAAAAACATCTTCCAACAGCGTCAACACACTTTCACGTCGGCGGTAAGCAGGAATCACCACACTGAGAAGCGGGCAGGTTGGGCTTGGTTCAGACATTAGTTCGAGGACGGATGGAGTGTGGAATAGCCACCCGTCCAAGTGTCGCGTTGGTTCCACAGCACCGACCATCCATCCGTTCGCCGGTTCGGTGCGCCGGACCGTCTCAATCGGGTGAGCGCGGCCCGGAAGGCCACGCCACCGAGCAACAGGCGCAGCCCGATCCATCGGCGTAAGCCACGCCAATGGGCATGAATGAGAGTGGCCTTACCTCGATAGAGAAGGAGAGCCTTGTGGGCCGGAAAAGCCGAAGACTGACCGACTTCATGCATCAAACGGGCCTCCGGGCAGATGATTGGCCGAAACCCGGCCGCGTGGGCGCGCAGAGCAAGATCCGCATCCTCGCCATACATGAAAAATCGCGGATCAAAACCGCCCAATTGCTCCCACACCTTTCGAGGCGTCAGGAGAAAGCAGCCGGTGATGATACCCACTTCACGCACGGTGTCCCGCGGCCAGTGCCCCAAAGATTCCGGATCAAAAAAACGGTTCCGGCGGAAAAGTGTGCTAAGACCGCAAGCAAAGGTGGCTAAGCTCCAGAGGCTTGGTAATCCCCAGCATGACGAAGGTTCCAAATCGCCATTCGGCCTGAGTGTACGGCCGCCATAAAGGCCGTGGCCGGGCCGCTCGCGGGCAAAATCGACGACGGTATCGACGGCCGCGTTGAGCAGGACGGTATCAGGGTTTAGAAGAAGTAGAAACTCAGCGTTGGCGTGTTGGGCTGCCAGGTTGACTCCGCCGGCGAATCCGAGGTTTTTTGGGGAGCGAATCAAGGTTACTTCAGGAAACTCGGCCTGCACGAGTGCTCCCGAACGGTCAGGTGATGCGTTGTCGAGCACGATGATCTGCTGAGAAACTCGCCGACGTTGATCGAGGACGCTGCGCAAGCAGTCCGTGAGTTGCCGTTCGGAATTATAAGCGACTACGATGATGGCGACATCGGTAGGCATAAAATTAATCCACCTCTGACCGCTGTGCAATCACCCGGGCCGGGACACCCACGGCGACGGAGTTCGCCGGAAGATTGCGAGTGACCACTGCCCCCGCCCCCACGATGCACCCATCACCAATCGTTACCCCGGCGGTCACGATGACCCGCGCTCCAAGCCAGGTATCACGTCCAATGGTCACACTTTGTTCTCGCTTGGATTGTTGGCGAAACGGCATTCCTCGTTTGAACTGATAATCCGACGCCGTGATGAAAACCTCGGGTGCGAGTGAAACATAGTCGCCAATCGTAATGGCGCCGGTTTTATCCCCGGCCCACAAATAACATCGCTCACCGATGTGACAGTGCTGCCCAATTCGGATACGCTCGCCGTTCCGGAGCGAGACATTCGGTGCCAGTGCCGAACCGTCTCCCATCACTACTTGACGACGCGGACGAACGTGGCTGTAGGAATAGTAATGAACCAATCGGAACAGGTGAAGATAGTTTCGCGGATCGGCGACGGATCCCAGGGCGTTCAGGAGCTTAAAAAACACGGGACGTGCTCAACAGACTCATGGGATTTGGCCATCGGTCCTGATGGCACCTGAGTGATCGATCTTCGACAAAAACTGTCGCAGGCGTTGAACGAGTCCTGTGACATTCGCGTTCCGAGACGCGGGACGGAAGGACTTGAGTTGAGCGCAGCGATCAGGAAGCTCTGTTTCATCATAAGCGACTAATACGCAGCCTAACGACTCAAATTTTCGGGCGGTGTGGAGCTGGTGATCGTTGACATGCTCGCCGTAGCGCCGAAGTCGAGGGAGGATAACCATCGGACGGCCGGATTTGATAGCCGCACTAATGCTGCCAATGCCCGCATGGCTAATAAGACCCGCGGAGGCGGCCAACTTTTGATCAAATTCCTGTTTGCTCAACACCTCGACAAACTGCATGTGTTTCGGTTGATATTTACCGGGACCAATCTGTGCGAAAACGTCGTCTTTGATTTTGCCTGAGCAAATCGCGTCATCGACGGCTTTTACAAGTCGATCAAAACCGAACAAAGTCCCAATGGTGAGGAAAAGCATGAACAGCGACGACTAGAGAACCTCACCGCAATATTCGACGTTGGAATAACGGGCGGCCACCTCTGGCCATTGGGAAATAACCAAGTGCGCAAACGGGCGCGCTAACCGTCCACTCATCGAGAGTTTCTGGGTGTTCGCGATGCTGTCGATCCAAACGATTTTTGAACCGAAAATTCGGGCGAAGAGACACACCAAGAATCCCGGGGCCGCTCCGGTGCTCAACACCACTTTCGGGCGTTCCTTCCACGCAACTTGGAAGCAGTTCCAGGCAACTTTGAGCGTGTTAATCGGTTGATGTCGATTGCATTCTCCAACGACATAAGTGGTTCCTTCTTTTCGCAGGCGATCTGCGCCGACCTCGAGTGAAGTCACCCAACACACCGTGCTTCCGCTCCAAGCCGCGCCGAGGGCCTGCATTTGCGCGAGATGGCCGCCCGCAGACGCAACCAAACAGATTTTCATATTTCCCAACGCCATCAAGCGGCCCCTTTTCGAAAGAGCACGGCGGGAATGGTCCGAAAGAGGATCGAAATATCCAACCAGATGGTCCAAGTGTCGATGTATTTGCGATCTAATTCCATCCACTGATCAAACGTCAAATTGCTTCGCCCGCTAATCTGCCAAAGGCAAGTAATGCCCGGCTTGATACTCAAACGTCTGTGTTCCAGCCAAACATATTTCTCGACTTCTCGCGGCATGGGGGGGCGAGGCCCCACTAAACTCATCTCACCTTTTAGGACATTCCAGAGTTGCGGAAGTTCATCAATACTGCTCTGGCGGAGAAACCGGCCCAGTGGAGTAATCCGGGGATCGTTTCGCATTTTGAAAACGGGGCCTTGCATTTCGTTGAGATGGGCTAACTCAGCGATTTTTGAATCGGCATCCAGGTACATGGAACGAAATTTGTACATGCGGAATAGGCGCTTATTGATGCCCACCCGTTCCTGGACAAAAAGGGCCGGCCCGGGACTCGTTGCTCGTACGAGGATGCCCACGATCAAGAGAACCGGGGAAAAAACAAGCAATAAAACCGCGGAGATGACCAAATCCATCGCTCTTTTTGCCAAAAGATGCCAAAGCTGAATTTCGCGAAAAAAGGTCACGACGTTTCGTCCTTCAAAGACCTCTAAATGAGCGCGGGTAATCACTTCGATGGCTTCTTTGTTAGGGATGATCCGCACCACCACTCCCAATTGTTGTCCTAGCAAAATGGCATCAAAAGCGGCCGCAAATTGATGCTTTCCGGAGAGACCCAAAAGCACCTCGTCCACGACGCCATTTTTCAGTACTTGCGGAAGGCAATCCAGAGTTCCAAAGAAAGGATGCGGGCTCTCGGGTGCCGGGGCGTTGTCACTGGCGGATTCGGTGGAAATCAGGCCCACGATTTTGTATCCGAGTTCAGGGCGCCCATCAATTTGAGCGGCCATTTTGGCCAGTTCTTCGTGGTGTGCCAAAAGAACCAGATACCGGTAATTTTTCCCAGATCGTCGGAGCTGTCGCAGCAATCCAAAGATCATGATTCTGACCCCAATAGCTAAACAGCTGGTGAAGAGCCAAAACCATAAGACCACCCATTGATTGAATCGGCCCACCCGGAACACCACTCCGACCACAAACAGAACGGCGGCCGCGGCGGTGGTCGCTTTGGCTACACCAACGATTTGGGGCCATAAATCGACAAACCGATTTGAATCATAGCGGACGGTGGCGTTCAGAATGAGCACCCATCCTCCGATGAGCAGGGTGACGGCCAGCGCATCGACGGGTTGATAGGCAGCTCGAAAGACCTCAGAGATTCGATTGGGATCGACCCCATCAGAATGAACGACCAGGAGGCCGAAAATCACGACCATGAACATGCTGATATCAAAAAGCCGGAAGGTCTGAATAAATAACTTATGGCGGAGGCGAATCATGTCGGAACGGGAAAGAAAATGGGATCGGCGGGCACCTGGCCCAACTGGCTATCGAAGTGTGAGGGCGTTGAGGGGGTTTTCTTCCGCTGTCACGGGTTGAAAAAGTCGAGCGACTAAAGCGAGAAACTTGAGCCGCTCATTTCTCCAGAGATGTTGCTGATAAACCGAATAGCCGCGATTCACGATTTCTTGGGAAATCGCTGAATTTTGTCGAACCCAAAGGATCTGACGCGCTAGATCGGTGGCACTGTTGGGTTGAAAATAGAGGATGTCGTCGGCCCCAAAATAATCGCGAATGCCGCTCGTGGACGGGACAATCACCGGCCGGTGAAGTGCCAAATACTCAAAAATGCGCGTGGGCAAATTGATTTCAATAAAGGGCGACCACCGGTTGGGAATGATTCCGAGATCAGACTGCTGAATCTGCCGGGCGATCTCTTGCTCTGAAACCATTCCGTGAAAATGGACTCGATCATCAATACCCCGCTCTCGTGCGAGTTCTAAAATACGATCAAGATAATCCGTACGCTCACCGAAGATTTCAAACGTTAAATCGGAAATACTGGATCGCAGGAGCGAAATCGCTTCAATGGCGATATCTAGGCCATGCCGTTCGGCAATCAATCCGTGATGCATGACCCGAAAACCGCCCGAGCGGGGAGCTTCCGTGGATTCTGCCCGGCCCGGACTGAAGATCTGTTCCTCCGGGCTATTCATGATCACTTGGATCTTGCCGACGCAGCCGCTGCGTGAAACAAACCGTTGCCGAAAAGCCTCATTCGGGGTCAGCACGAGATGAGCAAATTCAACGCATCGCCGTTCTAACCATGAAAGACAACGGATCATTCGATCTTGGCGGTCACGTTGGTACAGGCTCATGAACAGTTCCGGCATGGGATCGTGAAGATCGAGAATAATCTTCGCTCCCAATAGGCGCGGCAACCAAGCGGCCCACACCAGAAAATCTGGCATATTGTGCGCGTGAATCGCGTCGTATTTTCGCCGGAAAGTCCGACGGGTCAGGACGAGACCGCAGGCCAAAAAAAACACCCCGTATTGGTAAAAGTAGGTCAGTTTTCCACCGCGCCGCAGGGAAAGTGGAACTCGAGTCACTTCAACCCCACCGATCTCCTCCCGAGCGAGGGATTTCGATGTTTCTTTCGGGCAGATCAGTTCAACCCGGGCACCAGCTTGAACCATCGCCTCCGCCGCCCGCCGCGGACGTGAGTCAGACGGATAGCTCGAATAAAGAAGGACTGCGATCCGGCGGCCCAGCAGTGAATCCTTGCCTTCTTTCTTAGAGACTGCCGTAGAGGGTGCAGGAGACGTTATCTCGGAAGCGGGTCGGCAACCCGTTTCATGACACCAAGCCGCTAACTGATGGGCGAGCGGGCACCAAACCCTTTCGCGCTGTTTCTGGATTGCTTGGAGCAAGTCAACATAGTGTCCCACCGGATAGGTCCGGCCATCTTCCGGTTCATCGGGAAAGCGCAAATAGTCGGGATGAACATTGACTAGCGCCATGCCTCCGTGCTGCGCGATCCAGGCCAGTTTTTTTAGCCAGATTGAGGCATTGCGTTCTTGGAGCAGCAGGAAGAGGGTGGAATCTTGAGGGAGGGTGTAGGGCAGCTCGACGTAGTTGGGACGTGGTCCCGGGACCGAGGCTGCCGGAGAATCAACGTTTCGATGGCGCAGGTCGGATCCGTTGTTAACCACGAACGGAAAGATCGTGCCGGTGCCGTCGGGTTGAGGTTCAAAGGGATCAAAGTCAAAGGTCGAGGCATCATACTGAATCTTGAGATCATGAAGCCACTCCAGATTGTGGAGCATGAAACCTGACCGGAAACCCACCGCGCCCCAGTCGGCCAAGTACTGATTAATCCGCTCAGCCCGATCCCGAAAACCTGCCCGAGTAACATAAAGTCCTCCATCGTGCTTGAGGTCGTGAACGCCTACCTCAAATCGATTGGCCACGAGCCACTCTCTGAGACCGGGAGGAACGGCATAGGGTCCCTCAGGGATAAAATTGAAGACGGAACGGAACCCGAGGGACAGCTCGAGTTCGGCGAGGCGCCGGACTCGAGCTAGACCGCTGGGGCCTTCGACATCATGGGTCGTTACGAAGGCGTACTGCCGCCCCCCCGGCCAGCCCGG
>JAYVTS010000173.1:0-5977 GCA_043788645.1 Verrucomicrobiota bacterium
TGCCAAGGCGGGTAGCACCGGAAAGGCAGGCGGAGTCAAACTGAACGATTTTAGCAAACTCACACTGCCGATCTTCTCCACGGGCGGCGGGCTCGCTTCACCCACCACCGCAGTCCAGGGGGCAAACTGGTTGGCCACGGAATTAGAGTCGCTGATGCCTCGTCGTTTTTTGGATTTCATCTCATTTACTCAGTTGCCCCATTTATCGCGCTATCTGAAAGCCCTCCTCATGCGGGTGGAACGGGCGACCAACAATCCCACCAAAGACCAGGAACGCGCCCGCCAACTGGCCCCCTACGCCGAGGCCCTACGTACCTTGAGGCTCCAGACGCCCAGAACCGAGGCCGCCCGTCTGGCGATGGAGGATTACCGTTGGTTATTGGAAGAATTTAAAGTGTCCCTCTTTGCCCAAGAACTTGGGACCTCTCAGCCAGTGTCTGCGAAGCGCCTAGATCAACAACTCGACTGCGTGCGGCAAACCCATAGTTAAGTGCTATTCTGCGCGAAACCTGGAGTTTTGACTAAGAAAGCGGATAGGGTTTTTGTAAATAATGTCGTCGATCGCGTCCGCCTTCCATCCACGGCGACGCATCTCGAGGGCGGTCCGGGGAATGGCCAACGGAACGCTCTCGCCCCAATCACAGGCCGAGTTCAGCCACAAACGGTCGCTCCCGTACATATCCAGAATATCTACCGCTCGGGCCGGCGTGCATTTGCTAATCGGATACAGGGTCATGCCGCCCCAGTGGCCCCGATCCAATACCATTCTGACGGTGTGTTCCTCAACATGATCAATCAGAACACGCTCGGGCCGGATTCGTGCATCGGCCTTCAATACGTCCAATATCAGGCGAGTCCCCTTGAGCTTGTCTTCCAAATGCGGGGTGTGGACTAAAATCATTTGGCTCGTTCGAGCTGCAAGCTCCACATGTTGCTCCAGCACCTTCACTTCGTTCCGAGAATTCTTGTTTAAGCCGATTTCACCAATTCCCAACACATTGGGGCGATCAAGAAACTCGGGAATGACCGAAATAACTTCCTGTGCCAATTGCATATCCTCAGATTCTTTAGGATTAATACAAAGCCAGCAATAATGGGGGAGACCATATTTCGCGGCTCGGGCGGGCTCGTACTCCGTGAGCTGCCGGAAATAGTCCCGAAAACCATCGACCGATGAGCGATCAAATCCGGCCCAAAACGCGGGTTCGCACACCGCCGCACATCCGGCGGTGACCATGTCGAGGTAGTCATCCGTCGTGCGGCTCACCATGTGGCCGTGAGGTTCGATATATCGCATTGGAAAAGGGGGGGGATGGGATTGAGCGAAAATTCAGAATCGGCCTTCTCAGCTCGTCGCACCGGGCCAAGCTCCGACCGCACCCTTGCCCGGAGCCTTCGCTACGGGCTCGATCGTGGGATCGCTCAACGAGCGCATGACACTCTCGGCCCGCCCTGGTTGAGCGTCGGTGAGATGTCGCAGGGCGTCCCGAAAGGCCTGGAGCCGGAAATCAGGCTCACCGGTCGATCGGTCCACTCGGTCAAGAAACGCGGCGAGCTCAATGAGCTTGCATCGGGCATCCATGAAATAGAGATCCAGCACCTGCTGTCGATTCATGCCCCCACCGTAGGCCGTTTCCGTGCGACAAACAACCGCGGACCGAGGGAAATGAGTTCGGCGAATTGCGCTCGAATTTTTCGCCGTTGTTTTCTCAGCACCGTCCGGCGGATGGAAATCGACCGTTCCGTAGAAAATTGGAGTCCACCCTATCCCGGGTCCGGCCCAGAGGTTTAGCTTCAGGGCATGATGCGAATGTTCACGGCTCTAGCGGCCGGGTTGGGTAGTGCGCTGTCTCTAGTGGGCGAGACGCTTTTTGACGCGAGCTTGGGCACCCCGCCCGACCAGCAAGGGTGGGCGTTTGTCAGCCTGCCACTCGCTCTTTCGGATGAGGTGGCTGACTCCGCGGTCCAGCTCAACACCTTGATTGCGTGCAGTGAACTCTCCGGTTTCTCCCGCCTCGCCCCAACTCCGCTGGATCGCACCACCGGTTTCCGGGTTTCTTTCACGCTCCAATTGCACGAAGAGGCCCACAAGAACCCAGACCGCGCAGGACTGTCGATCGTGGTCCTCGGCGCGGACAAGCATGGGCTAGAAGTCGCTTTCTGGACGGATCGTGTCTGGGCGCAGAACGATGCGCCGCTGTTCACCCACGGCGAAGAGGCCTTGTTCGATACCACCAACGCATTCGTGAACTACGAATTCGCCATGGCCGACAACATTTACACTCTGCGAGCCGATGGCCTCGAATTGCTCAGCGGACGGGTGCGAGACTACACTCCATTCGTCGGTCCCTTGGACCCGTACGAAACACCCAATTTTTTATTTGTGGGCGACGATACGACCTCGGCGAAAGCCTCCTTCAGTCTACGCCGAGTGGACGTGTTCAACACCGAGCCCGAACCGCCCCATATGAGCTTCAATCCACCCAAAGCCCTTGATCGTTCGTTGAAACTGAGTTGGTCACCGGCCCACAAACTGCAACGCGCCACCCAATTTAATCCCGTGAATTGGACCGATTTTTCAACGGACTCACCGCTGGCGCTACCGCTCATTGGGCCAGGTGAATTCTTCCGCGTGGTGCCCAAGTAAGGCGCCCTTGAATCCAAAGTGACGATTGCCGAAAAACAGTAACCTTCCCTCCGCTATGTCTAAGCCTCATGGTTTGTCGAAAAAATTCGCCAGCTATCCCCGTCTCAATCCGTTGGGTGTCGGCCGCAACCTCGCGGTTGCCGACCTGATTGATCAGACGTTCCTCGCCTACAACGGCGGACGCCTCCGCGAAGCCGCCCAACTGCTCGCCCGCCGGATGTTACCGGACAACGGTTTCATCGGCATGTCCCTCACCGGTGCACTCACTCCCGCTGGGCTGGGCAAGAGTTGCCTCATTCCGTTGATGAAAGCAGGTTTCGTGGACTGGATTATTTCCACGGGTGCGAACCTGTATCACGATCTTCATTTCGGTCTCGACATGCATCTCCACAGCGGTACGCCGTTTCTGGATGATGTCGAGTTGCACGAAGAAGGTGTG
Source organism: Verrucomicrobiota bacterium (assembly GCA_043788645.1). Classification (GTDB taxonomy): domain Bacteria; phylum Verrucomicrobiota; class Verrucomicrobiia; order Limisphaerales; family UBA9464; genus CANIZL01. The sequence goes on from JAYVTS010000173.1 coordinate 3,087, forward strand.
ATTCGGATTTACGATATTCTCTTCGATTACAATGTCTTACTCGACACCGATGAGTTCGTCCGGGAAGTCATTCAAGGGCCTGAATTCCAGCGGCCCATGGGTACCGATGAATTCCATTATTTACTCGGAAAATACGTCCACGAACGCCAGAAGAAACTGCGGATACAAGATAGCTCCGTCTTAGCTACCGCCTACGAATGCGGAATTCCGATTTTCACCAGTAGTCCCGGCGATAGTTCGATCGGCATGAACGTTGCGGCGATGGCCATGCGGGGATCTAAGTTGTTACCGGACGTCAATCGCGATGTGAATCAGACGGCCGCCATCGTGTACCACGCCAAAAGCACGGGGCACACGAGCAGCGTGTTTATTCTCGGGGGCGGTAGTCCCAAGAACTTTATGCTCCAAACCGAGCCGCAGATTCAAGAGGTCATGGGCATTAAAGAAAAAGGACACGACTATTTTTTACAATGCACAGACGCCCGGCCCGACACGGGCGGCTTGAGCGGCGCCACGCCGGCTGAAGCGGTGAGCTGGGGCAAGGTGGACCCGGACAAGTTGCCTGACTCAGTCGTGTGCTACACGGACACCACGATCGCCTTGCCCTTATTGACGGCCTATATGTTGGCGCGGGTAAAGCCACGAAAATTAAAACGACTCTACGATCACCGCGACGCGATTCTTGAAACAGTGAAGTCGAAGTACCTCGCCACAGGCACGGTTTCAAAAGTGCTGACCAGCCGAAAAATAGCCAAACGCGGGAGCAGTGTGGGCTTGAAGAAATAACGGCTCATGCACTGGCCCATCAAACGCCCGAACCTGACCGTGCTCGTAATGCTCGCGGTGAGCTTCGGCGTAGCGCTGGGTCATTTTGTTCCGGAAACCGCGGTGGAACTCAAGGTCCTCAGCGACTGGTTTATCAAGCTCATCAAGCTCTTCATTGGGCCGATTATCTTCCTCACCGTGACGCTTGGGGTAGCGGGTATGGGCTCTTTACGAACGGCGGGCCGGGTGGGTTTCAAGGCGCTTCTCTACTTTGAAGTGATGACCACCCTGGCGCTCATCATTGGGTTGACCGTGGCATGGTTGATTCAGCCCGGTGCAGGCCTCGATCCAACCCGCTTCGTCGGCGCGGACGTCGCCACGTATCAGGCCGGGGCGACAGCGTTTTCATGGTGGGATTTTTTTCGCACAAATCTAACCCTGCAAGTTCTCGTCGTCGCCCTCGGTGTAGGGAGTCTATTGGCGCGCTGGTCCGATGCGCCCCGCATCACAGTGGAACTCGCGTGGCTTTTGCACCATGTTTTCCAAGCCCTTCGCTGGGTCATGTGGTTAGCCCCCCTGGGTGCCCTTGGGGGAATGGCGTACACGGTGGGAAAATTTGGTCTCGGCAGCTTGCTCCCGCTCGGCAAACTCATGCTATCGGTTTACCTCACCATGGCGGTATTTGTTTTTGGCGTTCTCGGGCTCGTGCTGCGCTGGTGCGGGCGCGGAATGATGGGATTTCTCCGCCACATCCGAGAAGAACTGCTCGTGGTCCTAGGCACTTCGTCCAGTGAAGCCGCCTTGCCCCAATTAATGGCCAAACTCGAAACCTTGGGCTGTCCCCGATCCGTCGTGGGGCTGGTCGTGCCCGCCGGCTACTCGTTCAATCTGGACGGCACGACCATCTATCTCGGTATGGCGATGATGTTCCTGATTCAAGTCTATCAGGTCCTATTATCTCCCGGACAGATATTCGCCCTGATTGGTATTTTAGCCGTGACCTCTAAAGGCGCAGCAGGTGTGACCGGCAGCGGTCTAGTAACCCTCGCCTCGACGTTAATGGCGATGAAACTGGTCCCGGTCGAAGGATTAGCCCTTTTAGTAGGGGTAGATCGGTTTATGTCTGAAGCCCGATCAATCACCAATTTGATCGGGAACGGAGTTGCGGCTCTGGCCGTCGCGCACAGTGAATCGGATGCAAGAAAACTTGGGACTGAGCCCCTAAGAAAGGGGTGGCCTTGAGGGATCGGTCGGATCAACGACCCGTTGCCCCAGTATTTTGGCGAACAGATTGCTGACGGACCGGTTAACGCTTCCAAGTGTCCCCACCCAAGCGGCTCCTGCATGCAAAAGACGTTCAGAGATACACCGTCATTCGGTGCCGACACGACCTCCGTTTATCTAGCGAGTTTTTTTGGCGTTTCGTCCAGAAAACGACCATTCAGAAAGTGCCTTTCGCACTGACTCCACCGGCAATCCCACTACATTGGAAAACGAGCCTTCGATTGTTTCCAGGATCAAGTGCCCCTGATCTTGAGCCGCATACGCCCCGGCTTTATCGAGCACATGGACTCGGGCCAAGTAATCGCCAATCAAATCTGAGGTGAGCACGCGAAATTTTACCTGTGTCGCCACAGAAAAGAGCCGCATTTTGTTTCCTGATCGGTGTACGAGACAAACCCCGGTGATCACCTCATGCACCCGCCCCGAAAGACGTTCCAACATTTGGCGCGCATGGGCCAAATCAGTGGGCTTCCCTAACAAGTCATTTTCAAGGAAGACCAAAGTGTCGGCGCCGAGCACGAGATGATGCGGATAACGTTCAGCCACGAGGAGGGCTTTACGTTCCGCATTGAATTCGCATAGGCGCCGATTTCCAATGGTGCGATCTTCCGATTCCGTCGCGTTGCTGGCGACGACACCAAAATCGGTGATAATTTTACGCAATAATTCGACTCGCCGGGGCGATTGCGAAGCCAAGATCAACGGCGGAAGAGGCATCTTTTTTTCCAAGTTGGCACAGACTCCGCCGCAACCAAGAGTGGACTCCGGAACCGGCATTGCGTGCGTTTGCCTACGTCAACGGACGCCGGACACACGCCTAGCTCAAGATTCAACAATCTCGG
>JAYVTS010000174.1:0-15060 GCA_043788645.1 Verrucomicrobiota bacterium
CCGCATACGGAATCCGATGAATCCAATTGGGCAGCAAGGTCGTCAGTAAACCCAGAACGATCACGTCAATCAACAGCGCCACTAGGCGAGGTCCCAGCCCCACTCGAGGAAGCGCCCAAAGATCCTGAACCATCTCCGAAGCGCCCAGTGGAGGCGGCGTCGGTCGGCTGACTTCAGGCACCGAAGCGACCCCGGGTCCCGAAGCCGAAGCCGAAGCCGGACCCGAACTAGTAACGTAGGACAGTGCCGGTATCGTGGACGATACCCCGGTTGATCCCGTGTCCGTGGGCAGAACCAAGACCGCTGGAACCACCGATGACACGGTCTCCCCACTGGAAGGGTTTGCCCTTCCGACACTGACTGGCGGTGATTCAAATCCGCTGCCGGCTGGAACCACGGGCGGGACGGTGCGAGTTTCGCTGCGACGACCTGAGAAAATGACCAAAATCACCGCCCCAATTCCCCAGAGAGTCAGCCCACCCCACATGATGAATCCGAGGTAGGGAATCAGATAGATCAAGGCCAATAGGGTTGCTCCCAAACCAAACGCGGCCCACATCGGGGCCGGACGTTCCGGCGAATCATTGGACCCGAAGTCGCCCGCTACTCGCGCTGACCCGCCCTCAACCAATCCCCCGTTAAAGATCCCCAAAAACTTCGACCCCAGTTGCACTTCTAGCGCCACCTTGCCCACCACCGACCCCAAAAACACCGCGATCCAAAAAAAAGGAACCCCAATAACCGTCGTCAATAAAACAAGGCTGAGCAGTGCGATGATCGGTAATGCCAAAAATCCGAGCATCAAAGTCGTCGCTGGCCGCTCACCCAAAGCCGTCGCGGTCCGGCGAACCGCCCCCGGCATAATTAGAACAATCATCGCTTGGGCCAAGATCACCGCAAGCAAGACCATCCAAGGCCAAGCGAGCCGGAACGATAAAGGCCGAGCCCTAAAAATATGGTCGGTCCAGAAGGCGTGAGCCTCAGGACTCAGGCGCCCCATCCAATCAATCGGCCCGTGTTCTACCAAGTCTCGAACACTGGGCGCCCGCTTGATCAATTCACGTCCGTTAATGACCGATCCAGGGTGTCGGTCCACCTTCCCAAACCCCACCAAATCTCCTTGAACCACCGACTTGGACCCCAAGACCACACGCCCACCGACACAGTTGATAAATCCGTCCACCGTCCCCACGACGGTGAGGTTGCCACCGACAACCACCACATTGCCGTGGACTTTCCCTTCCACTTTAGCTTTACCAAAAAACACCGTCAGGCCGTGAACCGTGTCCTTCGCTCCCACTCGATAAAATTCGCCCGGACCGACTTCGACATCATGCGCCGCGTCCGTTAACTCTTCGTCGTCCGCCAAAGGCGCCAATTTTTCGGCTATGACCGCTTCGGTGCCGTCCACTTCGCCCTTCACCACTTCGTGCGGAGGTTCAACCGCATCGACAGCAGCCAGGGCGCCCACCGCGTTTCCAGTCGCGTTTAATGGGGCGTCAGACTTAGGCGTTACGTCCTCGACCGGCGTCCGTCGATCAATTTCGGGTTGAGCGTCGACGGGTTGAGTGTGCGTCGCCTTCCGATGTTTGGCGTTGCGCTCCTTGGTCGCGGCGGCGAAGGGCAAACTGGATTTTGTCTCCGCGGCCCTGGAGTCGGTCGGCTGTGCCGGCAAGAGGGCGGCCATCACTAGCACTTTGGTCCAGACCGAAACCCAGTGAGCGAGCGGAAATGAAAGGGAGAAAGACATGCAAGAAAGGAGTTAAAATTCTAGTGCGCCGATGATCGGACTAAACGCCAAGCGGCCGTTCCGAGGCCAAGGGTTCCGGCCGCTACTGCGCCCACAACACAGGCGCCGGCCATCAGCCACAACGCGGGCAGCGAATGGAGCAAGCTAAAAACCGCCCGACTCGCGCTCTCCGCGAATTGGAGATAGAGCGGGACGTCGCCCACTGCGATCAAAGCGGGTGGCGCCTTGGCGACGGCCACCTGGCTCGCCGTTTCGAGCAACCGCAGTGCTCCCGCAACGGCCGCGCCGAGAATTAACATGGAAAGCCATCGCAGAATCTCAGGCCAATCCGTCCACGGCCGTCGATACCAAGCCAGCCGCGCACGGCGAGCCAGCTCGGCTAGAATCCGGGGCGCGAAGTCCGCTGGCGCTCGGCGCCCAGACAGCTGACGCAACCACCGATCCGTCCGGATCACCAGCGGATCAGTTCCTCGCTCTCGTTGCGTCGTTTTCTGTAGTACCTTTTGGTTCATGGCGAATCGTTTTGCCGGCGCCTGTCCTAAACACCCAATTCAGCACGCCGTGGTTGCAATTTTTTCTGAAGCGCAACGCGCGCCCGATGAATGTCCGTTTTTACCTTGCCCAAACTGACCTTGAGTTGGATGGCTATTTCCCCGTAGTCCAAGTCCTCGTAGTGGTACAAGACCAGCGCCAATCGTTGGTCATTCGGCAACTTTGAAAGCGCCTCTTCGAGAATCCCCCGTTGATCACCCGTCAAAACGTCGGTCGCCAGGGTTTCCGGCGCGGCAAAGGTGGCCGCCAACCCCTCGTCATCGTCCTCCGCGTCACCCGATTTCAATTCACTAAAGAACTTCCAACGATTCCGATATCGTTCGAGGTGATTGAGACAAAGATTTCGGGTCACTGTTTTCAGCCAACCGCCTGCGCTGAGGCTGCCCGCCAATTCATCCCAATGATTCCACGCACGCACAAATGCTTCTTGCGCCATGTCCTCCGCCTCCGCCTCACGACCGAGCAGCCGGAACGCCGTAGCGTACACCATGTCCTGGTACTGACGCAGGAACGTCTCAAACTGGGCCGGGTCGGCAATCATCCATCCCCGGCGAGGCCGGGCTTCCGCCGCTAACCTACCCGCCAAATCGCCCTGAGGTTGCAGAAATCTCGTCAATTCCGACTTCGGGTCCGCCGCACGACCTAGCCCGGACATGAACATCTCGCCCCCAAAGTCCAAAACCTATGGACCATGCATTTACCTGGGCTGTATCAGTCTGACTCGGTGGGAAACGCCCCCTCAGCCAACGGCCGCGACCTTGGCCGCCTGCTGCGCCAGATCGATCGCTTTGTCAACGTATTTCAGGAAGGTCGTCATCGCTTTGATCGACTGGTTGGTATGGGCGAGTTTCTTGAGCTGTTGAGTCAGTTCTTGATCCGCCGCGCGCACGCGTTCAATGGCCGCTTCCAACCGCTTTGTGGTGGCCATGAGCAGGAGGTTTTGCACCAGGTCCGCTCGACGAAGCAGCTCCTGCATTTCGGCAATGACCGCTCGCGCTTCAGCCGGTTCCGTGACGTCGTCTAACCGGGTCGAAAGGGCATCGTGCTGGGCGAGCAACAGATCGAGCATTTCTTTCAGTGAGTCATTCATGGCCACGGGTCGGTGCGGGGTTAGCGGTTCGGTTTAGGGATCACTGCGGCCTGAAATTCGCGGGCGTGCTTGAGTTCGGACTCGAGCACGTCCATCGCGTTCCGGGCCTCGAAAGGCTGGCCTTGGGCGAGCGCATGATGAGCCTCGACGAGGGCAAGAAAGGATCGTCGCAAAGACGCCAGCGCCAGGTCCTGAGTTTCTCGAACCGTCAAAAGGTCAGAAAATTCCTGGGTCACACGACGGCGCTCGGCGGGTTTCGCCCCCAGAAACACCACCTGCTTCTCCGCCTTCCGTTGATCCGAATGGGCGTAGATGAGGTGTCGGAGGCCCTCTTTTGAGGTCGCCCCAATCGCCTCGGCTAAGCCAGTGAAGATGCTGGCCATCGCCGCGTCAGTTTCGCGGAACAGACGCCGGGCTTGGACTTGAGTGTGAGCGCGCAACAAGAGACCAGCGACCTCGGAAAAACCGGTCGCAAGATGAGCGGAATTTTTGGCCGTGCCGGTAAGCAAACCTTCGCGCTCAAGATTTCCGGCGGTTTCCTTGAATTGATGGGCCAATGAACCGAGCGAATCTTCGGTGCTTTTGGTTGCGTTCGCCCCCGATAGGGACGCCAGGCGTTGCCCATATTTTTCGAGGACCGAAAATAGATCTTCCCATGCGGCGGCCGCTTCAGTGCTCGGCACACTGACCAGGTTCGTCGCTTTCAGGGTGGGTTGGGTCGCCGCAAAATCGACCGAATCTTCGCGTGTCATTTTGGCCAAACTGGAGAAAGTCAGCTGCGTTTGGATTTTGGCCGCGGTGACGCCCGAAGCGAAAGCCTGAACGCCGCCGGAATCCACCGTCCGACAACCGGCCGTCCAAAACAGAGAACACCCCAGGAACACCGTGGGCAACCAACCGATTGACGGCGGCAATTTCATACGAAAAAAAAGGGGTTGGTTTGGAGACATGGATCCAGGTAACTCACCGAATTTCGTCGGGACAAGCACTCGCCATTTAATACTTAAAACATGAGGAACCGGTGTAACATCAGGCTGTGAAGGAGAGCGAAGTAAGTCAAGTTCTACCTTGGATTTCTTGAGTGGCGGATCGCCAATAGAACGAGGGTGTCTCCGCTCTACCTTCCTGGCCAAAGTCTCGACCCGCGCGAGTTATCGATTGGGAGCGCCGACGCCCTGGCCTTGGAGAATTCGTATCACGTCCGCATGAATCTCGGGCGCGCTCGCCACGGCTGAGGTCGCGCCGAGATGATTGGCCGGCTGACCTTGCCAATTGGTAATGACCCCGCCTGCTCCGCGAATAATGGGCTCCACCGGCAGCAGATCCCACGGATTCATAATGGGATCTACCATCACATCCGCCCAACCCGCCGCTACTAAAAGATAGCCATAGCAATCACCCCAGCTACGACTCAATCGCACCTGCTGTTCCAGTGCGGCATAGCCGGCGGCGGATTGAAATTTGGCCGGATAGGTCGGATCCGTCGTCAGGAGCGTCGCTTGGCGTAACTCCGGACAGGGTCGAACCCGGACCGGCGAGCCATTGAGCGTGGTCGTTTTGCCGTCACCCAACATGAGTTGCCGCAACACGGGTTGGTGAATGCACCCGAGAACCGGCCGACCTTGATGCAACAATCCAATCAACGTCCCAAATAACGGGATTGCCGAAATAAATGACTTGGTACCGTCAATCGGGTCCAAAACCCATACGAATTCGGCGTCCACCCGCTGCGTCCCCAATTCCTCGCCCACGATCCCGTGCTCGGGAAACCGCTGTTCAATCATTCGTCGCATGACCTCCTCCGCGCCCCGATCCGCCCGCGTCACCGGCGTTTCATCGGCTTTGAGTTCTAGCCCGACATCTTTCCGGCCAAAATACGGTAAAATGACGTCCCCACTGGCGACCGCGAGTTCCCGCATGAAGGTGCAATACAAATCCAGATTCATCTCGGGAGGAGCAAAGCACATTCCCAGCGCAACGGGAAACCGGACACAAACTCAAACTCAAACTCATAGTCCCGAGAGCTGACCGCCGTCCCCTCGTGCCAGAATTCAAGAAAAGAGAGGGATTCCGGTTCTTTACGGTTGATCGCGGCTAGTCCGGTCCGAGAGGTCGCCAACGTTCGATCGTTAGGCCAACTTTGGCTGGCCCAAGGCGCGATGAACGGCGGCGCTGAGAGAATGAACGGTGTGCGGCTTGTGCAGCAGTTCGCAAATCCCCAGCTCCCGAACCCGCTCCGTGGTCAGGCTGGCGGAATTACCCGTGGTCAAAATAATCGGTAGATTGGGCCGAATGCCCCGGAGCTGCTGAGCGAAATCCGCGCCGGTCATTCCCGGCATGGTGAGATCCGTCACCACCAAATTAAACCCTTGAGGTTGGCGGCGTACCGTGGCGAGAGCTTCGACGACGTTGGTGGTGCATTCCACGACGTAGCCAAGCTCTTCCAACATTTTTTTGCCGAGCAGGGCGAGTGGCTTTTCATCGTCCACAAACAGAATCCGTTCGCCCTTCCCGCTGGGAGCCACGTCCGCCGCCGTCGCCACCTCCGCTAGCTCCGAGACTTCCGCCGGAAAATAGAGTTGGAACGAACTCCCCAATTCGGGGTGAATCGCGGCCAGGATCACCCCGCTATGGCCCTCCATAATATTCTGGACCTCCAACAATGTTATCCCCTCACCAGGGAGTCCAGGTTCGGAATGCGCGGTTGATTGATAAGGTTTATAGAAAATATCTCTTGGAGTGCGGTCATTTTTCCGCCCGGTATCACTAATGGTCAGGCGGACATAGGGACCCGCTCGTAACCCCGATTCAGTCGCCGCCATTTTTGCATCGACGGTTACACTTTCCAGTGCAACCCCCAGCCGACCGGAAACCTCTTTCATCGAGTGCCACGCCCGCGTGCAGAGATCCATCATGACGCGATGAATTTGCATCGAATCACCCCAGACCGTGGGCAAATCAGTGGCGAGCCGAAGACTAAATTCAATCGAAGAGGGGATCGAGGCGCGCAACAATTTGAGCGGATCCGCGACCACTGTCCGTAATTGAATCGGTTTGCGCTCCTGATCGGACGCTTGGCTATAGGCCTGGACATTGCGCACCAAATCGACCGCCCGAGCGCCACCCTGCAAGACCGCCGTGAGGTACTCGGACACCATGGGATTGTCCTTCACTCGCATTTTGGCGAGCTCGGCATAACCAATGATCGCCGCGAGGATATTATTAAAATCATGGGTTATTCCGCCGGTCAAGCTTCCAATCGTTCCCATGCGTTGGGCCAGACGCAATTGTTGCTCCAGTTTTCGGCGCTCGGTCAAGTCTCGAAACGTCCAGATTCGTCCGTAATGCCGACCAGACGAGTGATAAACCGGAGACGAATACCGGTCCACCACGGAGCCATCGACCAATTCGATTTCATCTCGACTCGTGGCGTGAGGTTGAGCCAATAAATACGCGATTTTTTCGCTAAATTGCTCGGGATTTTTGGCCTGACTACTCAGATCTTGCAGACGCAGAGCGGGCTCCTGCTCTGGACTATTCGGGAGCGAGAACTTCAAAAGTTCGAGCAATCGTCGGTTTTGCAGCAAATGATTCCCTTGGGTATCGACCACCAAAATCCCGTCCGGGGCGGCATCGACCGTGGCTTTTAGAAAGAGGGATCTCCCAGCTAACTCCTCTTCCAGACGTCTCCGCTGCATTTCCCGCCCGTTGAGCGCCACGACAAAGGCAATACTCGTCGCTAGTTCCCCCAGCAATCGCAATTCGTATTCGTCAAAAAATCCCACCTCATCCGCGTAGAGACTGAAGGCGCCCAGGCTCGTCCCTTCAAACTCCAATGGGAACGTGGCACATGCCCGATAGCCCAGACGCAGGGAATCGACTCGCCAAGGCGTCATCATCGGGTCCTGTTCAATGTCATTGCACACGACCGGCTCACGATTCTTGATGGCCGCCACGACCGGACCTCGGGTCGGGGAACTATCTTCTAAATTTAGGTTCAGCTTATCGGTATAAGGCCCCGAACGGCCGGCCTGAGCTACCTCCTCGACCCGCTTCGCATCGGGTGCGGTCAAGCCCAGCCAAGCCAAATGAAACCCACCCTGCTCCACGGCAATCCGGCAAGCGGCGTCAAACATAGCCTGCGAATCCGGTCGACTGATAAGGGTCTGATTGAAATCGCTCAGAACCGAGTAAAAACGATCTAACTGGAGAATTCGATGTTCGGAGCGTTGGCGCTCGGAAACGTCGTGAACGATGATCGTCGTTAATTTTTGGCCCTCCTGATCGAGCACCGACACCGCGGCTTCTAGGGGGAACTCTTCTCCATTGGCTCGTAGGCCCCGACTCCCCCAGACCATCGCGGTCTTCGCGTCGGGCAATGTACCCGGCGCCACCCGAAAACGCTCCGGAACGAGTAGGTCCGCCGTTTGCCCCAGAACGTGTGCCACCGCGCAGCCAAACATTTTTTCGGCCGCCGCATTAAAGCTAATGATTTTCTGATGGACGTCCGTGGTAATCATCGCATCGACATCCGAATCAACGATTCCCTTCAGTCTTTGCTCCCGCCTTGGGGGAGCGCTCACGGCCTGCCGTTGACTGATAAATAGAGCGAAAGTCGAGGCGAATTCTTCGAGGCCGCGCCCTTCGGATTCCGACCACGGCCGACGGGCAAACACGCCCAGCACCCCAATCACCCGCTCATCCACCATTAACGGGAAGCCAGCAAAAACGACGATTCCCTCGCGGATCGCCCACTGCGGATCACTGATGAGGGCGTCGTCCGACACTTGATTCGTCGTCTGGGCTCGCCGTTCTTCGACGATCTGCCGAAGGAAGATGGGGCTCACCGGGACCTGGCAGCGGGGATCATCCAGACTCTTGAGTTCGCCCGCGCCGGCGATAAATCCGAGCTGATTTGTCTTTTCATCGACGAGCCACACACCCACCAAGGCGACCTCCAAACATTCGACGATCGCCTGGGCGGATTGATCAAGGCCGATAGCGAGATCACTCGTACGGGTCACCGCGACCCCGACCGTACTGGCTAATCGGGCAAAGACGGCGCGTTCGCGAAAGCTGTTTTCAGCCTGTTTGCGATTCGTAATGTCATGATCCACCCCGGTCAGTGCCAACGGTTGCCCGGCACTGTCACAGACGCATTGGCCGCGGACGGCCACCCAGCGGACGGAATGATCGGGCAATACCATCCGGAATTCGACTTCATAGTGCTCGCGGCCTAGCACGGCGCGTTGAAACGAGCGAGAGACCCTTTCGCGATCTTCCGGATGCACCCGGGCGAACCAGGCTTCACCCGTCGTGGGCCGGAGGTCGGGAGGCAGCCCGGAGATCGGCCCCATGCCCTCAAAGAACGTGATTGAATCTGACGGAAAATCCCATTCCCAAACCCCCAGTTTGGCGCCCCGAACAGCCAACTCCACCGGATGAGTTTTTCGGCCGGAAACCTCTTCGGTTTTCTGGGTGTCGGTCAGGTCTTGACAAACGACCACCGCGCCCCGCCCCGTATCGCCGCACGGAGAAACCTGCAGGAACAAGCTTCGCGGACCGGTCGGCGAATGGCTCCGGTATTCCAACGAAAATGCCTTGCACTCGCCCGCCAAAACTCGCCGAACCCCATCCGCTGCCGTCCGCGCATCGTCGGCACTGATTTTCCGAGTCCGCCGGGCGCTGACCGCGGCGTAGGTGAGCCCAACACAGGGTTGCCCGGTTGGGATCCCATGTTCTTGCCGCCAAGCTTCATTGGCCGCCGTAATTTTCCCTTCGTGATCGAGGACCATTACTTCGGCCCCAAACGGTGGGAGGGCGTCGAGCCCGCGTTGCGAGATCGGCGCGGCATCCTGAGTCGAGTTCGCAAAAGCGAGCGAGTGAAGAGGAACTGGCATGGTATGACGCTTCGTCCACTGGAAATCGTGGTTTGGCCAGCAGGCATCCTTGCCTTTCGGGCGAACAGAAATAGAGGTCCGCTCGATTTAGCCCCACGCTCCGGGTCCGGCGCTGTTTCTTACCAGGACATCGGCAGATTCTCTTGCCACTTGACGGGGAATTTTTTACCCCCCCCCGGCTTTCTCAAGGAAAACCGTCCCAAAACCGGTGCTTCGGAAGCGGCGCCTCGTTCGCACGTTCCCCTCACATTATGAGCGCGAGTTAGGTTCGGGAGGTCGGCCCAAGACTTCACGAACGGCTGCCACCATCTCTTCAATACCAAAAGGTTTGGCGATCACTCGCGCTGCCCCGACGTGCCGGGCGATTTGGAGGTAATCCGCCGCCGCCGTTCGGCCTCCCCCCGACATCGCGATAATTCTGAGTCTCGGGTAGGTGCGCCGCAGTTCGATGATGGTTTCAATCCCCTCTTTTTCGGGCATGATCAGATCGGTAATCACCAAATCAACCGGCTGCCGGTGTTGCGCCAAAAGCCCTTCCTTACCGTTGCACGCCGCCGAGATGAGGTAACCCGCTTTCTCCAAAACGGATCGTAACATTTTTGCGATCATTTCATCGTCCTCGATGATTAGGATTCGTGCCATGTGTCAGGTTAATTTTTTCCGACTAGCGCTCGGTGTACAGCGGTTCCCAAGGATTGAACCGTCTGAGGCTTGAGGAGCAGTTCACGGATGCCCATCGCCCGAACTCGCTCTTCCGTCAAGCTCGCCGTATAGCCGGTGGTCAGAATGATTGGCAAATCGGGCCTGATTTCCAACAGGAGCCGCGCAAATTCAGTGCCGATCATCCCTGGCATCGTCAGATCGGTAATCACTAAGTCAAACGCCGCGGGATTCGCCCGCACCAAGGCGAGCGCTTCCACCACATTTGATTTGGAAACGACCGAGTAGTTGAGCCTTTCAAGCATTTTTTGCCCCAGCACGGCCAGCAATCTCTCGTCATCGACCAACAAGATACGTGCCCCTTTCCCGCCCGGAATTCCCGCGACCGGGGCCGCCATTTCCACCGCCCCCGCGGTGTGCACCGGAAAATAAAGGTGGAAAGTGGTCCCTTCACCCACCTGACTCTCCACGGTCATCGCACCCTCGTAACTGCGCAGGATACCGTAGACGACTGACAATCCGAGTCCCGTGCCTTCCCCGGGATCCTTGGTGGTGAAAAACGGCTCAAAAATGCGGTTCAACGTCGCCTGATCCATCCCGTAACCCGTGTCGGAAACCGCCAAACGGACATAGGCGCCTGGCCGCAGATTCGGGTTCGCCTCGGCTTGCGAAGCGTTCAGGGTGCAGGTTTCCAGCCGCACCGCCAAACGCCCCGGTTGATCGCGCATGGCATGAGATGCATTGGTGCAAAGGTTCATCAGCACTTGATGAATCTGCGTCGTATCAGCCAACACCGCCGGTAACTCCGTGCCGATGGCGAGATCAAACGCCACCGTCGAAGGAATGCTCGCCCGCAAGAGCTTCATCGCCTCGGTCACCACCAGATCCAGACGTACCGGCCGACGCTGTTGGGTCGGCTGTCGGCTAAACGTCAGAAGATGACGCACCAAATCCCGCGCTCGCACTCCGGCCTGAAGCACCGCCGAGAGATACTCATCCACATCCGGATCATTCTTCAGCTGACCTTTCGCCATCTCGGTATAGCCAATGATCGCGGTCAGCATGTTATTAAAATCATGCGCAATCCCACCCGCCATCGTGCCCACCGCCTCCATTTTCTGCGCCTGCCGACATTGCTCTTCCATTTTCCGTAGATTCGCCTCCGCCAGTTTGTGCGGTGTCACATCGACCAACGTGCTAATTTCTTGTGCACCCCCACCGGCCAGATCGCGAAAGATTCGGACGGTCAATTCCACCCAAAAAATCGTCCCATCAGCGCGCAAATAGCGCTTTTCCAGCCGATAATAGTCGCGTTCTCCAGCTGAAAGTTGCTGGTGGAATTCATCGTGCCGGGCTCGATCGTCCGGATGGGTCGCCAGGCGATACAGATCCAACCGTTGGCATTGATCCGCGGGCACGCCAGAAATCCGAACATGGGCCGGATTGACCATCCGGCTAGCCCAGTTCCCCCGCTCCATCCAGGTGATCCCAACCGGCATCGAATCGAAGATGAAGCGGAACCGAGCCTGCTCACGAGCGGCGTCCTGTTGTGCCTGTTGGCGCGCCGAAATATCGTAATTGATAAAGAGCAAGCAGGGTTGATTGCCCAAGACAATCCGTTCCACAGCTGCCACCGCGGTTCGCAACTCACCCGCTTTGGTGCGCAACACACACACCTCGTCCCGCACCGTTTCACCCGCCTCAATCCGGCGCACGATTTCGGCTCGCTGTTCCGGACGGCTCCAAACCCCTAAAGTCACCGCACGACGCCCCAACACTTCCTCCCGGCTGTAGCCCAACAATTGACTAAACTGCTCGTTCACATCCACATACAATCCCTCGGGATACGTACTGATGGCAATCCCCAATGGGCTGGCATGAAAAGCCTTCGAAAAACGCTCTTCCGCCGTCCGCAACGCTTCCTCAACCCGCTGCCGCTCGGTCATGTCCCGCAGGATTAGCGTTACCTGCCTCGGCTGCCCGGTTTCGATCCGAGAAATCGACGTTTCAATCGGAAATTCCGCGCCGTCAGCGCGAATGCCCCGCCAACTGCGCAACCCCTCCTCCGAGCGACGAGAAGCGTCGTTCAGGCCCAAACCCTCCAGATGCTGGCCGTACTCTTCCCTCAACCGAACCGGCCAAAAACGATCAATCGACCCACCCATGGCCTCTGAGGCCGGACATTGAAACAGTTTTTCTGCGCCCGTATTGAAGAGCGTGATCCTTTTGTCGCGATCAACGGATACAATGGCATCCATCGTCGAGCCAACGATCTCGTTGAAATGAGCCGACACGCGTTGCCGGGCCGCATCACTTTGGGCACGCTCGGCCGTGCCTTGACGAACCCTGGCTTCGAGTTCCGCGTTCACCTCTCGCAACGCCGCTGCTTCCCCACATACCTGTAGGAAATCTCGGCGTACGCGATAAAAGGCGAGTCCAATGACGCCCAACCCAACGGCGAAAACACCAAAAAACACTCTCGGATGCCCGCTCACCCCCGGCGCCAAGCTCCCACCCAACGCCAAAGCGACCGCCAACCCGGCTGCCAGCGGGGCATACCAAAGCCACCACCCACGCGGTAACAGGACCGGTACATCCCGTTTATGCCTGGGCACAGTCTCCGCGGCCTGCTGAGGGCGCGACGGATGCGCATCTGTAGGGGCTGGACGATTCATCAAGCCTTCAATTCAACAGACTATCTGACGACTCTGGGTGATTTCAAAAACGAATCGCCGCAAGAGCACACCAAGATTAGACACTTTGGGTTCATAGGTGAATTTTGAACTCGGCGAGAAATCCCTTATTCAAAGCAACGCCGCATGAGTGAAATTCTTGTCATTGGTCACCGGAATCCGGACACCGACGCTATTTGTTCCGCCATCGGGTACACCGATTTCAAAATGCGCACCGGCACGCGCAACGTGGTGGCCGCCCGGTGTGGTGAACTGAATGATCGCATTGAGTTTGTACTCAGAACGTTTTGTCTGCCCTCACCCCGTTTTGTGCCAGACGTCTCGCCGCGAGTCCGCGATGTCATGCAGGCCAACGTGCTCTCCGTCCCGCCCCGCACCACGGTCGTCGAGGCCCTCGCACTCATGGATGCCAGGAATATCCGCGTCCTCCCGGTACTGGACTCCGAACGTCGCTGCCTCGGGCTCATGTCCGTCTTCAAAGCGAGCAAGTTCTTCTTTCCGTCTCCGAATCGGATCTTTGATTCCCGCCGCGTTCTGGCCACCGTACGAAGTCTCGCAAGAACCTTGAACGGCAAATTGCTGTGTGGGTTCGAGCCGGACCGAGAAGAAGACCTAGTCCTCATGACCGGCGCCATGAAACCGGCGTCCTTCGCCGCCCGCTTAGGCAACTACGCCCCAGAAAAACTCATCGTCGTGGTCGGAGATCGCGAAGATATTCAACGACTTGCCGTGGAAAGCCGCGCGCGCGTGCTCGTGATCACCGGCGGCTATGACATCAGTCCGGATATTCGCGCCATTGCCCAGAATAAC
This sequence comes from Verrucomicrobiota bacterium, assembly GCA_043788645.1. GTDB lineage: Bacteria > Verrucomicrobiota > Verrucomicrobiia > Limisphaerales > UBA9464 > CANIZL01. The sequence goes on from JAYVTS010000174.1 coordinate 13,456, forward strand.
GAAGTTTCCATTATCCTCTCGCCCCACGATTCCACCACCACCGCCATGCTGGCAAGATCGTCCATCGCCGTCGAACACCTCTTGCGAGACGATTTTCTCTCCTTCAGAGATGAGGAATTACTCAGCGAAATACAACCCGTCGCGGCCGCCTCCCAATTCCAAGCCTTTCCCATCACCGACGACGAGAGACGGGTGGTCGGCATATTGACCAAGTCCGATTTCCTAAAGAAAATCGCGCGTCAGTTGATCCTGGTCGATCACAACGAACTTTCCCAAGCGGTGCAAGGTGCCGATCAATTAGAAATCCTAGAGGTCCTTGACCATCACCGATTGGCCCCGTTTACCACCCCTCAACCGATTCTATTTCGCAACGAACCGGTGGGGTCCACCTGCACCATTGTGGCGGATTGTTATTTCCGCCAGAACGTTGAACTCACCCCCTCCATCGCCGGATGTTTGCTGGCGGGGTTAGTCTCCGACACCCTGAACCTCACCTCACCCACCACCACGCAGCAGGATGCCGAGATATTGGGTCGATTGGAGAAAATCGCGGGAGTGAACGCCACCCAATTCACCGCACAGTTGTTTTTGTCGGGATCCGTCTTGACCTCCAAAACCGCCGCCCAAGCCATCACCGCGGATTGCAAAGAGTACGTGGAAGGACACCACCGCTTTACCGTGGCACAGATTGAAGAGCTGGGATTTGATCGGTTTTGGAAATGCCGCCAGGAAGTCGTCGCGGCCTTGGACGCCTATCGAGCGAGCCAAGGCTATTTTTTCTCCGCCTTGTTTGTGACCGACGTAGTGCAGCAAATTTCCCTGCTGATTGTTTCGGGCGATCCGAAGCTACGAGGTCACATCAAGTATCCAGAGCGTGAACCTGGCATTTTTGAAATGGTGGGAGTGGTGAGCCGAAAGAAGCAACTCCTACCCTACCTGACCCAACTCTTGAAACAGGTCGGGTGAGCTCCCCGAGGCGCGCTCCCTGCGTCGCGCGTGGGTGCCGAGGCGGCACCCGCCCCGGGAAATTTCGGACCGGCCGGCGCCCTCGCTGGCCGCCCGGCGCGAAGGCGTCGGGTCTTCCGGCTGGGTGACACGAGACCCCCGGCGCACAAAAAAGGGGCAGGAGAGTTGGTAACCAGTACGGAGGATGTCCCCGAGGCGCGCTCCCTGCGTCGCGCGTGGGTGTCGAGGCGGCACCCGCCCCGGGAAATTTCGGACCGGCCAGCGCCCCGCTGCCCGCCCGGCGCGTAAATACCGGGCATCGAGTGGTTGGCACCGGCCGTCGACGTCCGCGGACGTCCATTGACTCGTGTTTTGATCGAGTCTCATGCACCCTGCCGACTATGACGAACGATTCGGAAACCGTGCTCCTCGCCGTCACCGGAATGTCCCCGGCTGTCCTTACCGAAACAGTCTGGGCACTCGCAGGCGAGGTTGAGCCCATCGCGCCCCAACGCGTCGTCGTCGTCACCACCACCGAAGGAAAGGCCGCGATGGAACGTGATCTTTTCACCCCGATGGCGGTCTGGGACGGTCACACCGTGTGGCAAAACCTGCGGGATTCTGTTCGTCAACGCCTCGGTCTCGCAGCAAACGAACCCC
>JAYVTS010000175.1:0-12270 GCA_043788645.1 Verrucomicrobiota bacterium
GAGTTCACGAACTAAGTCTTTTGTTACGCCTAAAATAATTTCGTTGTCGGGCGTAGGATCAGAAACTTTCAGCGATTGGCCCGCACGGACACCACAGTAGGTTACGCGCCGACGGCCTCATCCTTTTGTTATCGGTGTTTATCCGTGTTTACCCGCGGTTCGCTTCGGGGCGATGCTCACTTGCGGGGCGGCGGGCGGGCGTCACGCTGGGTGGATGATCTCTCGCCGAAATTTTGTCGCCACCTCCGCGGCTGCCGCTTTCGCGCCCTACCTTCGAGCGGTTGCCCCGTTGCACCCGGTCAAAGGAGCCGCCCGGTTGCGCCTCGCTTTGGCTGCCTATTCTTTTCGCGATGATTTAATCGCAAAAAAGGACGGCCCTCCGGCCCGGATGGACTTGTTCAAGTTCATCGATTTTTGCGCAGAAAATGACGTTCCTGGAGCTGAGTTGACGAGTTACTATTTTAAGCCGGACCCGGGCGTCGAATACCTGACTCAATTGCGGCGACACGCCCATTTGCGCGGGGTTACGATTAGCGGGACTGCGGTGGGCAATAACTTTACGCTTCCGCTTGGCGAAAAACGCGACGCTGAGATCGCCGGCGTGAAGCGGTGGATCGAACTCGCCGCTATTTTGGGCGCGCCGCATATCCGGGTGTTCGCTGGAAAGTCCGCGGAGGGCCAAACAAAAGAAGAAGCTAAGCGGCTTTGTGTGGCGGCTTTGGAAGAATGCGCGGAGGCGGCGGGCCAGCATGGGATATTTCTGGGGATTGAAAATCACGGCGGAATTGTGGCCGAGGCCGATGATCTTCTGGAGATCGTCCGAGCCGTGAAATCCTCCTGGGTGGGAATTAACCTCGATACAGGAAATTTCCAAACGGACGATCCGTGGGGAGATCTGGCCAAGTGCGCCCCGTACGCGGTCAATGTTCAATACAAGGCCTTCGTCCACCCCCGCGGCGCCAAAGAGAAACAGCCCGGCGACGCTCCGCGGACGGCTAAACTCCTTCGTGACGCCGGTTATTCCGGTTGGGTGGCCTTGGAATACGAACTAAAGGAAGATCCCTGGATCCAGGTGCCCATCATTCTAGCGGCTATGCGCCCGCAGATGGGATGAGGTTCATTGTAAAACAATCTCCAATGAAATGAACCAACAGCGTCTTGGATGAAGCCTGGTTGCGGCAGGGCTTGCAGGCCACCGATATCATTGAGGTCGTTAGCTCGCCGCCTGACTTGGCTATCTATTCAAACGCGGCGACGGTGAGGCCGGTTCTTCGACGGATGGTTTCGGCAATCGTTTCTAATTCAACGGCCGTTAACTTGGTGGCCCAGGGCTCCGGCGTCGGACGCGCCACGGTGTAAGCGTGAACTTCTCGGATTTGGCCACCCAACGAAATGATTTCCTTCAGCCGATCACAATAGGCTTCGAGTTCAGTCTGCCCCATCATCGAACCGTGGGTTTTGAGAAATAAACTCTGAATAATAATCGGTCGTAATCGAGCAGTATCTCGGAGGTTGGCCAAAATTCGGTCAAATTTCACCGCGCTCCGATTCACCAGATGATAGAACTTTTCCGTGCCCGCATCGAGCTTGCCCCAGATTTCTCCTTGGTGGCCGTCCATTAAAGCAAGACCGGTTTTGACGGTGGCTTTATCAAGACCGGCGGCGTCAGTGATTAAAACAATGCGGGTGTCCGCAAGACCCAACTCGCGCTTTACGTCAATCGCCACTTGCACGCAGGCATCAAAATTGTGAACCATGGTAGGCTCGCCATCACCGCTGAAGGCAATATCCCGCACGACCCGACTGAGTTCTGGCACCTCATCGAATTTGGGCTCAAGGCCTAGACTGCCGCTGAGTGCGTGGCCGACCAGCCAACGCAGCTCTTCGTGGACTTGTCCCAGGTCTACGTCTTTGCGCTTTCCCGGCAAGGTCCGATCCACCTCGCAATAGACGCAATCGAAGTTGCAGATTTTGTCGGGGTTGAGGTTGATGCCAATCGAAAGCCCACGCGACCGGCGCGAAATGACGGGGTAGACGTAGGTGAAATCTTGGTATCGTCGGGTGTGATCCTGGACGGCGGCCAAGGCATTAGAGACGATGGTCAACGGGAGAGGCACGAACGACACTAGCGCCCCTTTCGCGGACGAAAAGGGGGCGCACGCTCTAACGGGCTAATAAAACTTCAAATCTGTGGCCAACCCATCCTGGATTGCGCAGTGTCGTCGGCCGCACTCGATGAAATCCCTCCATTACGTCCTACCGCTGCTGGCGCTGCCACTCGTTTTGTTCGAGGGCTGTCAGAATCCCCAACCGACGACGACTGCCGAAAGCGCGCCCAAAGGGCTCGGTGCAACCCCGGTGGTGGCTCCTCCCGCGCCGGTGGCCCTCAGTCCAACTCATCGGATTGTGCCCGCCGATCGACTTACTGCCCTGGATCGGTACGTGGCCGCACCGGATCCGGCTTACGCGTGGCACTGGGTCACCAACACCCCGTTGCCAGGAGGGGTGACGTTGAGCTCAGTAGATCTAACCTCTCAATCGTGGTTGACGACCAATGAAGTGGACCGCGTCGTGTGGCGTCATTGGCTCAGTATTTATCGACCGCCCGAGGTGGCACATCCCACGGCTCTTCTCTTCATTACCGGGGGCAATAACCGAGACCTCAAACCACCCAAGCCGTCAGAGGAAATGGCGAAAATTGCGCTCGCAACGAAATCGATCATTGCCGAACTGAAACAGGTTCCCAGCGAACCGTTGGTATTTGTCGGCGACGGCAAAGAACGGGGTGAGGACGAGATTCTGGCCTTTGGTTGGGCTAAGTTTCTCAAAGGTGGGGACCCTCGTTGGATCACCCGTCTCGCCATGGCAAAATCGGCGGTTCGCGCCCTGGATACGATCACCGCATTCTGTGGTTCTGCCGAGGGTGGCAATACCAAAGTAGATACCTTTGTGGTTGCTGGCGGTTCTAAGCGGGGTTGGACGACGTGGGCGACGGCGGAGGTAGATCGGCGCGTGGTGGCGATTGCTCCGATCGTGATCGACATGTTGAATCTCGAACCTTCCTTTCTACACCACTGGCGGGCTTACGGGTTTTGGGCTCCGGCGGTCGGCGATTACGTGGCCGAAGGGGTCATGGATTGGCAGGGAACCCCGGAGTACGCGGCCTTGCTCAAAATTGAAGACCCGTTTGAATACCGGGATCGACTCACCATGCCCAAGCTGCTGATCAATGCCTGCGGGGATCAGTTTTTTCTACCGGACTCGTCCCAGTTCTATTTCGAGCAACTCCAAGGTCCCAAATTTTTGCGCTATGTACCCAATGCGGATCATTCGCTGAAAGGCTCGGATGCCTATGAGACACTCCTCGCTTGGCACCATCTCACGATCAATCAAACGCCGCAACCCCGCTTTAACTGGACTCATCCCACCCCGGAAACTGCGAAGATCACCCTGCAAGATCGCCCCCAAGCCGTCAAATTATGGCAGGCCACGAACCCGTTGCATCGGGATTTCCGTCTCGAAACACTGGGTGCGAAATGGACGAACACCGTGCTCATTCCAGACGCCCACGGAGAGTTAACCGTCACCCTCCACGCACCGGACGCCGGTTGGACCGCGTATATGGTCGAGTGTACCTATGATGTCGGCGCGCCAGTGCCCCTGAAACTCACGACGGACGTGCGCGTGATACCCGATATCTATCCGTACCCGGCCCCGAAACCGGCCGGGCATAAGGGCTTCCTGAGTAAATAAAGGGAGCTGAGGGCCGGTCTCGACTCCTCAAATGGCGAAGTCGTTATATTCGGGCTTCACGGCTTCCAGCGGTGGCTGCAACATTCCGGCAGCCACCGTCGCATTAGTGCCTTGTTCAATCAAAATGAAGGAACCGGTCAAGCGATTGGTCGCATACCCGTCGTAAATCAAAGGTTTAGCGGTATTGATCCGGATGCCGCCGATGTCGTTCATCGCGAGTTCGGTGGGCTCAGGTTGTGCTTCGTAGGTTTCGATATCAATCCGATAATCCAATGAAGTCACGAGTGCCTGAACCGTTCGACTGCCGTGTTTGAGAAAATACTTACGACCCCGTTGCAAGGGTCGCGGGTGCATCCAACAAACCTTCGCTTCCAATTCACTCGCAGCCCCAGGTAAGGAATCGAGGCCCACCAACGAATCTCCCCGACTTATGTCAAGATCATGCTCTAATACCAGGGTGACACTCTGGGGACAAAAGGCGATCGGAACCGGCCCATTATAAGTCAGAATCTGTTTCACCGTCGTCTTCTGGCCGCTCGGCAAAACCATTATTTTCTGACCCACCTTGATAATTCCACCCGCGATCTGTCCACTCAGCCCGCGGAAATCATGCAAGGCCGGGTTCGCGGGATCGTTTGGGCGATTCACCCATTGCACGGGAAATCGAAAACCATTGAGGTTCCAATCGCTGGCAATATGAACGGTTTCGAGATGTCCCAGGAGTGTGGGTCCAACATACCAAGGAGTGTGTTTGGACGGCTCCACGACGTTGTCACCAATTAGCGCACTCATGGGGATGAATTTAATATCCTTCATATCGAGGCGCGGAAGAAAATCTTCGAAATCCGCACGAATTTCGTCGTAGCGGTCCTTAGACCATCCGACGAGATCCATCTTATTGACGGCGATGACGAGGTGAGGAATACGCAAGAGAGACGCGAGGTACGTATGACGCCGACTTTGCTCGATCACCCCCTGGCGGGCGTCGACCAAAACAATGGCCAGATTCGCGGTCGAAGCGCCGGTCACCATGTTGCGGGTGTATTGCACATGGCCCGGGGTATCAGCGACAATGAATTTTCGACGAGGTGTCGCAAAATAGCGATAGGCGACATCAATTGTGATCCCTTGCTCCCGTTCCGCCCGGAGACCATCGGTCAGATTGGCGAGGTTGATCTGTCCACCACCCGTGATGTCCGCGGAACGTTCCAGGGCCTCCAACTGGTCTTCCATGAGCGACTTGGAGTCGTAGAGGAGCCGACCGATCAGGGTGGACTTGCCGTCATCGACTGAGCCGCAGGTGTTGAAACGGAGAAGCTCGATGGTAGGAACAGTGGTATGAGGCATGGGCTACGGGCAAAAAGGTCAATCGTGAACAAGGGCTACGGGTCGGGCGATCGAAGGCTATTAAAAATAGCCCTGCTTTTTTCGGTCTTCCATCGCGGCTTCACTCGCCTTGTCGTCAGCGCGGGAACCCCGTTCCGTGACGCGAGCGGCGGCAATCTCTTTGAGGATGTCCTCGACGGAATCGGCGGGGCTTTCGACCAGGCCGGTGCTAATAATATCGCCAATCGTCCGAACTCGGACCACGAGTTCACGGACATCTTCTTTGGGTTTGGGCGGGAGAATGTCGGTTACCGGCAGCCATTGCCCTTGCCGCCGCACGCAGAGTCGGCGGTGGCTAAAATAGAGGGTCGGCACCTCTAATTGTTCGCGTTGAATATATTCCCAGACATCCATTTCCGTCCAGTTTGAGAGCGGAAAGACCCGCATATGCTCGCCCGGATTGATCCGGGCGTTGTAGAGATTCCAGATTTCGGGTCGTTGGCTTTTGGGATCCCATTGGCCGAATGAATCGCGGAAGCTAAAGAAACGTTCTTTGGCGCGGGCTTTTTCTTCGTCCCGGCGGGCACCGCCGATGGCGCAATCGAAGCGGAATTCCTCAAGGGCGGCGAGCAGCGTAGGAATTTGAAGTTTGTTGCGGCTGATTTCTCCCGGGCTTGGGATCGCAATACCGGCCGCGATGGCATCTTCAACCTTCCGAATAATGAGTTTGCCACCGAGTTGTGCCGCTCGACGGTCGCGGAAATCGTTTAGTTCAGGGAAATGATGTCCGGTATCGACATTCAGGAACGGCAGGGGAATTTCGCTCGGGCGAAACGCTTTTTCGGCGAGGCGCAAAAGGCAGATCGAATCCTTACCTCCAGAAAATAAAATAGCGGGCCGCTCAAACTCCCCGGCCACTTCACGCATAATGTGAATCGCCTCCGTTTCGAGATATTGGAGATGATCGAGGTGGTAGCTACTCATGGCGACAGTTGGCGAAAGAGACCGAATTCAGATCAATGATTGACCGCTTTTCCGCCCCAAGCGGCGTGGAGTCCACACTCCCGCTTATCATCTGCTTTCGCAGGATCGAAATAATCCCATTCATTGGGCAACGCGTGTTGTTTGAGGTAAGCCTCCATTTCGGCATCGCTCCATCCAAAGATTGGGCTGACCTTGATCGCGCCGAAATTGGCGTCGGCGCTGATAAGATCGAGGCCGGCGCGATTGGGATTTTGGACCTTGCGCAACGCCGTCAGCCAAATCGTAGGAGCGAGTTCCTTCATGCCCCGCTGGAACGGCTCCAGTTTCATGACGGTACTGAAGGCCTTGATTCGTTCCTCGTTTTCGGGAGTGGGGTCCGGCATCCCGCCATGCACCGCATCATAATGAGCGGCGGTTAAACGCGGGAGGTAGGGCTTCAGGTCGAGCTTGAGTCGGTCGCGAAGGAGTTCGGCATGACGATAGGTGGCCGGGCGGTTATAGCCGTGGTCCACCCAGAGGACCGGGATCGTCGGTTGAACCTGGGTAACCAGGTGAAGGAGTACCGCTTCGTAGGGGCGGAAATTGGTGGACACAATGGCTCGACCACCCGCTTGGGAGATGGCCCAGCGAATGATATCGAGTGGCCCACGAGCGTTCATTTCCGCATTGGCCGCGGCGATTTGATCGGGAGTCATCGAATTAGTTGGCTACGGGTGCCTGTTCCTTCCAGAAGACGCGCTCAACCCAATCGCCGAAGCGTTCCCGCCCGATACGCTCCGCTTGGTAGCGGGTCAAGATGGGCCGGAGTTCATTCACGATTTCGGGTTCTTTGACGACGTCCTTGTAGAGGCGATTGAGGCGTGTGCAGGATTCATTGCCACCGAGGTAAACCTGATAGCGACCGGGGCCTTTACCCACAAGGCCAATTTCAGCCATATAGGGTCGAGCGCAGCCGTTGGGGCAGCCGGTCATGCGAATGATGATTTCTTCGTCGCTCAGACCGAGGTCTTTCATGACGCCTTCGAGATCGGTCATCAAACGGGGCAAATACCGCTCACTCTCGGCCAAACCGAGGCCGCAGGTGGGCATCGAAGGGCAAGACATCGCATTGCGGCGCAGGGCGCTCGTTTGATTTGCCACCGGGATACCGTGCGCGGCCAGCAATGTGGTAATCGGCGCTTCGGCGGCGGGTTTAATACCCGTTAACACCAAGTTTTGCGAGGGCGTAATGCGAACCTCGGTCTCAAATTTCTGGGCGATTTCGACGAGTGCAGTTTTCAACTGATAATCAGGCAGATCCTTCACGCGTCCGCTCTCAACGTACAGTCCCAGATAGCGGGTGCCATCCGCGGCGGTTCCCCACCCAAAGGTGTCGCCTTGTTGAGTGAATGCGTAGGGGCGGGCTTCTCCTAGACGATAGCCCAAACGAGATTCCAGTTCTGCCCGGAACCACGCTGCACCGCGCTCTTCGAGGATATATTTGAGGCGAGCGTGTTTTCGATCGGTCCGATCACCAAAATCTCGGTGGATGGTGAGAACGGTCCGTGAGACTTCCACCAGTTGGTCACGGGTGACGAAACCAATCACGTCGGCCAAGCGCGGATAGGTGGCATCATTGCCATGACTTCGACCTAGCCCGCCACCCACTGCGAGGTTATAGCCGAGGAGTTGGCCGTTGGCTTCGATCCCAATGTATCCCATGCAGTTGGTAAAGAGATCGACGTCATTGACCGGCCCGAGAGCGAAAGCGGTTTTGAATTTTCGAGGCAGGTATTGTTTCCCGTAGAGAGGATCGACGAATTCGAGATTTGCGGGTTCATCCAGCTTGAGTTGCACGCCTTCAACCCAAATGGAGTGATAGGCCTTGGTTTTGGGCAGGAGCGCTTCGCTGACGCGGCGGGCGTCCCCGAGCAACGTCTGGTGAGCCTCGCTGCGAGCGGGAGTCACCGGGGCCATGACATTGCGATTCACGTCGCCGCAGGCCGCGAGCGTGTCCATCATGGCCAAATTCAGTTCGCGCATCAGGGGTCCTAAGCCGACCTTTACCACTCCATGGAACTGAATGCTTTGGCGGGAGGTCAGGCGCAGGGTCTGGTTGCCATACTTGGTGGCGAGGGCATCGTAAACGAGATAGCCCTTCGCAGACAGCACTCCACCGGGGATACGACCCCGGATCATCCACATGTAATGTTTGGCAATCTTGCGCCGGTCTCGGTCGTCCTGCTGATAAATGCCATGAAACTTGAGGAATTGCTCATCATCGGTTGAAAAGCAGATGGCGGCGGCATCGTTCAGAGTGGCCGCTAGATGGCCGGCCAAAGTTGGAATCGCGAGCTTCAACAGCTCGTTTTTCGTGGGCGGCTTCACTTTCGGATCATTCTCAACAGCAACTTCAGACATAAGTTAGGTGACTTAGTAAACTTACTGATAATAAGACACCGCCGAGTGGTTTCGTCAACCCAAACTCGCGGAGAGTGGAGCGGATGGATCGGGTCGCGCCCACGATCCACGAGCGGAGCAAACGAAGAGGTGATTGGACCTATTGGTGGTCGTTACCCTTGGGGAAATTGAACGAAACGTTGGTGTAGAATTTCGTACGGACCGGAATTGACCGAAGTACGGCGTCGAAATTCGACGTGGTTTTCAACCAGTCCGCTTGGGCCTCGAATTGGGCGGTGTCGCCAACGATTTCGCCGGTGGCCGAATTTGGAATCGCTCGGAACACTAAGCCATGACCGTCCGGCGATGCGACGACGTCCACGTCAAACGTAGTAGCGGTGGAGCGAACGTAGTTTTCTAACTCAGCGTCCATGACGTAGGCCGTGAGCTTTCCAGCAGCGGCATCGCGAACGAGTTCGAGGTGAAATTCCTCGTGGCCCAGGACGATTGGGGTGCCGCCATGTGGCGGCTTGTGTTCGTGCGAGTGGGGCGTGCCACTGGCGGCCGTCGTCGAGTCGGGCTTGCCGCCGCACCCGCCAAGAACGATCACCATGGCGCACCCCCAAATGCCCAACTTAAATTTCGCGAAGTTCATGCTGAGTAGCACGATCAATGAGTGAGCCGTTCAAGCAATCAATCAAGTTCTTTTGCGATGGCGCGCACAAACAACTTCTGGTCGTTGGTGGGTACAGCGACCGCGGCCGTTGCGCCCGTCAGCGTGACGTTTTTGAGGACGATCCAGTGGCTCAGGTCGCCACTGGTTTCGAGGCGATAGGTTACGCCAGAACTGCCAGTGATCTCGATTTGCAGGTCGCCGTTCGCCGGGACTTGAGTTGTACGCAGGATGGCTGCTGCGGCCGGTAGTGGCAAAACTTGGAACGTGAACGGGGTGTCCGCACTGGTGATGTCCGCAGTATCGCCGAGGCGCCGACCGACGACTTGGAATGTCAAGTGATAAAGGCCCCGCGCCGTGAAAACCCAATTGTAGTACTCGTGGCTGCCGAACAGGGGTGTGGTCAGGTCGGCGGCAGAAATGCCATCGGCCGTGTTCATCTTCACATTGAAATCGCCAAACGAACTCGCCTGCCATAAAAAGAACTGACCCGGACCATTGATCGACTTGAGCCGAACATTCAGGTTTCCCTGAAAAACTCCCCCGGCAATCCCTTCAGTCGAGATGCCCAGATAGAGCAGATCGGGGTTCTGGCTCTGCGGAATGATATACAATGGGTCGCCTTCGTTACCGAACGGCGTGCCACCTGGAAGCGCAAGTTTGCCGAGTTCGCCCACGACGAGAATGCACTCATTCGTCGTATAGTTGAGCGCGAGGTCGGTGTGACCATGGCCCAAGAATCGGAGGTCGGCGTGGACCGTGGTCCAGCCGAGCAGCAGCACAGACAAGGCGGAGAGCGTTGATTTCATAGGGATACGACAAACCATGCGGGGAGCGCTATTTGGACGAGAAAAGGGGTTATTCAGGGGGTTGGGCGAAGTTGTCACCGGCATCAATGCGCCGCTTCAATAAGGCGGCTTTGATGGATTCGGCATGGCCATCGGCACAGAGGTAGTTGGCCGTGCCGCCAGAATGGTCAGCGCGGGCTGAGCCCGTGAAATGGCGGTCAGGTCGGATGTCGAAAATAACGGCATCCCACCCTTTGAACCAGTTGCGCGAGTGTGTGTGATCCGCGGAAATCGTCGGCCCGTTGGTGTCCGAGGTGTCGAACGCGAGGAACGTGGAGGTGGGAATTTTTAGACGATTTAGATTGCGATAAGACTCCAACACACCGCCAAACGGGTCTTCTTTATCTACCGACGTATATTCATTGAGGATATAACTGGTGCCATGATTGTGGAGTCGCGCCGCGGCCTGCGGGTCGGATGGACAGAGTCGGATCTTGTCCACATTTCCAACATAAGATTTGAGCGTATAAATCCAGACGTGATTCGTGGCGTCGTCGCCCGTGCCGTAGTTGTGAGTGGTTTCCGGTAGCAACCCTTGGTTGTCATCGGCATACATGGTGAAGGCCAAACCGAGCTGATGTTCATTAGACATGCACCCGATACCTCGAGCCTTGCTTTTGGACGCCGCCAGCGCGGGCAAGAGCAGACTCGCCATGATCGCAATGATGGCGATCACGACGAGCAGCTCGATGAGCGTAAACGCTCGCAAGCTGCCTAAACTGCGACGAAACTCAAGCGGCGGAGGCGATGACATAACGTGGATTGCCACAACGGGCAGGGTTGAGAAACGGGAATCGACCGAACCCATTCACCTTGCCCGGATATTTCACACCCTTTCTGCAGAGGTCCGCGACGAAAGTTTGTTAAATATCCGGGTGAGTGGATTTACAGACCACAGGTGCGGTGGGAGGAGAAAGCACGAACCTACCGGGAGTGCTCGTCACATCTACCTAGCTCCGATATTTCATCCCGGCCGGCCGCGTTGCGTGGCGAAAGGGTAGCGGACGAAATATACGGTCTAGCTGCGAAGAGCGGGCGGGCCTCGTTCGTGGAAATCTTGGCGGAAGCCCACGGGAACGAAGGGCGAAAACGGAGCCGGAACGACGAGTAGGACCGCGGCGGGACTAGGAATCGGAGGAGGTTCGTCCGTCGTTTGATCCAAACCCCCAGATGCGAAGAGACAGACCGCACACGAACCCAGGTCACCGTCATCCTGGCCATGAAACCAATGATGCCAGTTCTCATTTGCCGCCAGTGTGCCGCACAGCAACACCAAGAGACACAACAGCCCTGCGACCGCCGCAAGGGCGGCGTGCCGAACTGGTTTGATCCATTGCTGATGCAATTCATTTGCATTAGAACACGGCTCGGGCAGGTGCGCAACCTTTATCTTAGTGCGTTGCCGGACGAATCCCCCTGGGCGGGTGCCGCCTCGGCACCCTCGTGCGACGGAGGGAGCGCGTCTCTGCGCGGGAGCATCGATCACACCTGAATCCACCTGTATCTCCGGGTGCGCCCCGAAGACCCGGCGCCTACGCGACGGGCGGCCAGCGAAGGCGCTGGCGGGTCCGAGATTCCCCGGTGCGGGTGCCGCCCCGGCACCCACGCGCGACGGAGGGAGCGCGTCTCTGCGCGGGAGCATCGATCACACCCGAATCCACCTGTATCTCCGGGTGCGCCCCGAAGACCCGGCGTCTATGCGCCGGGCGGCCAGCGAAGGCGCTGGCGGGTCCGAGATCCCCCGGTGCGGGTGCCGCCCCGGCACCCACGCGCGACGGAGGGAGCGGGTCTCGCGACCTCAAACCTCACCCACGGAAATAGGTTCCACGCAAACGAGAATTTCCCAGAACTCCCTGAAAACCGCTGAATGCATCACGTCGCGCGAGCCAACGGGCTGACCAGCCGAGACTGACACCAAAAATCAAATGGGCCGCTAGGGTGACTCCTACGAAGAGGGGCGTGATTTGAATCCCGAAGGTTTGCAAGTAAGGAGTCAGCAACATCCCAAGTTCAAAAGGAGAAAGGGGTTTTGGTGGATGTGCTCCCAATCACTGGACGGTGGGTAAGCGAGCGTCGATTTCAATGAAGGGACATGAAAGGGACAGGAGGATTGAAAACAAGAATCCGCATTACAATAAAACATGCTAGCTATATTGACTTTGTGATCTATAAAGGGACGGCTGGATTGACAAATAAGTCTTGTCTGTGGTCCGAACCTCTGGCACGGTTTGCGGATGCGCTACGCACGAATGAAACCGGCGGCACCCACCGAGGCGATGTACTATCACTGCATCTCTCGGGTGGTGA
>JAYVTS010000176.1:0-8952 GCA_043788645.1 Verrucomicrobiota bacterium
TCGATGACCTGCCTGCCTTTGAGATCCTGGGTCAAAAAGCGCCCGATTTCAGTAGCTGGATCGCACAAAAGGGCAACGATAGGAGGCAGGTGATTGGCGCGTGAATTGAGAATGGTTTCCGTGAGCAATTTCAAAGCGAGCGAATGTCGTTGGGGCCGACTTTCAAGAGGGTTGCTCGCGTCTTCCTCAATGAGCAGGGGATCACGTAAACCGATCTTCTGTACACGATGAGTCGAAACGGTCATCCGCGCTTTTAGGCTGGTTTCAGAAGGGTTTCCGGTCGAAATCGAGGATCGGGTTGGCTCTAAACCGGGGCCCCCAGATGACATTCGGACTTGGTGGTGGTGAGCTAAGCGGGACATCGTGCGCGAGGAACTCCGATGAGTTTTCCTGTGTGAAACATCGGCAATTTCGCTGATTCCTTGAGCAAAATTAATTCGCCTTCGTGAGGGCACGTCCTTGTTCCCCACCGTCCATCATCGAAGGTGTGAAGAGTGAAACGTCCCTCCGGTCCACCTCGCGCACCCCGCCCGCTGCCGCCCGATAGCAAGAGCCCGCCCGCCGCTCTTTCAGGATCTGCCCGGCCGACTTGGGTGGCGCCCGTGCGTCCGTTTTATGCGGAGGCTACGACTCGGCTTCGGCGTCGGCCGAGGGAATCAGGTGTTGGAAACGTCCCCGAACCGCGTCAGCCCAGCGCCGACAATGCTACCGCCCGAGGCATCCCTCCAGGGAGCGAAGCCAACCTCGGAATTGGGTCCCGATCCGTGCCGCCATCGGGGGCGGGAAACTTTGCCGAAAAGCCTCGCCCCTCTGGTCGCTGGTTTAGTAAGGCTGAGCGTGATCGCCAATTGGCTCCACCGAAGCCCGTGGCGCCCTCGCAAATCGCTGCCAACATCATTTCTCGCGCTGATCGTCAACACCCAGCTGACAAGGCCATTCGCGATGAACTCCGGCGAGCGGTCGGAATGCCACCGGATAACGCCGCTTGGATTTCGCGGGCTGTTTTTAACTACTATCGGTGGCGGGGCTGGCTGGAGGGTCGTGCTGGAGAAAAATCTCCCGATTTGGTGTCGTCGATCCTTGATGCCACCGTGCTGGCGGAGCGGTTTGTCCAAAAAGCGCAGGCATTTTCTGCCGAGGAACTCGTCGCTCGGGTCGGGCCCGAATGGTTACCGCGTGAATTAGAGGTCAAGGTCGATTTGGCGCGCGCCTGGCAGCGAGAACCCTTGCTCTGGCTCCGGTGTCCCCCGGGTCGTACCGCGGAAGTGATGGCAGGGCTGAGGGACTGTGCGCCCGGACCGGTCCCCGATTCACTCCGGTACGCGGCCAGCTTGGATCTCTTTTCCACCGATTTGTTTCACGACGGCGCGTTCGAGATTCAGGACATTGCGTCTCAAGCGGTCGCGCATTTGGCCGCGCCGCAGCCGGGCGAAACGTGGTGGGACGCCTGTGCTGGGGAAGGGGGTAAGACTTTGCATTTAGGCGCACTCATGCAGGGCAAAGGCCTGGTGTGGGCAAGTGATCGGGCGGAATGGAGACTCAAAAAACTTCGAGTGCGCGCCGCTCGTGCCCACTGCTTCAATCAGCGGACGGTCGCGTGGAATGATCCGGTGCGGCCCCCGACGCGAACGAAATTTGACGGGGTATTGGTCGATGCGCCGTGTGCCGGTCTGGGTACCTGGGGCCGAAATCCTCACGCCCGATGGACCACGACGCCCCAGGACGTTGCCGAACTGTCCGCCCTCCAAACCCAACTCCTAACCACCGCCGCCTTGGCCGTGAAAGCGGGAGGGAAACTGGTGTATGCCGCTTGCACCTTGACTCGGAGTGAAACCAGCGACGTCGCGGCGGCGTTCACTACCGCACATCCGGATTTCGAACCGGTCCTGTTAACGAACCCGTTTGTGCCCAAGGCGGCGGCCGAAGCCTCTTTGTTTCTTTGGCCTCAAGTCACCGACGGCAATGGGATGTTCGTAGCCGCTTGGCGGCGGCGTTGACATTGTCTTCAAAAATCTCTCATGGATGAAAACAAGCGTCCGGTCCGGGGGCCAGTCAGCAGAAAAAAAGGGCACCCTCCTGTTCCTCGCCCTGAACCTGCGTCCATACCCCCCGTGGGGAGCGCAACGGAGGCGGCAACTGATCAGGAGGTGATCGCGATTCGGGGTGCTCGTGAGCACAACCTCAAAAATATTTCCGTCGATTTGCCGCGAGGAAAGTTCGTGGTCGTCACCGGGATCAGTGGGAGCGGTAAGAGCACGCTCGCGTTTGATCTCGTCTTTGCCGAGGGGCAGCGAAGGTTCCTGGACGCTATGAGTGCCTATGCTCGACAGTTCGTGGAGCAGTTGCCGCGGCCAGACGTGGATCTCATCGCCGGTCTTCCACCGACCGTGAGTATTGAACAAACAACCTCCCGGGGCGGGGGCAAAAGTACCGTCGCGACGGTGACGGAAATTCATCACTTTATTCGTCTGCTCTATGCGCGCATTGGGACTCAATATTGTCCCGATTGTGACGTCCCCGTCGAACCTCAGAGCCGCGATGAAGTGCGACGGACTTTGGGGTTGGAAGCAAAGCGTCGGGGCACGTTGCGGCTGCTTGCCCCGATCATTCGGAATCGAAAGGGATTTCACTCGGAAATCGCCGCGTGGGCGGCGCAACATGGCTATCTGGAATTGCGGGCTGATGGAAAACTCTACGATTCCAAGAAACCGTTCCGGCTGGATCGTTTTCAGGAGCATGACGTGGAAGTCGTCGTCGGATCCTATGGCGGGGCCGGGCCGGGCTGGGCTTCCGATGGTCGTCCGGCGGCGGCGGCGTTGGTAGACACCGCTTTGCAAGTGGGCAAGGGCGTCATTTACGCTTTGGATGCCAAGGGCAAAACGACCGTTCATGCCACGGAGCGCGCTTGCCCAAAATGTTCGCGATCCTTTGCCCCCCTGGATCCCAAAAATTTCTCGTATAATTCCAGTCAGGGATGGTGTCCGAAGTGCCGCGGGTTTGGTGAACTTTTTCATCTGCCAGACGTAGAAAGAGGAGCAAACGCCGATGCCGTGGAGGAGAGTTGGTGGCGGTGGGCCAGCGAACGGGAGGAATGTCCCGAATGCCACGGTGCCCGTCTGCGGCCGGAAGCGCGGGCAGTTCGTTTTGACTTGGGACCCAACGCTCGCCCAACTTTGGATGATCTCGCCCGCCTATCGGTCGATAGCGCGGGTGCGCTCTTTAAGGATATAAGTCTATCGGGCCGAGCCGCGGAAATTGCGCGAGACATTCTGCCGGAAATTGGTGAACGTCTCAAATTCCTCCGCTTGGTCGGTCTCGGTTATCTGCAACTGGGACGTAGTATTATTACTCTCAGTGGCGGGGAAGCGCAGCGCATTCGGCTCGCCGCCCAATTAGGGTCGAACTTGAGCGGCGTGCTCTATGTGCTCGATGAACCAACAATTGGTTTACACAACCGAGATAACGAACGGTTGCTGGATGCGTTAGCTCAGCTCAAAGCCCGGGGGAATACCCTTCTCGTAGTGGAACACGATGAGGAAACGATGCGGCGTGCGGATTACATTGTTGATCTCGGCCCGGGCGCAGGCGTCAACGGCGGCCACGTCGTAGCGGCCGGCACGTTGGCGGAATTGATGGCTCACACCGACTCGCTGACGGGGCGTGGCCTACGGGAATTAGCGGTCAAGAATTATCCGACCCGCGGGCAACGGCGTCCGGTGCGGGCGCTGGGAAATTCTCCAACGCCTCGTGCGCCCGATGATTACCTGAGCCTCGCCCAGGTGGCTCGCAATAACCTGCAAGACGTCACGCTTCGAATTCCCTTGGGACGTTTCAGCGTCGTCACGGGAGTGAGTGGTTCCGGCAAAAGCACGTTGATTAAGGATTGTCTTTATCCTGCGGTCGCGGCGGCTTTGGCTGGGAAGGCGTTTTCTGATCCCATTGGAGGCAAGCTTTCCGGATGGAAAACGCTGACGGCCGTCCATGAGGTGGATCAAACCCCGATCGGTCGTACCCCCCGATCGACGCCGGCGACCTACGTCGGTTTTTTTGATGATATCCGGCAATTATTCGCGAGCACGACGGAAGCAAAATTGCGAGGCTATACCGCGAGTCGATTTAGTTTTAATTCGACCCAAGGTCGCTGCCCCCAATGCGAAGGTGCGGGTGCGGTCAAGTTGGAAATGAATTTTCTACCAACCGCCCATGTTAAATGTGATGTCTGCGATGGACGACGTTTCAATCCGGCAACGCTCGATGTCCTCTGGAACGGAAAATCCATTGCGGATATTTTGAACCTCAGTGTGGCGGAAGCGTTAGCTTTTTTTGCCTCCCATCATCGACTCCGGCGGCCGCTCCAGGCCCTGAGTGATACGGGGCTCGATTATCTCACTCTCGGGCAAACCTCTCCCACTCTGAGTGGCGGTGAGGCCCAACGGATTAAGCTCGTCACCCATTTGTTGAGTGGCCTTAAGGCGGTGGCTGTATCCATCGAAAACGCTGACCTCCAGTCGCTCTCCAAAGCCAAGGGAGCGTCCGCCCGGCACCCGGCGAAACAGGATCTCTTTATCCTCGAAGAACCAACCATCGGCCTGCACTTCCAAGATGTGCGGCGGTTAGTCGAGGTGATCCAACGCCTCGTTGAAGCCGGCCATACGGTGATCGTGATTGAGCATAATCTAGACCTCATCTCGGAGGCGGACTGGGTGATCGATTTGGGGCCTGAGGCGGGTGATGGCGGCGGGCGAATCGTAGCGGAAGGCACCCCTGAACAGGTGGCCCGCACCCGGCACGGGCACACCGGACGTTACCTGCGCCAAGTGCTCCGTTTAGAGTCGAATTAGCTCCGACATTTGATCCCTCTCGTCCGCGGGCCCTTGTCCGGGACAGAGGGTCGGGTTCTAGATCTAGGCCTGCGCGACTAATTGCCGCAGCACGTAGGGTAAAATACCGCCGTGTTGGTAGTAGTCGATTTCAATCGGCGTATCAATTCGGCAACTCACCGCCAAGTCCAGACGCGTCCCGTCCTTACGGTTGATTCGCAACGTGACATCCTGTTGCGGTTTCAGGGTCGGACTTAAACCCAGGACGTCGTAAGTTTCGCTGCCATCCAAGTGGAGTGTCTGCGCCGTGGTGCCTTCCTTGAATTGCAGCGGGAGCACCCCCATGCCGACTAAGTTCGAGCGATGAATTCGTTCAAAGGTCTGAGCAACGACGACCTTGACACCTAGCAGATTGGTACCCTTCGCCGCCCAATCCCGGCTGGAACCGGTCCCATATTCTTGCCCAGCAATAATAATCAGAGGGGTTCCAATTTTCTGGTAGGCGATGGCGGCGTCATAGATGGAGGTTTGGGCGCCGTCGGCTCCCAAGGTATTCCCGCCCTCGGCACCGCCGAGCATGAGATTCTTGATGCGGACGTTGGCAAAAGTGCCACGCGTCATAACGCGATCATTGCCGCGTCGACTGCCATAGCTATTGAAATCAGCAAATTCCACGCCTTGTTCCAAAAGATAGACCCCTGCGGGCGACGATTTCTTAATGGCGCCCGCCGGAGAAATATGGTCCGTCGTTACCGAATCCCCAAAGATCCCCAATGCTCGGGCTCCCCGAATTTCATGGATCGTACCGGGCTGCATTCCAAAGTGCGTAAAGAAGGGGGGCTCCTGGATATAGGTGCTCTTCCGATCCCATTCGTACAGATTTCCAGCGCTCGTCGGGATTTCGTTCCATTTCGGATTTTGCGCCGCAAAATCCGTGTAGAGTGAACGAAATACTTCGGGCTTGAGCGCGGATTGCATCGCGCTCCGCACTTCCTGCAAGGTCGGCCAAAGATCTTTGAGATAGACCGGGCCCGTGGTGCCCATGCCGATCGGCTCAGTCGTCAAATCTCGGTCCACCGATCCGGCCAGCGCAAAAGCAACGACCAACGGTGGTGACATGAGGAAATTGGCCTTGATGTTCTGGTGCACTCGCGCCTCAAAATTACGGTTGCCCGACAAGACACTAGCCGCCACGAGGTCGTTTTTCAGGATGGCCTCCTCAATCGCGGGGGCCAACGGTCCCGAGTTTCCGATGCAGGTCGTACAGCCATAGCCCACCGTTTGGAATCCAAGCTGATCTAAGTAAGGTTGAAGTCCGGTTTTGTTGAGGTAATCGGTGACCACTCGGCTCCCCGGAGCCAGGGATGATTTGACCGATGAATGGGGGCGTAACCCTCGTTCAACGGCTTTTTTCGCAAGTAGACCGGCCGCCAGCATGACGCTGGGATTTGACGTATTGGTGCAGCTGGTAATCGCCGCAATGAGGACGGACCCATGTCCCACTTTGGAACCGGCCACCTCAATGCCAGCGGTCCCGAAATCTTCCGCGTTTTTTCCAAAGCCATTGTCCGTTACCGACTTGCTGAAGGAATTCAAAAAACTGTCCTTCAGTTTGCTCAGTTCAATACGGTCTTGAGGCCTTTTGGGGCCGGCGACACTCGGAAGCACGCCGCCGAGATCAAGTTCCACCACTTGCGAATAGTCGATATCGCCCTTTTGCGGAATTCCCCAGATGCCTTGAGCCCTATAATAGTTTTCGTACTGTCGGCACGCCGTTTCACTTCGGCCGGTGCCCCGAAGATAGTTGACACATTCGGCGTCAATCGGAAAGAAGCCCATCGTAGCGCCGTATTCAGGTGCCATATTGGCAATCGTCGCGCGATCAACGAGGGGTAGACCGACTGCTCCGGGACCGAAAAACTCGACGAATTTGCCGACCACTTTGGCTTTGCGCAGGAGCTGAGTGACCGTGAGCGCGACGTCGGTAGCCGTGACGCCTTCTCGAATGACTCCGGTGAGGTGGACGCCAACGACATCGGGCGTCAGAAAATAGACCGGCTGCCCCAACATGCCGGCTTCTGCTTCGATGCCACCCACGCCCCAGCCTACGATGCCCAACCCGTTAATCATGGTCGTGTGGGAATCGGTACCAACGAGCGTGTCAGGATAGTAAATCCCGGCGTGGCTCAGAACGCCCTTCGCCAGGAACTCCAGATTGACTTGGTGAACGATGCCGATACCGGGCGGGACGACTTTAAAGGTGTCGAAGGCCTGCATGCCCCACTTCAAGAACTGGTATCGTTCCCGGTTCCGACAGAATTCGAGGTCGAGATTTTTTGCCAAAGCATCGCTGGAGCCAGCAAAGTCCACTTGGACCGAGTGGTCCACGACCAAATCCACGGGCACGAGTGGCTCAATGAGCTTCGGATTCTTTCCCAACTTAGCGACGGCCGTGCGCATCGCTGCCAAATCGACCAGTAGGGGCACTCCGGTGAAATCTTGTAAAACGATGCGGGCGACTACGAACGGGATTTCGGCGGTACGGGCGGTCGTGGGTTTCCAGTTGGCAAGCTCGCGAACATTCGACTCCATTACCTTCTTTCCGTCGCAATTTCGCAGCACGGATTCGAGCACTAAGCGGATCGAAACGGGCAGTCGGGAGATTGGACCGATTTCCGCCTTTTCGAGGGCTGGCAGACTGTAGAATTTTCCCTGTTGACCCATCCCGAGGTCAAAAGATTGCAGTGTTCCGAAGAGAGAATGCGGCGTGCTCATGACGGTCTTAGACAAGCAATCGATTTTTTAGATATTCGATTTAGGTCCCGATTTGCTTGGTATAGTCCGCGGCGCTCAGGAGCGCGGCGGACTCACTTGGGTTTGCCAGCTGCAGTTTGTAAAACCAGCCATCGGAGTAGGGTGCCGTGTTGACCAGGCCCGGATTGTTCACGACGGCCGGGTTGATCTCGAGGACGGTCCCGCTGACGGGGGAGTAGATGTCACTGGCCGTCTTGACGGATTCAACCACCGCGCAGGCTTCCCCCGCTTTAACGGTACGTCCGACAGCGGGCGGTTCGACGAAGACAACATCGGTTAGTTCATGTTGTGCATGGTCAGTAATTCCGACCGTGGCGACGTCTCCGCTGACGCTGACCCATTCGTGTGATTTTGCGTACTTCAAATCCGCCGGAACCTGTGAACTCATCCCTCCACGATTCGCGGGCGGATCCCCCTCGGTCAACCCCCGAGCCACCTTTCGTAATCCTTCCTGCGTTCAATCTAACCCTACCGCGACATTTTATGCAGATAGCAGACTGACTCCGAGTGCGGCCGCATTTTTGGTTTTTTCGGTGAGGTTTTTGGGTTGAGATTTTCCGTCAACCGACGGATCTGGAGATGGGTCGTTGGCAGGTAGGCACGGTGCTACGTACCGACGACTCCATCGGTAACTCCAGAGTGCCGATGCCAGGCCGTCCCGGAACGATGTTCGTAGTGATCCATCCCGAGCTCCGCTTTGTTTTCCTGAAAGCAACGTTCGATCAGCCAGCGGGCTTGACTCACGCGCACCCGTTCAGCCAGGGGACAACTCTCCCTCCGGTGCGTTGCTCAGGGCGTATTTGATTTTCGTATTCGGATCATTGCGCATTGCGCAACAAGAGCCATCGTTCGCTTGGTGGAGTACGATCCGCATTCGCATACACTCGCAAGCGCGCGAAACCTGCGACAATGGGTCCCTTTTCCCCTTCGCAAATTCGCAGTGTTTCCCAGGCCAAGAGGCCCGGCACTTCGGCGAGTTCTTCCACCGTGCAAGCCGAGGTTTCCAATTCGGATCGTCCCGGGACGGCCTTGGGCCAGACTTTTTGCGTCCAGGGTACTTCCGCTAGATAGAGATACCCAGCGGGTGAATTTTTCAGGAAAGTGGAGTCGCGACCGAAGGAACAATTGTAGGTGATCCATGGGGCAGGAAAGAGTCCGCTGGCAGTCACGTCGGTGAGGATCTTCGTGGCCCGTTGGGGTTTGGTTTTAAAATTCGTTGAGCAAGCGTTGCAGACCGCGGACGGCTTCGGGTCCACGCAGCTCCAGCGCCATGGCTTCCATGTTCTTGCACTCCGTGTCCGTTGGCGCTCACCAAAAT
>JAYVTS010000177.1:0-4194 GCA_043788645.1 Verrucomicrobiota bacterium
CACCCCGGTCACCACCTGCCCCAGCCACTGAGCCCGCTGGGCGGCCGTCCAACCCACGACGCGATCCCGAGCGCCTAAGTCTTTCACGGCGGATTGCCATCTCACCGCTGTTCTATTTTCGATTGAGTTAGCCGTTAGATTCTGTTTATAGTCCCAATGTTGCTACTGTTATCACCTGTTTTGCTATGAAATACCTGAGTTCCCTCCTCCTCGTCCTGGCCTTGTCACCTCTCGCCAGCGTGCGTGCGGCTGACGCAAAGACCTACCAAGTAACCGGTCCGGTCATCGAAATCACCGACACAACGATCACGGTGCAGAAAGAGGATCAAAAATGGGAATTGGCCCGCGATAAAAAAACCAAGGGCAGCGCCAAGGTAAAAGTCGGCGATAAGGTCACGGTGTACTATCGGATGGTCGCGGACGAGGTTGAAACCAAGGATGCGACCAAGTCCGAAAAGGTGAAGACTGAGAAGGTAAAAATCGAGAAGAAATAGCTGATTTCATTGCGGAGTTCAACGAACTTCCGCCTGTTTTTTAAGCTCGTTTGGGGGAGTTTTCCCGTCAATCATTTGGCCCAAAGCCGTGGCGTTTGGGCGGGGAAAGCGGTGCCAACCTCGTTCGGCTGTCCTGGTTGAGCCCATTTTCGGCCTCAACTAGCTGGGCCGGGGTTCCACATTGCACGGAACTTGCTGCGAGAGTAGGGTGTCCTTGGTACGCAATCCCGCTTTGGCGTTGGATGACCTGTTTGGGGTCCAACCTTGAGGCAGTGTGCGAGCTGGGAATGCCTTAACTATGAGACGGACTAGAATTCGAGATGCGTTCACGTTGATTGAACTGCTGGTGGTGATCGCGATCATTGCGATCTTGGCGGGGCTATTGTTACCGGCCCTGAGCAATGCCCAGGCGCAGGCGAAAAAAACGACGTGCCTGAGTGCATTGCGCCAAATGAGCTTGGGCTTTCGGATCTGGGCGATCGACAATCGGGATAAATATCCGTGGCAATTGACGACCGCCAATGGTGGTAGTCTCGATTCGCTGGATTGGACGGACCACTTTCGAATGTGCTCGAATGAATTGAGTACCCCCAAGATTCTCCTTTGCCCGACTGACAAAGGGCACAAACCGGGTACCAATTGGGTCAACCTGGATGGGCTCGCCAACATCAGCTATTTCATCGGTACGAAAGGCGAAGATACCAAGCCGCAAAGTATCGTGGGTGGCGATAGCAACGTCACGGGCGGTGGCGGTGGTTTGGATCCCCAGTGGAGTATTTTTCTGGGCTCATCGATTGACGCTTCTTGGGACAAGACGCGGCATCGGCTCAATGGTAATTTGGCTTTGGCCGACGGCAGTGTCTCGAACGTCAAAACTCCGGGGTTGCGGACCCAGATTAGTGCCTCGCTCGCGAGCGGACTGACGAACGTCGTTTTCTCCAAGCCGCGGGGAGTGTTTTGAGCGGTTCTAACCTTTCTGCCTTCGTGCTATGCAGTTGAATCGGTTCCTACTGATCTCGGCGTTGTTCGCCTTTCTCCGTTTGCAGGCCGCTCCCATCCTGGGGCCTTGGGTGCCGCTTTTCAAAGGGATCGACCACCAGTCGGCCGTGAATACGGTCGACACCCCCGATTTTCAAAATCTGATGGCCATCCATGCCTTGCGGATTGATCTTCACGATCCGGATATCCAGTTTTTGAGTACGCCCCGATGGGTAACGAATTACCAAGTCAACGTGCAAGAAACCGCCGGAATGACCGTCAGCGGTTTCCTCAAAGCAAACCATGTTCAAGCGGCCATCAATGCCAATTTTTATGATCCACCCGATTCGGACCTAGCCGAAGGCACTCCGAGAACCGTCCGAGGGCTCGCCATCAGCAAAGGGGAGCAGGTCTCTCCCGCGAGCGCCAGTTACGCCGCAACGTTGATGATTGACGCGACCAACCACGCAAAGATGATTCCAACGAACTGGCCACCCACCAGCACCGAGGGCATTTGGACCGCGGTTTCAGGTGATTATCCATTGTTAGTTGAGGGTGTGAATATCAGTCGGAAATACCTCGGTGCAGGAGGCATCCACGGAACGAATCCTCGCACGGCCATGGGGCTTTCACAGGATCGGCGCTATCTGTACCTCCTCACCATCGATGGCCGTCAACCGGGCTATAGCGAAGGAGCGTATGATTTCGAGACTGCCGGCTGGCTCCTACTATTAGGAGCATACAATGGATTCAATCTCGATGGTGGGGGATCGACGACACTCTCGATTGAAGACAGTACGGGTCGTCCGCTCCGGTTGAATCGCCCGAGTTTCGTGGCGAACAACGGCAAGGAACGGATTGTCGGAAGTCATCTGGGCGTTTTTGCCAAACCCGTTCCTGGGTTTATTAACGACGTCCATGTCTCGCCGGACGATGAGGCAGCCACGGTTTTTTGGACGACGATTTCGGCAGCGTCCTCCGCGGTCGAGTACGGTCTGACCGAGGAATTGGGTTCGGTCAGTCGTGCTCAGGCGACCCTGGCCACAAATCACGCAGTCGTTTTGACGGGGCTTCAACCGGGCACGGGATATTATTTTCGAGCGGTATCGCTCGTGGGCGGTACGCAGTACGCGACTTCCAATCTGTTTTTTACGACGACCCATTCGTTTGTTACCAACCAAGTATTTGCATTGACCGATTCTTGGAGATTTACGTCGGCGAATTTGGACGTAGTTAATTGGACGACCGTGGGGTATGACGATTCCACCTGGTCGGGTCCCGGTGCGGGGCTGCTCTGGGTGGACGTCCGTTCCACCGGCCCCAATTCGGCAGTCGGACCCAGGGGCGCAGAAATGCCGTTCAATCCCAGTACCAGTTTCCCGTATCTGACGTATTGTTTCCGGACGCATTTCCAGCTTCCGGCGAAGGTTCCGCTATCGACGTTGCTCTTTTCTGGTTATATCGATGACGGCGCGGTGCTGTATCTCAATGGGCATGAAATCTATCGCCTGCGGATGGAAGATTCCCCGGCGACGATCAGTAATGATACCTTAGCGAAGGGTTTTCCGTGCGGTGGCGACGCAGATTGTCTCGACGAATTTGAGGTCAGCGGTGCCTTGGCTGATTTTCTGGTAGCGGGTGATAACCTTTTGGCCGTGGAAGTTCACAACTACAATCCACGGAGTGCAGACATTACCTTTGGCTTATCCGTGGTCGATGCTCAGCAGATTACGATCCCCGCACGGATCGAAATCACACGTAGCGGATTGCAAACGACGCTGAATTGGAGTCGTAGCGGCTTCAGGTTGCAACAGACGAAGTCCCTAACAAGTGCTTGGACGGATGTGCCGGGCCCAATTATGACCGGGCCCTTTGTTCCCGATCCTTCGGCCGACGGAGAAACTCTGTATTATCGTTTGAGAAAATGAAGAGCCCCACGGGCTCCGATTTCCTCTCCGCGTGGGAGAGGGCAGGGCAGGGTGGGAACCATCAACCCTCTCGACTGGGTGCTCGCCAGATATAGCGAAACATGATGACCCGGAGCGCGGCGGTGAGGGGAATGGCTAGGATACCGCCGAGCAATCCACCGAGCAGCGTCGTGCCTACCATCACCGCAATGATAATTGTGAGCGGGTGTAAGCCAACGCGGTCTCCCATGATCCGGGGTGAAATAATGAGTCCTTCGATCGCTTGAACAATTCCGAAGACCAGTAGGACCAGGGCTGGTAATTGCCAGCTCCCAGTCGCCGCAAACGCAATCAATAACGCGGTGACACAGGTAATGATGGCACCCAAAAGGGGAATCATGGTCAAGAGGGTGGCCATCAGTCCGAGCAGAAATGCGTAGGGCAAGCCAATCAACAAAAAACCGAGCGTATATAAAACGCCATCGCACAGGGCGACGAGTACTTGGCTGCGGAAAAAAACAATGAGGTAGCCGTTCACGGCTTGAAGACAGAATACGAGTTCGTCTTTGAATTGGGATTGTCGGACTGGAAGATAGTGGGTCCATTTTTTTTCAATTCCCTGTTTTTCGAGCAGGAAATGAAAGAGATAAACCGGTACTAAAAATACCCCGGCGAGGAGTCCGAACCAGGAACCTAATTTTCCAATCCGATCCAATAGCCAACTACCGGCCGCCGGAATGGCACCCGTCATCCACACCGTTACGGAGCGGACTAAATCTACGGAGACCTGCGGCGAATTGGCGGCGATCGGAGAA
>JAYVTS010000178.1:0-2476 GCA_043788645.1 Verrucomicrobiota bacterium
GCTTCTTCGACGCGCGTGCGCTCGGCCATCTCAGCCTGGAGCTTCTCATTCGTCGTCTGCAATTCCTGGGTGCGTTCCTCGACCCGTTGTTGCAATTCACCCGCCCTTGCCTTGGCCTGCTGCAACAAGCGCCATTTTTCCGTCAGTGTGTGTGAGAGTTGCAACACCTCGATGTTGTCGAAGGGTTTTTTAAGAATCACCAAGCGATCCGACTGACCCAATTCTAAAAGAATATCGTTTAGCGAGTAGTCCGAATAGGCGGTGCAAATAACCACTTGGAGATCGGGATATTCTTGCCAAATCCGGGCGATGGTCACGATGCCATCCCAACCGGGAGGCATCCGCACGTCCACGAACGCCATGGCGTACGGACGCTGATCTTTCAGGGCCTGCTGTACCAAGGCCAAACCTTCCTGCCCTTGATACGCGGAATCGACCTCAAACGGAGGCTCATTCTCGACCACCGGACTCTTGCTGAAAAGCTCTAGCTCCGCCGCTGCAAGCGCGGATTCGCCGGGTTGTGCGGAATTGAAAATCTTCCGAAAATCCTCGTGGATTCGGCGATTATCATCAATGACTAGGATCCGTCGATTGCGCGTCTCACTTTTATCCAGCATGGTCAATCCTTTCCCCATCTAAGGGCAACTCGAGAGTAAAGATGGCCCCCTGGCCGAGGCCCGCGCTGGTAACCTTCAGCGACCCGCCCAATTCCTTCGCGGCCAGCGCCCCACTGTGGAGCCCAAAACCGTGGCCGTTTTTTTTGGTCGTGAAACCGTGGGCAAAAATCCGGGATATATTCTCCGCGGAGATCCCGACTCCATTGTCCGCGACGGTAATTTGGACGCGTCCCTCCGCCTGCGTCACCCGCAACATCACATGGCTTTCGCGTTGATTGGTTTCGGCGCATGCCTGCTTGGCATTTCGTACTAGATTGATCAAGATTTGTAAAACCTTATGCTTCTCCACCGTAATACGCGGTGTGGCCATGAATTCTCTGGAAACTTGAATTTCTTGCCGCGAGATCGCGCCCGCATTCATCCGCAACGCGTCTTCGACTAACTCGGTGACATTCAAACTCTCCTCGACCCCGGAAACTTTGGCAAAGCTCTGTTGCATCGCCACAATTTTCTTGATGTGATCGATGTTTTTTTGGAGTTCCGATAACTCTTTAATCCCATCCGCTTGTTCACCCGCCAGGTGTTCCCCGAGATGCTGGAGATATCCTGAACCAGCATCCCTTTCGGATCCGTCGTGAGGAATTGTCCCAGATCCGCTTGGTGTTCCTGAAGCAATACCACCACTTTGGCCAGGCCGCCGGATTTGGATCGCCGAAAAATGTTAGAAACGAGAGTGCAGGAAACGTTCACGCTATTGAGCACATTGCCCACGTTGTGGAGGACACTGGTTGCGACTTCCGCTTTACCGGCCAATCGGGAGGTTTCTAAGAGCTGTTTGTGGAGTTCCTCACTATCGGCCTGGGCTTGCTGGCGGGTGGCGATCTCCTCCTGAAGGTAGGTGTTCGTGCAGGCTAATTCGGCGGTTCGTTCGGTGACCCGCTCTTCCATTTCACTCCGTGCTTTCTCGAGTGCGGCCTGGGCGTTCTTCAGTTCGCTAATATCCTGCAAGGTCGAACGGGCGCCGCGGATTTTACCGTACTCATCCCGAATCAGTTGATATTCGAGCCAAACCGGGAGCAGGGAACCATCTTTACGGTGGAACGACTCTTCAAAGGCGGACGAACACGTTTTACCCGCGAGCGCATCCAGCAAGAGCGAGCGCAGATTGGAGCCAACGACCAAATCCCAGACGAATCGACCCCGAACATCGTCTGCCGAAGCATAACCCAACATGAGCAATTCCTTTTGATTGACGCGAGTGATTCGGCCGGTTTGATCAAATTCTTGGTATCCCACGGGCGCGTTATCATAGAGATCACGAAATTCAACTTTCACGGCATTGAGACGGCGATTGGCGGTCGCGAGGATTACGCCCCAGGCAAAGGCGATCAGGAGAACCCCGGAAATGAGCCCCAGCGTCCAGGCCAATCGTCCGCTGCTCCACCAGGGGGCCTTGTGCAAAACTCCCACGTCTTTCGGCGAAGCCACGAGTAACTGAATCGACCGCTCCTTCTGCTCATTCTCTTGAATCTGACAGATTCCCGTCAATTCAACCACACTGCCCATTTCAAGCACTTTCGCTATTTCCTTGACC
Source organism: Verrucomicrobiota bacterium (assembly GCA_043788645.1). Taxonomy (GTDB): domain Bacteria; phylum Verrucomicrobiota; class Verrucomicrobiia; order Limisphaerales; family UBA9464; genus CANIZL01. The sequence continues at coordinate 2,212 of JAYVTS010000178.1, forward strand.
TTGTCCCCCATCACCGCGGCACCAAAAACTAAGTCGTCCGATTGCAATACCAAGAGCTGATCCGGGTCCTTACGACGAGTTTCTATAATGCGTGCCTTCACCCGAATGAGCTCCGCATCGTGCTGACCTTCCTGCAATTGGGCCGTCGTTAAATTAAGTGGGATCGGTTCTGCACCGTGCCCGAGTATCCGTGCGGATCCGTCTTCCAAACAGGGCGTGTAGTCTCCCATCAGAGGAAATCCGTCCGCCTCAATGAGGTCCCCGG
>JAYVTS010000179.1:0-8016 GCA_043788645.1 Verrucomicrobiota bacterium
CGTGGGCACCGGAGCCAACGATGTGATCTATACGCTGGCCCTCCAACCCGACGGAAACGTTATTGTGGGTGGAGCGTTTACTCAATTCAATGGTCTCAATCGCTCACGCCTAGTGCGGGTTTTAGGGGCAGTCAAAACGGTGAATGTTCCATTTCGGTTCACCAAGATTGTCACAGACATGAATCAGATTCAGATTTCAGGTATCTCTGGAATAGGGCAGCGGTATGTGCTCGAATATTCACGGGATCTTGCCAATTGGTTTCAGTTGAGCAGCCTAACTGCAACCTCGACGACAACCCAATTCACCGACACAAATCCGTCCGACGACCATCGCTTCTATCGAATAAGGTAACAGAACCGTCCGGACTGATGACTCGCTTACCCTCGGCCGGGAAGGCCGGATGGATGTCGACAAATTCCCTCCGGCCGCGGGGCAGGCAATGGCCCAGCAAGGTGGCGAAGTCGTTTTGGCGGCGTCCTCCTCGACCAGACGCAGCACCGGTAGATTTCATCCACGAACAGGTGCGTGCCGATGCCTGCTCAGACGCTCGCGATCTCGTTAACAACGTTATCCGTTCGGTCCGCGATCAGCCGCAGATACCCGCCCCATTCACTTCTGAGTTAGAGAATTGGCTATTGGAAACGTTTGATCAACCCCACAGCCCGCTATTAGGCCACAATTTTGGTCGATTCGCTAGCGAGTTTGAGCTCGCAGTCAATCACTGGCTTCGGGACGTCTGAAAATCGGCCGACTTCATCGCCGCCGTTGAGTTGCAGTTCAATGAGTTTGGGTCAACTCCAGTTGGCGGTGGAGGGGTACAAATAAAAGCCGACCAGGATCGCGTTCAGAACGACAGAAAACGGATCCACCAGCGCATGAGGAGTCCTTCTAACGAGACGTTACCGGGCGAGGATGGTTTTGGCAAGGTGGGGAGGCAACGCCCGCGCTGGGGCGGTGAATCATTTGATAAGACCTAATCTAGCTAACCGGCGGATCAGGAGTTCTGAACTTACAGTCCGATCAGTGCGAACCGAGAGTTGCGGGAGGGTGCTGTGATGAATTACTATTCGCCAGTGGAGAAAGTTGTCTAGTCCGATTTAGAGTGGCGCGAACAGTGCCGCCGCCAGTTGGAACGTCCCACGTTGACTACCTCTTTTGGGGTAAGAGCGGCGCGATCCTGCTCGGCTACCCGGCGGTTACTCAGGATGTGGTTCTATTTTTACCGGAAGATCCCGTTAATGCTGCGCGAGTCCTCTCGGCCCTCGCGACACTAGGCTTTGGAATCACCGACTCGATCCGTGCAAAAATTCTGTCCGGAGCAGATTTTGTTTAGCTCAAGGACGGGCCTTTCGGTTTTGATTTAGTCCACGCACCGGACGGGATCGAGAGTTTTGCCGACGCCAAATCCCGCCGAGTCCTCCAGGATGGTTTTCCAATCGCAAACCTTCGCGATATCATCGCCAGCAAACGAGCGAGTGGCCGTCAGAAAGACCTTCTCGATCTCTCGCTACTTGAGGGCCTTCGACAGGAATAGAGCGGCGCAACCGGCCCACAATCGAGACCGCCGTCGAAAAAGCACTCCGTCGATCAACTTAGAGAGATTTCTTAGCAAATAGCCGCGAAAGAACGCGTAGAACACAAAGGCAGAGAATTTTAGTTCTCTGTGTTTCTTGCATTCTTTTGCGGCAAATTCAAACAGCCCTGTGGACCTCGGTCGGGTCAAAAAAGAGTCCGAAGAGCCCTTCGTATCTCACGTAGTAGGTGAGTTTGAGACCATCGAGCACGGCAATGCCCGCGCCTTTTCCACTCGAGACGGGCTTATTGGGCTCTTGTTGCGAATCGAGATTCGCCTTGAACAATTGGATCGTTTTGGTCGTTCCATCGACGATCCGCACGAAGCCCGCGGCACCGATCAAGGGGAGAGTGATCGAATGCTCGGAAGTTCTGGCGGTATCTAACCAGAGGGTTCCGAGTCCGGCGCTGGTTTGTACCAAGAATGGGGCGTTACCGCCGTTCCAGGTGACCGTAAGGACGCCGTTGATTGATTTTGCGGCGACGCTGATCGTGGTTGATTTATCCGGTGCAGCACCTATTTGGTAAACTTTATCGCCACCGTTGACAGTGTCCCCGACGAGTACTTTCTCGCCGTCCGACTTAACGGTAAAAAACTCAATACTTGGCAGCTGATCAATGTCGTTGTGACGAGTCCGCCGAATTTTAGGATTGAGGTTGCATCCTCAAATGGATCGGAGAGCGGTTGACCCGAAGAATGGCGTAGTTGAAGCTGTTGGATAGAGTGCAATCTTTCCCCTCAAATGAAGCGAATCATCGTCTTGGCGCTGGTTGGGTGCGGCAGCTCGGCGGTAGCCTTTGGGGCACCGATCCAGCTGTTACACGGCGGATACCAAGTTTATCCAGGCGATCACATTCAGGATGCCCTGCACTTAGCGGCCGCCAATCCGACCAATAAGCTGGTAACGGTTCACGCGGGTGAGTATCGCCCGATAAACAAAGGGCAGGCGCTGATTTGGTTCAATCGGCGGCACGACGGGATTCGGCTCGAAGCGGAGGGCGTGGTGACCCTGACTGCCGCGAACCCCGAACTCGCCTTTCCTTCCGAGCCAGGGTTCCCGGCCGTGGTGAATCATGTCGTTTATTTTGGTGACGGGATTTCATCGAACACCGTGCTCAAAGGATTTCGTATCACGGGCGCCAATCACTTTATCACTAAGGAAGGAACCAAAGAAATGGAACCGAACCACACCATTCTGAGGAACTATTTTTTCTACTCGGATGGTGGAGCCATCAAAATTTTTGGCCGTTCGTATCCTACCCTTCAGAACCTTGAGATCGTGGACAACTTTGCCAACCCGTGCGGGGCCGGCATCTCGATTCAGCAACAGGGATTTAATCAGAATGCACCGTTGATCGAGAATTGTGTCTTTCTGCGAAATCGAGCTGAGGGGACGGGATCTGCGATTGATCTTCTCGCGGGAAGTGCGGCTTTCATCAACAATTGCCTGTTCGTTGGTAATGTATCCAATCTGGGACCCGATCCGGTCGCCAAAAATTCCGGTGAACGGCCATTTGTGAACAACGGAGTTCTGACCATCTTTTGGAAGTCCCGAGCAACGGTCCGAAATTGTACCTTCACCGGCAATCGTAACGGAATCGACGACATGGGCGGCGAAAGCAGTTTCACCCGTTGTATTTTGGTCGGAAACGGATTGGATGCAGGATTGAAGGGATTTGAGCGTTACGAGCTGGCAGTCAACGCTGGAGCCAAGGTTTCGGGGTGCGTGATCAACGGCAAGATCCACGACGTGCGGCACGACGTGTCCAGACAGGAAAACACGCTCATGCCGCCTCCTCCTCGATTCAATCTAGACTATGTCTCAGAAGCCCCGGAGTATCGAGACGTCGGCTTCCGGCCGGGTTCTGCGTCGACTCAGCCCGCTTTACTTCCTCACTGATCAGCGGTCTTCGGTAATCGTCAGGAGAGAATTCAGCGGAATATTTTTTGTGAGCGATTGGGTCCGACCCGACGGCCACCGGACCTCGATTCGGTCGATTTCGGTCGCCGCACCCAATCCGAAGTACAGGGGCAAGGAACTTTGCGAAAGGTATCCGGATTTACCGTCATGGTAGCGGATATAATTTCTCATTCCGCAGGAAACTGCGACGGTTGCCCCGAGTCCGTCTCGATTCGACTTGGTTCCCTGGAGTTTGATTTTTAAGTAATGAATGGGCTTCTTCGCTGATAGATTGCTGATGAGCACTTGAGGGTGATCGTTCCATTCATTGGTGACGAGATCCAAATCTCCGTCATCGTCTAGGTCCACCGCCACGGAAGATCGGGAACTGGTTGAACCGATGACGTTCAAGCGTCCGGTTCGGCCTTGGCACAGGGGATTCTTTTTGTCTTCCCCGTCACAATCCAGGGTGAAGAACTCCTTTTCGATTCGGAGATTTTTGCGTGGCTCCACGCCGAGGACAAATTCGCTATCGACAAAGTGTTGGCCGCCTTCGTTCAGGAGGACCGAATTGACGGCGTAGCGTAAGGGATAGCCCATGCCCGCAGTTACGAAGACGTCTTCGTAACCGTCGGCATTCAGGTCCGCGACACTGACGCCCCAGGGCCAGTAGGTTTCGGCGCCTACTTTGGCCGAGACTTCGAGGAAGCGCCCCTGACCTTGGTTTTGGTAAAACGCATTTCCAAAAAGGCTGTTGGACGCACTTTGCCATGTGGCCGGTGGCCATTCGGTGGAGCACCACACGTCGCTCTTTTGCTTTTCAAATCGGGGACTGAAATCTTGATCGCCCGCCTTGATCTGTACCGCAGTCATGTCCGAATGCATGTCCGTGACGTAAAGATCCATCAAACCATCTAGATTATAGTCAAAAAACTTGACGCCCATGGAGCCCCACGGAGTTTTGGGAAAATAGGCGGCGGTTTTTTCCACGAAATGGTCGCCGTGTTGGTTTTCGTAGTATTTGTCGTTGCCTGACATATTCGCCACGTACAAATCGGGATATCCATCTCCGTTCAGATCGCAAAAGGTTGCATCGCCACTCCAACCCCGATGTTCCAACCCCGTTTTCTGGGAGACATCTTCAAATCGGCCGTCTCCCAGATTTTGATACAAAACACTTTGCTCACTTCGTGCGGGAAATTGCCAACCCTGAAAGGCATCGGAGCGTCCGAGGTAAAACCCTCCGCGCCCTTGTTCATTGCGAGTATAGACGCCGACATTTGCGACAAACAGATCCAGGAGACCGTCATTGTTGAAATCAAAAAAGACGGCTCCGGAAGAATGGGTTAATTTCTTGCTATTGAGACCGGACCTCGGCGTGATGTCCTGGAATTGGCCGTTGCCTAAATTTCTGAATAAAACGTTGCCCATGCGGACCGTCGTCACAAATAGGTCCGGCCGACCGTCGTTATCGATGTCCGCGAAAGCGGCAGCCACACAAATTCTATCCGCGAGGCCGACTCCGGCTCGGGCCGTGATATCTTCAAATTTTCCCTGGCCCAAATTTCGCCAAAGTTCGCTGCGGCCGAGTTGGTTGACGAAATAGAGGTCGATGCGACCGTCTCCATCGACGTCGGCGGCGGCGAGTCCGGTGCCGTGATCATAGTGGACCGCCTTATAGTTTTTAGCGGCGTCATCCACTGGGTGATGTTCAAAGCGGATGCCGCTGGCCTCAAATTGATCTGTTAACGTGAAATCGTGGAAGGATTTCCAGGATTGGGCGGCTTCAAATTGCTGGAGTCTAAGTGCCTCGAGCGCCTGGAGCGTATTCGTCGTTTGACCCAATGGGTTGAGGGTTACCGGGGTGCGCAGACTGTCGGCACTGCGCAATACGGAGAATGAAAGCGAGCATGAAAGCGCAGCCAACCGCGCCCACCTTGGAATGAAAACCGGTCGTATCATAATGGAGGAGAAAAGTCGTGAGAGATCCGGGCTATGGAGCGGGGCGCGGTTTGACGGGACCGAGCGCGAGGCGAAAGCCAACAAAATGGATACCGTTCGAAGGGGACATCATGAACCGGCTCGAGAGCCGAGCAAATTGAAGATCTTTGTCCCAGCCGCCGCCTTTAAATACCTTAAATTTGCTGGCTCCGGGTCCGACTGGGTCGGAAACCGGTGCTGCGGGATAGGGCTCGAACCAATCGGAGCACCATTCTCCCACGTTGCCATGCATATCGTAGAGGCCCCAGGCGTTGGGTCGCTTGAGTCCCACCGGATGGGTGGTCGCCTCGCTGTTTTCTGCGGTCCAACCGAATTGATCGCCGAGACGGGTATCCTCTCCGAAACTGAACTGATTGGTGACTCCTGCGTGGCCCGCATATTCCCATTCAGCCTCCGTGGGCAATCGGTATTCATAATTGATCGGTAACCGGCCGGCTGCTCGCTCCCGCTGCGTGACAGTGGCACAATAGTTGCTCGCCTGAAGGAACGTAATTTTCTCGACGGGTCGATTGGAATCCCCTTGGAAACGGCTAGGATTTCGACCTGAAACGGCGGTGAACTCACCCTGAGTCACCTCATATTTCCCCAGCCAAAAAGGCCGGGTAATCGTGACCGGAAATTTGATACGCTGATAGGTCCCGGCTTTGATGGCGACCATATTGGTGAGCGGAATCAGGGGTGGTTCCGCGGGCGCTACGGTCTTCGTCGCAGGAGTTGCAACGGTTGCGGGGAGGGCGGACCTGGAGTCGCACGCAGGCAAAGTGAGCCCGATAGCCACCACGACAAAAATAGTGAAATAATACCCGGCCAAGACTCGGCAATAGGTTCGGAGGTTCATGGTTGGAAGACCACTCGTATCGTCCAGGTGTTGGCCTCAAAAGCCACGGTTTGTTCTCGCCCACCGGGCCAGCGAATCCAAAGGGCGACCGGGAATTCTTGCATGCCCAGCACTTGGGTTGCGGCATCTTGAGAGCAATAGCCAGAACCTGCTTGGATGGTCCGGCAGGGGCCTTGGTGATGATCGGGGTAAACGAGGCGCAATTGGGCTCCGATGGCGTCGGGGTTCGCCTGGGGACCCGCCAGAAGCACCCGGAGGCCTCGTTTCGCGCCCCGGTTCCGGTATAGTTTGGTCGCCCCATTATTTTGAGAGACGGCTAGATCCACTCGCCCGTCTTGATCGAAGTCGACCAGCGCGGCTCCACGTTGTTCGCCGACGATGTCGATTCCTGAAACACGGCTGTCCAGGGCTGAAAAACTCCCATTCCCTGTTCCTCGGAGCCACACGCCACGGCCGCTGTCGTCGCGGGAAATATCAGACGCCGTCCCAAAGAAATTCTGGGAACAAAAAAGATCCTCTATTCCGTCCCCGTCGGCATCCCCAACATTCAGGGAAAATACGGGTGCCAACTGAGCTTCTTTGGGTAGCGGCATGACTTTGAAATGATTGCCCCGATTCAGCAAGACGACGGAGGAGAGCTCGGCAGCCTCCAGGAAAGACATTTGACCATATCCCGCCCCCAAGATGTCCTGAATCGTCGCTTGTCCAAATGCTTGATGAGTCGGAAATTGCACACCTAAAATTGGAAACCCGCGTTCGAGCCAGGTGCGATCATGGACGGGAAGCCATTTGTCTCCTGACTTCCAGGATTCTAACAATTGGACCGAACCATCGCCGTTCCAATCACCGTAATACACTCTCAATGGGGTCGGCTGGTAAAGCTCGTAGACGGTGTTCCGTCCCCAATTACCGCACGCCAGATCCATCTGCCCGTCGCCATCAAAATCGCCCGCCACGACACTCGTCCACCAGCCGGTTAGGGAGGCTAGGCCCCAGCTCGACGTGACGTCGACCCATTGGTTTTTCTGACGGCGAAAGACCCGCATTGGACCCCATTCCATCGCGAGGGCCAGTTCGGGGATGCCATCCCCATCCAAATCGACAAACGTGGCTCCCGAGACCATTCCAAGGGACTTGAACGGTTCGCTCAGTTCGGTGTTGACCACCAAAGTGCCGCGTTCGTTGAGCCAAAGGGAAGAGGGCACCGGCTCAGGGTAGCGGCCGGAACGCCAACGGCCGCCGACAAAAACATCTAAGTCGCCGTCGCCGTCAATATCCGCGACGGCCAGGGGTCCGACGTTCGGGACGCCCGCTTTGAGTCGGTGCGGGGTCGCGAGCTGGGTGGCGGAATACACGGAGATTTCAGACTCGCCGGGTGAGCTGAGTTCATTGTTCGAGGTGGCGACGAGCAGGTTGCGATGGGTTTGCCCGTCCGACCAGCCCACGACCGAGCCTTGATCTCCGCTGGCAAGAGGCGGGCCATCGAGCTTTTGAAAGCGACGTCCTTGTTCATTGCGAAAGATCGCTAGCCGCCCATTCCGGCCCGCGGCGATGATCAAATCCTCCCAGCCGTCTCCGTCCAAATCGTACCAACTCACTCCAGGTCCCAAACGACTTAACCGACGAGGAAGCATCGGTTGCCGAGACCAATCATCAAAAGGCGCCTCCGAATGGACGTGGTCAATCAGGGTGCTGACATCCAC
>JAYVTS010000180.1:0-30766 GCA_043788645.1 Verrucomicrobiota bacterium
TGAAACTGCCTTGCGATACCGCGATACCGCGTCACTCAATCAAAAAATGGTTCCAACTTGTGCCGAATCTGGTAGTTCTGGCGATCATCTTAGGTTGAAAGCAATCGATTGCTAAAAATGACCTTGCGCCCGGTCAAGACGGTGATCATCGCTTCTTTGGCGTGGCGCTTCGACTTGCATCCATGAACAGACCGGCGAGGCTTGGGGTGGATCGGCGGGCGGTTGGGTAGCTCCGGTCTTACCGAATGAACCTACCGTTACGTCTGGCCCACACCCGAGGCGGGACCAGCGCCAATGTTATTTTCGGGCTCCTCGCGCTCGGTCTGTGCGGCCTCTGCACCTTTCAGTTCAAATCCCAGGCCGACCTGCGCGAAAAAATGGAGAAAATGAGTATTGATAAAGGCGCCGTCACGGCGGAGAGAGAGGCCGCGCTCAGGGAGGGCCAAGCGTGGAAGGCCGAGGTGACGGTGTTGAACGATAAACTCGTCCATTCCGAGTCCATCCAAAAGACCAATGCGTTGACCCTCTCCATTCTGACCCAGCAGCTCAAGGTGGTGTCGTCAATGACCAACCAAATCTCTAAAATGGCCGCCCAGCGGGACGAGTGGAAAAAGGTTTTTGAAGAACAACGCCGAATCACCGTTCAAGCCACAGAAGCCGCCAAACGGCTCAAAGATGACGCGGACGCCAAGATCGCCGAGGCCTCAAAAATCGCCGGGGACAACGCAAAAATAGCCAATAAATACGCCGCCGACTACAAAGAGCTGGCGGATGCTTTCGAGAAGGTCCGCGCCCAAGCGCAGGCCAAACCTGCAAAGTAGACGAAACGAAAAATTAGGCGCGCTCCATGTACTTTCCAGTGCGGGTGTCCACTTTGACTTTTTCGCCCGTTTTGATGAAGAGTGGGGCACTGATTTGCTTGCCCGTCTCCAGCGTAATAAGCTTTTGAACGTTGTTCGCTGAATCGCCACGGACCCCTTCCGGCGCATCCTTAACTCTGAGCACAACGCTCGGCGGAATCTCAACTTCCACGGCCTTGTCTTCCACGAAGGTCATGGTGACCGAGGCATTTTCAATGAGGTAATCCCTGGCCGAACCCACGAGTTCCGGGGTCACGGTCACTTCTTCAAAGTTTTCCGGATTTGAAAAAACGTAGTCGTCTCCGGATTTGTAGCTGAACTCCATGCGATCGCTCCGAAGCGCGACCGTTTCAATCTTCTCGGCCGAGCTGAAACGCACGTCCATGGATTTACCGTTGCGGATTGAACGGAGGATAGCCTGGACAAACGCACGGAGGTTGCCCGGCGTTCGGTGCGTCACTTCGAGAACGACGCAGACATCCGTATTGTACTGGATCGCCATGCCCTTGCGGAGATCCACAGCTGTTACTGCCATAAGCGTGAAAAAGTAAAGGATACCGACGGTTTTTTGCCCGGCGGGAGGGCGGACGCTAACGAACGATGCCCCGCTGGCAAGAAGAGATTGAAAGTCTAAAATTCCCCGCTCTCCAGTTCGTCTCAATTTGGGTGTGGAATTCTGATGCGGTCGTGCCCTCGACACTCCGACCCCATGCGCCATCGTATGATCTGAATGAGCAAGCAGAAGGCGTATGCGGCCGCCGGTGTGGATATTGAACTCGGGAACCAAGTCAAAGCGACTCTCCCCCAAATGCTCGCTTCGACCCATCGACGCGAGGTTCTCGGCAAAGTGGGTGGATTCGGTGGACTCTTCGCGCTCGATCTGAAAAAACATCGCCAGCCGATCCTCGTCTCCTCGGTGGATGGCGTCGGGACCAAACTAAAAATCGCCTTCGCCATGGATCGTCATGACACTATCGGTGAGGATCTTGTGAACCATTGCGTCAATGATATTGCCGTCCTCGGCGCCGAGCCCCTCTTTTTCCTCGATTACCTCGGGACCGGCAAACTCGAGCCGCACGTTTTCAAAGAGGTCCTCCAGGGTTTCGTTCGTGGATGCGTCGCCAACCATTGCACCTTAATCGGCGGGGAAACCGCCCAAATGCCCGGGTTCTATCAAAAGGGCGAATACGACGTTTCCGGCACCATCATCGGCGTGGTGGAAAAATCTCGGATGCTCAACGGCCAGAAATCCGTCAAACGGGGTGATGTCGTGATCGGCATTGAATCTAGTGGTCTGCATACCAATGGATATTCTCTTGGTCGGAAAATATTCTTTGAAACTCTGAAGTTAAAACCGTCCAGTCATGTCGCCGAATTGGGGAATTCTATCGGCGATGAATTGCTCAAAGTTCACGTCACCTACGGGCCGTTGGTGCAGCAACTCGTCAAAAAATTCAACCTCGCTGGAAACCTCAATTTAATTAAAGCGTTCGCCCACATCACGGGTGGCGGATTTGTGGATAATATCCCGCGCACGCTTCCAGCGAACTGCGACGTCATCGTGCGCAAGGGTTCTTGGGAGATGCTCCCGATATTTCAAATGATTCAAGCCCGAGGTCGGGTGGATGAGGCGGAATTATATCAAGTATTTAATATGGGCATTGGCATGACCACCGTCGTTGCCCCCGATCACGCAGACGCCGTGCTGCGTGCCATCAAAGCCGCCAAGTTCCGAGCTTGGGCCATCGGCGAGGTGGTAAAGGGCAGCGGTCAGTGCCGAGTCGAATAATCTCCAAAAACCGTGACTGCCGTGAAAATCGCTGCTCCCGTTTCAGTCTCGATGAGCCCGATTGGCGGCCTTTTTCTGCGCCTGGTGTCCGGGTCGACGGCAGCGGGCTTTGCGGGAATGCTGGGAACCCTCGCGTGTCTCTCCCGCGGGGCCACCGGAAAATTGGTGATTTCATTGAGTCCCTGGATCTTGCCGTGGGCCGCTTTGGGTTTTGTTGCCGGACTTTATTTTTGGCACCTGCTCTGGCGCGCTGAGGCAGAGAAAAATCCGCACGCACCGGCACGGCGGCGTCTCATTGGATATTCCATCGTCTTAGGAATCGGCGCGTTTATTTCCTTTGTTTATCCGATCCGTTTTGTCGATCCGATCCGCCGTACGGAGGTTTTGCTGGGTTTGGGCATGGCAATCGTTGTCCTGAGTTTTATGGGATGGCTCATTCTCACGACGATACGGTGGGTGAGCGCGAATGAGTTGAAAGATGGCGAATCGGAGCTACCGGAAAGTTCTACCCAGGGGACATCCGTCCGAATCTCAAAAAAAACGTCCTCCTGAACCGCGCAATCCGATGGACCTGGCCGGTGCCGTCCTGCGGTTAGCAATTCGACCTCGACCGTGAATTCTCTCCTTCGCATCACCGGCTTATTCAGTTACCCAATCAAATCGTGTGCTGCGGTGGCTCACGCCGTGGTGGAACCTGATTCCCTCGGGCTCCCCTGGGACCGGCGGTGGATGCTCGTGGATCCCGAAAGTAATTTTGTGAGCCAACGGACGCTACCCGCTCTGGCCAAAATCCGACCGATCATCACACCCACCGAACTCCACGTTTTCAGACCAGGGAAAGAAATACCCTTAGTCGTACCGCTGATTGCGTCGAGAAACGAAAGATGTCCGGTGCGAGTGTGGGGCGATGAAATCGCGGCCTGGGATGAAGGCGCCGAGGCCTCCGCGTGGTTCAGTCACTTTGCGGGTCGACCACTGCGTTTGATACGATTTCCGGACGATGCCCTCCGCGCTGTCGATCCACGCTACGCCACGCGACCCAGCAACACGGCTTTTGCGGATGGTTTTCCGCTCTTACTCGCCACCGAGGAATCGTTGTGGGATCTTAACCTGCGTCTTGCTCAGCGTGGCGCTCAGCCCGTGCCGATGACTCGCTTTCGCCCGAATATCGTGCTTTCGGGGGCAGCTCGGCCCTATGCGGAGGATGATTGGCTTGCACTGCGTTGTGAAGGGCAGCAGCTCGACTTGGTAAAACCGTGTTCACGCTGTGTGATGATTACGATGGATCAACAGACTGGTGCTATTCCTGAACCCGGCGAACCGCTCTCGACCTTGAGCCAATACCGACGTTGGGAAGGCAAGGTCGTGTTTGCCCAAAACGTGGTCGTCCACGGGTGCGGACCTTTAATAATCGACTCCCCTGTTAGGGTACATTCCGAAGCGGTCCGCAATCGCTGGAAGATCTAGCCGCGATATTGCGTCTTTTTTCTCAACGTAACTCAGCGTGAGGCCAAAAGCTCACTCCGGACGGGATCAGGCTGACTTGACCCTTGGGATAGGTAAAAAAGTCAATTTATGTTGTCTATTAGTATGTTTAAATCCTACCAATTGTATTTAATTAACCTGGAAAAAATATTACTTTAAGATAAGTCAATTTATAATATTTGTAAATATGATGTGTTTTCCTTTCAATCCGGCATCGAAACTCCGTGCCTCAGGTGGAATCAAGCCAACCAACTTTGGGGTGGATGACGGGAAGGTCGGTGGTGGTGAAGGTCTGACTTCTGACCTTCGATCTAGATTTAGCGGCAAAAGGGGAGGATGGAGGAAATATTCGGGCTAAATGTTAAAATCTAGGCCTGCCGGGTTTCGGGTAAGTCGGTTCTCCTGATCGAGCAAATCCGCAAACGTGGTTTCATCCAGAATTTTGGCGGTCGCATCCCTAACTTGCTTCATCACCGCTCGAATCGTACAAGTTTTTTCATCCGAACACTCTTTGCACGGGGCATAAGCGGTCTGGCTGACGCAAGGAATGGGGGCCAACGGACCGTCTATCAATCGGATGACTCGCCCCAACGTTATCGTTTTCGGAGGCCGATTGAGAGTGTATCCACCGCCCTTGCCCGCACGGCTATGCAAAATCCCCGCGCTCTTTAGCTCCAGTAGAATGGCTTCGAGGAATCTTTTTGGAAGGCGTTCCTTTTCGGCAATTTCACGAATCAAGGCAGGAGATCCTTCGCTTTGGCGGGCGAGGTAGAGTAGGGCGCGGATTCCGTACTTGGCCTTTTGCGACAACATTCTACCACAATCCTAGAAGGAATTGGCGAGCAGGTGCGAAAAAAGTTATGGACGAATTGACATAAAAAGTGGGAGGGCCGTCACCATAGCCGCCACTTGGACTTCACAAGGATTTCTCGAAGAGTTCCCGCTCTTGAATCCGAAGACTGCCCGCCGGAATTTTTGCCACCCATCGCATCGCCACTTCCCGCTGATCATTGGCAAAGAGCACGGCGACGTAAACCGCCCGGAGTCGAGAGCTGAGCTTTTCTGGGTCAAACGAGTCGCTTTCGAGTCGACTCAGTGCCGCCGCCGCCTTGCCTTGCCGTAGTTCGGCGAGGGCCAAGGCAAAACGAACCTGCTCGCCCAGTTGCGTCTGTGATTGAAGCTGGAGCAAAACCTCGGTGGCCGGTCCCATGCGAACACTGCACAAAAGATCGAGCCACGCCGATTCGAGGGCGAGCGAGACATCTTCGGGCAAAAATTCGGTCAGACGACGCACGACTCGTTGGGAGTATTTCAGGTCGTCGAGTGGCAGGACGAGTTCCAATGCGCGCTGGCTGCACTGCAAGGTGAGGGTTTGATTGAGTTCAGCGACCCGGGTGAGGGCTTCGACGGCGGCTCGGGGCTGGCCTGCTCTCTCGGCTTGTGCCGCAATCTGCAGGAGCAACCCCGGCGCGTTCAAAGCATGGGCTTGGGCCTTGGCAAAATGAGCAGCGGCCGCCGCCGCTTTTTCGGTCCCGCCGGCCAACGCACCGAGAGCGGATTCCTTTTGTGCCGGATGTAGGGCGAGTGGCTCTTGATCCAACACCTGACGGACTTCATCCCAGGCATGGCAGCGCAAAAGGACTTCTACCGTGCCAAAGGCAGCAAATTTGTTCGTACCGATGGCCTCGCGCGGAAGTATCGAAAGCGCCCGATTGGTTTCGCCCTGCCCGCAATACCACCACGCCATTGCTAACTGGTTTGTTACCCCGGGGAATTGTCGAGTCAGTTCAGCTGATCGTGGCCAAAGGTCTTCTCGCTGTTGCCCAGTTTGGCTCAGATCGAATCGGAGTTTCAACGCCTTGAGCTGATCGTTTAGCTCGCGTGGCTCCCGTTTTTCGAGCGTGTGTACCAGTAGTTCACGATCATTTCGGTCTAGGCAATCGCTGAGCACGAGTCGATCTAACGCTTCGTCATGCCACGCACTTGACCCCAATGCGACATTCCACAGCAGCCGACGCCCGTCCGCCAAATCTGCCCGGTTGGATTGGCTCAAGAGTAGGTCACCCAGGATCAGTTGAATTTGCTCATCGTTTGGAAATGAAACAACAGCGATACGTGCGGCGGCGAGTGCGTTGGCGTTGTTCCTCATCAATTGATGATGCCGAAGGACTCGCAGTGTTACCTCTCGATCCTTGGGGTACGTCAATACGAGGTCCTTGAGGAGCGTCTTGCTGAGATCAAGCCGACGGAGGGTTAAGGCCAAATCTAATTGATCCAATCGGTCCTGCCGGGTGGGTGGCGTTCGCGCAAAAAGCCGTTCCCAATAGTTAAATCCTTCAGCACGGCTGGTCAGCGTACACCACTGGGCCGTGGTGCGAAGGACTTGAGGATCGTCCGGATCCATCAGGATCGCGGTACGGACGGCCCGCTGGGCTTCCGTGTATTTTTGTGCTTCCACCAGTTTCATGACCGATGCCGCCTCGCGTTGGGCACGGTGTCGCCGCAATCCTCTCCAGAGTGCCTGGCCGCCCCGGTATTCCAGCGGCGAGAGCAGCACCAGCAAGCCGAGGATCCACGCCCCCTTCTGAATGATTGCCCGATCAGGCGGAGGCTCGCTCTCCTTTTGACGCGGTCGCTCCGGTTCTTTCTGGCTCAGCCCCGGGGAACCACTTTTCGGAGCCATTTGCTCATCTTCCATCGGATCCATGGTGAAGCAATCCCCAATTTCATTCTTCGCCGTCGTAATAATCCAACGCTTCAGATCGGACCAAGCGATGTTCCGGCGACCGTACCGCCCACTTCTGGCTGTCCGGATAATAGCAGGATTCGCCTACTGGATTGTCTGCTACGATATAAAATACGAGTTCAGTGGAACCATCATTGATTAACTGGTGCGCTTCTCCCGGGCCAAAAAGAAAGGCATCGTCGGCTTCGATGGCGGTCGTTCCTTCTGCATGGCGAACGCTGCCGGCTCCAGATATAACGTGGTAGAATTCCCATTGGGCACTGTGGGAATGGTAAGGGCAATGATTTTTACCCGGCGGCACCCGGCAAATCTCGACGTCAAAGGGATGGCGTTTGTTCAAATCCGTGGACTCGGGATCTCGTCCCAAGGCCACTGAAATCTCTTTGCTGGTCCCGCCAAAAATACCTTTGGGCGAGACCCAAGACTCTTCTGCCACTTCTTTGGTGTTAATCTTGCGCATAGTCTATGACACGTTTTTAGGCATTTGCCGGATCGAAGAACCAACCGAGTCGGGACCTGTTTTGCATTACCGCGGTCCCTTCTCGCATTCACCAAGGCACGGTGCGCCGCTAGATCGACTTGGTAAACCGTAATCCGATCCGATCTGGCTTCAAAAGTCGTTTCAGTCACATTCACGCCGCGGGACCTCAACCAGAAAAGCAACCAGGTGCCAGCTCAAAAGATCAAACGAAGTTGCTACCGTTTTTTATTTCGACCCCTAAGGTCCCCGGCCTGTGGCGGCTGAAGATACTCTACTCGCAGCGCGGGACCTCGGTCTCGCCTATAATGATCGCGTGCTCCTGAGCGGAGCTTCCTTGGCTGTGTCCGCGGGGGATCGCATCGGTCTCGTCGGCCGGAACGGCGCCGGAAAATCGACTTTTCTTCGCCTCCTCGCCGACGAACTCCAACCGGACAGTGGCGAATTGATTCGTCGTCGCGATCTCGTGGTCGGTTACCTCCCGCAAGCCTTTGAACTCGATCCGGGTATCACGGTCTACGAAGCCGCTCGGGCCGGGGCGGCGCATGTGCTGACCCTCATTCACCAATTCGAAACCCTCCCCGGCCACACTCGCCGACATGATGAATTGGAAGAAAGGATCGTCCAACTGGACGGCTGGAACCTTGACACCCGGATTCGGACGGCCCTCAATCAACTCGGTTGTCCGCCCGATGATCGTTTTGTAAAGGATCTCTCTGGTGGTGAAAAACGTCGTGTGGCACTAGCGCGGGCGTTGGTGGCTCAACCCGATCTCTTAATGCTCGATGAGCCCACGAACCATCTCGACACCGTTTCCGTCGATTGGATCACGACGTTTTTGGCAGGATACCCCGGCGGACTTCTGGTGGTCACTCATGATCGTCATTTCCTGGATCAGGTTGCAAACGTCATCGTTGAGTTGCGAAACGGAGTTTTCGAGCGGTACGAAGGGAACTACACGGATTATTTGATTCAACGGGCCGAGAAAATCTCCGGGGAAGAAGCTTCTGAGCACAAACGGCAGATGTTTCTTCGGCGCGAAATCGACTGGGTCCGGCGTCGGCCCAAAGCCCAAACCGGCAAAAGTAAAGTCCGGTTGGCTAGTTTTTTTGAGGTCCAAGCCGATGCCCCGCCTCCGACTGAAGCGGATATGGACTTGATACTCCCTCCGCCTCCACCGATCGGGAATCGAGTCGTAGATTTGGCGAGTGTCGGTATTGAAATGGGTGGCAAACGGCTCTTTCGCGGTCTCGATTTCAGTTTTGCTGGCGGCACGCGTTTGGGCATTACCGGACGGAACGGCTTGGGCAAAACCACGCTTTTGAAGCTCATTCTTGGCCAACTCCCGCCCACGGAAGGCGAAGTCAAGATTGGGTCGCTGACGCGTTTTAACTACGTTGATCAGGCCCGCCTCCAGGTGGACGATAGCAAGACGGTGATGGATGAGGTCAGCGAAGGGGGCGATTTTGTGAACTGGGGAGAAACCCGTCTCAGCGTCCGGGCTTACCTCCGGCGTTTTTTGTTCGCCGAAGATCGAATTGTTACTCAAGTGGGCAAACTCAGTGGGGGTGAACGCAGTCGTTTACTCCTCGCGAAAATTTTGAAACGCGGTGGCAATTTCCTCGTGCTTGACGAACCCACCAACGACTTGGATTTGCCGACCTTGCGAGTGCTGGAGGAGGCGTTGACGTCTTTCGCCGGGAGCGTGTGCGTGGTCAGTCATGATCGCTATTTTCTTAACCGCGTTTGCACGGGAATTCTGGCCTTTGAAGGCGACCAGCAAGTCGTCTATAGCGATGGCAACCTCGACTATTATTTGGAGAAGAAAGAACGGGCGAAGTTGTCGGCGGCCAGTGTTCAAGGGGCGCCCGGGAAAAAAACCAATGGCTCCACGCCTCCGCCAGCGGCGGGCGGAGCCCCTTCCGCCCCGGCGAAGTCGAAGGGACGAAAACTCTCCTTCAAAGAGCAACAAGAGTTGGCCGGGATTGAAGCGGTGATTCAGACCAACGAAGGGAAAGTGGCTGAATTGGAAACGCGCTTCGCTGATCCGGATTTTCATGCTAAAAACCGAGGTCGGAGTGCCGAATTGCTCAAGGAAATGGACCTGGCCAAGGCACACATCGCGCAGCTCTACGCCCGGTGGGAAGAACTCGAAGCCGCGCGTGCGAAAGCGGCGTAGCCCGGAGCCTTTTGGGGGCGATCCGCTCAAATGGAGCCGCCCGTTTTTACTGCCCGGTCCGAGAGCAATACCACCGAAAATGCTTTGCTGGGCCAAAAATTGCGGTTTGAAGTTGTACCCCTAAGGTGGGCGAACGTTTATGGAGAAAGTCGTCATTATTGGGACGGGTTGTGCCGGTTTGACCGCCGCGATTTATACGGCGCGGGCTCAACTCACGCCCCTCGTCCTCAGCGGCACCCTGCCGGGTGGCCTGCTGACCACGACCAGTATTGTGGAAAATTTCCCCGGCTTTCCCGAGGGTATCGACGGCTACGAATTGATGACCCGCCTTCAGAAACAGGCCGAACGGTTCGGCGCCAAAGTTCGCTTTGCGACAGTGGAATCAGCGGATTTGTCGAGTCGCCCGTTTAAATTGATGATTGACGGTGAAGCCGTGACCGCCGAGTCGCTGATTATTGCTAGCGGCGCTGGACACAAACATCTGCATTGCCCGGGCGAGACTGAGTTAGAGAAAAAAGGGGTGACCTACTGCGCCACCTGCGATGGCGCGTTGCCCATGTTTCGCAATCAACCCCTGGTCGTGGTGGGGGGCGGCGACTCGGCCTGTGAAGAAGCGAGTTACCTCACGCGATTTGCTTCTAAGGTCTACCTGATCCATCGCCGCGATACCCTTCGGGCCTCGAAGATCATGGCCGAGCGTACGCTTGCGAATCCTAAGATTCAACCGGTCTGGGACAGCACCGTCACCGAGGTCCTGGACGTGAAAGCCGGAAAAGTGACCGGCGTGAAGTTAACAAACCTCAAGACCCAGGCAGTGACCGATTTGCCCTGTGCGGGGGTGTTTGTCGCGATTGGACATCATCCGAACACTCAGCTTTTCGTCGGCCAGATCGACCTGGATGACGCCGGTTACGTTGTGCGAAAACACGGCGCGACGACGAATGTGGAAGGGGTGTTCGTGGCGGGGGATTGCTCGGACCGCGAGTATCGCCAAGCCATTACTGCGGCCGGTATGGGCTGCGCGGCCGCCCTGGAATGCGAACGTTTTCTCAGTGCCTTAAACGCCTAAGATCCCGATGACTCCTGGAGAACTTTCTGAACGATTGGCGGGTCCGAATCCGCCGCATTTGCTCGACGTGCGACAAGCAGAAGAACACGCCTGGGCAGCACTACCGGGTTCAACGCTGATGCCGTTGGACGAATTGCAGGATCGGTTCGAGGAATTGGCCGGCTGGCGAGACGAAGAAGTGGTCGTGTACTGCCACCATGGCGTCCGCAGCACCCAGGCGGTTGGTTTTTTGAGAAATCTCGGGTTTCGTCGCTTGCACAATCTCGCCGGCGGATTGGATCGCTGGAGTCTCGACGTAGATAAGTCCGTACCGAGGTACTGATTTCACGTCAAACACCGCTTTCTTGCGCCGCACACGCCTTAAAGCGGTAGAGCACACTCGCAGTCCAAAGCGCTTGCAGGGCGAATGCGCCGCGCTGTTTTTTTTAAAAATTGGATGGAATATTGAGGATAGCCCGGTAGATGTCCGACCCTCTTCAGCACCGTGGTCGGGTATGACATTGATTCCATTTCCCGGCCGATTCGTTGCTGCCGGAGAAGTACTGGCTGAATTTGGCTCCGCGCAATTGGTGCGGCGCGGCGCGGGCCGACTCGAACTTCGAGGGGGCTCGACTCAAGAACGAGCGGAAGCCCGAGAATGGGCGAGCCTTTTTCTAAATTCCGAATACGTCGATTGGCATCCTGCCGTGGCGGCGTAGCCGCCCGCATTGAATAGCCGCGAAAGAAAAGCGGGTGTCCTTTCCTTCGCCCTCTTTTGCGTTCTCTGCCTTCCTTTGCGGCGATTCCAGACGAGGGGTCAAATGGAGGAAGTTCGCTCGAAGACAAACAAATTGTTCAGACCGAGCTGAAACGCGGAATGTTCCACCAACTTAAAACAAGGGCTGGGAAATATCTTGGGCGTTTCGCTTACTTCATATCCATGGTGTTCTTCGAGCGACATCCCATGGGCGAGTCGAAGTTTTACCAGGATTTCAAGGATTGCATCCACCGCGGGGGACGGCACGGTAATGATCAGGCGTCCTCCAGGTTTGAGGAGTTTGGCGCACCCCCCTGCCAACGGACCGTATTGATCGGTCGGAAAATGTTCGAGGACCGCCAGCATGACAATCGCATCAAAGGGGCCCGCGCCCTTCGGCAAATCTTGGGGGAAATAGCCTCGAACCATGGCAAAGCCTTGCCGACTTTTTGTGGTCTTGGGTAGAATCGGATCAATCCCCACGCTCCCTGGGCCACAATCGCCGAGCCGATCAAAGAGCACCCCGTCCGCGGAGCCAAGATCTAGGACTTGCTCGCCCGAGCGAATAAAGGGTCGCGCTTTCCGAATCCGCCAATTTTGGAGAAGTCGATCAACCAAGGTCATGAAGGTATCCGAGTAAAAAGGGGAAGTGGCAGTCTTTGAAGTGTCCTTCACAGCATGCTCACGAGAACCACGGATTGTGGGCCTTCTCTTCGGCCACGGTGGTGAGCGGGCCGTGCCCTGGACAGATTAGCGTCGGGGCCGGAAGCGAAAAAATTTGTTGACGCACCTTTTCCCGGGCGTGCTCGAGCAATTCGCGGGCGCCGCCCATGGAACCGGCAAAAATCGCGTCGCCCACGACCGCCACATGCGGCGCGTCCTCACCCCAGTTACCAATGATATAAGTGACGCCATCTTCGGCGTGACCGGTGGTGTCCCGGTTCGTAATGCGGAGACTGCCCAACATGATGAAATCGTTGGCCCGATTTCGTTGATCGACGAGAGCCCCTTTCATGTTCGAGTGGAGTCGGATTTTGGGGAATCGTTCCCGAATCGGTTGCAGTGCGGCAATGTGGTCCGCATGGCTGTGGGTGATAAAAAGGTGCTTCAACGCGAGCTGATGATCTTCAATCAATTTGATGATGGGGGCCGCCTCAAAACCGGTGTCAAACAGCGCGGCTTCACGGGTGACTTCGTCCCAAACCAGGTACGCATTGACGGTCATGTCATCGCCCGCCGTGGTGATCACTCGCAATTCGCGCCAGACACTGAGATCAGGCGTCGCGGGGCGCCAACCTTCGTGTTGAGACTTGAGGCGAGCACCATTGATCGTCAGGCGGGCTCCGAGTTCGTTCCAGCGTGTGCCAGCCGGAGCGATACCGGAACGTTCAAATTCCTGGTATGCTGCCAGCGAAAGCCCCGCGGTGGTGGCCGCAGTTTCTTCGCTGGTTTGCGTTGAGATGCGGCTCTTGCGCAGGATGTCGCCAATCGAGTCTTCGAGATTCACGGTTCGGGATGATAGGCCGAACCTCGACCCAAAGGCAACGAGAGCCCGGGAATAGGGAATGTGTACAGTCGCTCTATTTTTTCCTTGGAATTCGGCCGGGGATCTCTTCGTTAACGGACATGCCTGCAAGCCTTGTGGAAGTGGTTCGTCAAGCGGATCGATGGCTGACGCCCGAGCGGTTCACGGACTACGACGGAGCCGTCAATGGACTCCAGTTTGAAAATCGCGGGCAGGTCACTCGGATCGCGGCCGCCGTCGATGCGACCTACGCTGTGCTGCAAAAAGTCGCCGCCACCCAGTCCGACCTCGTGGTGGTGCATCACGGATTATTTTGGTCCAAGACCGTGCCATGGACCGGACGTCGGGCCGAACTACTACGATGGCTGGTGGAGCGAGACCTCGCGGTGTATTCCATGCACCTACCGCTCGATGCTCATCCGACCTTGGGTAACTGCGCCCTGCTTGGGCGGGCGCTCGGGTTTAAAAAACTCAAGCCCTTCTTTTGGGATCCCGCCCGGCCCGGACAATTCATCGGCTGGCAGACCGATTTAGCCCAGCCGTTGTCCCGGACCGAACTCGCGAACCGTTTGGGGCACTTGTTGGGTCGGGCACCGATCGTCCTGGCTGGCGGCGAGCCCGAATGCCGTCGAATCGGGATCTGCACCGGCGGAGCGGGCTCGCAATTATCCCTCGCCCGACAAGAAGGCGTCGATGCGTTCGTCACCGGGGAAGGCCCGCACTGGACTCACGGGCTGGCGGAAGATTTGGGGTTAAACGTCTTTTATGGCGGACACTATGCAACGGAGACGTTTGGGGTGAAAGCCTTGGCAGCCAAGCTGGCTCGCCACTTCAAGGTGCCCTGGGAATTCGTGGACCATCCTTCCGGGTTGTGACCCGCAATCCGTCAACCTATCGGCCATCAAAAAGTGCCTCCATGACTTTGATTTCGTTCAAGTTGTCTTGAGTTCTCTCAACGTCTTCCGGCTTCTTTCCAACGGCATTCATGATTTTCTCGGATGGAATTGGGCGAAACCCACTTCCGACCGTGGCGTCGTACTCTTCAAAACCATGGATAAATCAATGTTTATTTCGACTACTGGCCTGGTCTTGAGTTCTATCCCTCAAGCCGAGCAGAAATGACGGATTCCATCAAGGGGGCGCCACTTCGACGGATGACGAAAAACGCGGTTGACGGTCCCCCCCTGCCCCCTAGGGTGCCGGTCCCATTTTAATTGGGATTTTTGCATGGAAAAAGCCCGCCGCCTGATCATTGCCGGCAATTGGAAGAGCAACAAGACCAACGCTGAAGCCATCGCGTTGGTGACGGAGCTGAAGCGTGAACTCCACGCCGTGACTGAGGTCGACGTTGTCGTCTGCCCTGCTTTCACGGCGTTGGCGGATGCGTCCAAGCTGATTGTCGAATCGAATCTTCGTTTGGGTGCTCAAAACCTGAGCGATTCTGGCTATGGCGCCTTCACCGGGGAAATTGCCCCGGGGATGCTGCGCGAGCTGTTCGTTCGATACGTCATTCTAGGCCATAGCGAACGGCGGCAGTTCCAAAAGGAATGCGACGCTCTAGTCGCCAAAAAAGCTGCCAACGCTCATGCCAATAGCCTGATCCCAATTGTCTGCGTCGGCGAGACGTTGATGGAACGGGAAGCGGGGATCACCGAAAAGGTGGTTGAAACCCAAGTCCGCGGCTCGCTGGCAGGACTTACTCCTGAGCAGGTGGAGGTCACCGTGTTGGCTTACGAACCGGTTTGGGCCATCGGCACGGGCAAAACGGCCACCAGTTCCCAAGCTCAAGAGGTCCATGCGTTCATCCGCAAGGTGGTCATGGCCCTTCATGGTGAAGCGATCGCACGCCGGGTCCGTATTCAGTATGGCGGCAGTGTCAAAGGTAGCAACGCTCGCGAATTATTGAGCCAACCGGATATTGACGGAGCACTGGTGGGTGGCGCGTCCTTGGAAGCGAAGAGTTTTGTAGAAATTATCAAGAATTCGATTTGAATCGACCTGTATTGTTTTGTTCATGAATACTTTAACTGCCCTTCTCTCGTTGGTTCTGGTGGTGGATGCCCTTTTTCTCGGGCTATTAATTTTGTTGCAGCTTCCAAAAAAGGAAGCGGGGATCGCCGCCGCCTTCGGTGCCGAACAAACGGCGGCCCTCTTCGGTGCAGGCTCCGGCACCGCACTCACCGACATCACGAAGTGGTGTGCTGGCATTTTTCTCACATTGTGCCTATTGATCTCGGTGCTCACCGCCCACAACTTGCGCAGCAAGACCCGCGGCTTGAGTGCTGAATTAGGCAAGGTGACCGCTGCTGCCGCGTCTCCCGCCATGAGTGCTCCAACGATGGCTGCGGTCGTGACGAATGCACTCCAGACCTTGACGCCCGCCGCACCTGCGCCTGCGCCTGCAACCATCCCCGCGCCCGCGAAGTAGGCAAAAGACCTTCTGTTGCTGGTCGTTCGCCCCCCGGAGCATCCCTCCGGGGTTTTGCTTTTTCTGAAACTCACCTTGCCTCCCCGTCGCTGTCCGCTAACTAGGGCGAGTCTTTGAGCGGTTCCGCCTTCGCGGAGCCGCTTTGTTTTCTGTCGGGACCGCGGTCCAGGCAGACGCGGAGTCCGGGCCGGAGACGGCCAGGAACCGCGCTTCGGGAAGGATGTGAACGTGATTTGAGCGAAATCAAACTGAAGAAGGGCGAACCGATAGATCGCGCCCTGCGCCGCCTTAAGAAAAAGGTGGAACGTGAGAACACCCTAAAGGATGTTCGCGCGAAACGCACCTACGAGAAGCCGAGCGCTATGCGTCGGCGCAAAATGAAGGTAGCCAAGTTCTCGGCAATGTTAGCCCGTCGATACGCCGACGTCTAACTTGACCTTTTCGTGAACGAGGCCATGGTCTTCCCAACGGTTTTGACGGCATCAGCCGGAGTTTTTTAACTCCGGCCTTTTTTTGCACGTCATCGTTAGTTCAATTCGCGTTCAAGATGGGCCAAAGCGCGCCGGAGTTCTTGATGCGGGCGAGTCACAAACGAGCCGCAACCCCCTGGGGATTGATCACGGGTGAGCAGCGAAGTCGGCCTAGGACTAGCGAATGAATCTCATCTTGAACACGAATTGAGCGCGAATTTGAATCAGCCGTCGAGCCGCTCCACCTTGACCTCGACGGTCAGTGCCTGCGCAGGCGCCCCTCGGTAGTGTCCCCTTAGGGGAAGAGCGTCGCCGTAGTCGCGCCCGTGGGCGATCTTGATGTAGTGTTCGTCCGGTTGCCGATTGTTTGTCGGATCCAGCCCCCGCCAACCGATCCCCGGTAAGAAAACCTCGACCCACGCATGGCTGGCTTGAGCGCCGCGGAGGGTTTCAGCGGGTCCGTTGTACAGGTAACCGCTGGCATATCGAGTCGGTATTTTCAAGGCGCGCCCCAACCCGATCAAGACGTGAGCGAAATCTTGACACACTCCCTGTCGTGCCAGGAGCACTTCGCGCATGTGGGTCGTGACACTCGTGCTATTTGGATCGTAGCGGAATTCACGATGGACGAACTCCGTCAGGGCCATTGCAGCCGCCCAGGTGTCGGTGTGGCCCGCCGCAACGTCCAAAGCAAGCCGCCAAACCTCCGGTGACACATCCACAGAGGGCGAAGGCTGAAGGTAGTCGTAGCACTGAGAGAGGCGCTTACAGTCATCGAGTTCGATCAACGGCGTCGTCGCGGTATGGGGGGGAAGTACTTGAGCCGCCGTGGTGACAACTTCGGATTGAGCTTCGACGACCAGAGTGGAATGGGATTCGGCGACTTCGAAGAAATGGACCGTGTTGCGGAAGAAATCAAAATAGTGCCGAAGCTTGCCGGTCGGGAGGATCTTGAGGAGAAAACTCTCGCATTTTTGGCCATCGGCGGAAAAGGGCGCCAGCCGAGCCTCGTTGAAGCTTTCCTTAACTGCCGTTCCGTAAACGTAGCGAGTGCGATGCAGTACCCCCAATCTCATGGCCGTCCTTCAACTTGATCGGCAAAACCGCGTCTCGCCCGGAAATTTCGCACGCTTTCCTCAAGAGATTTCGCAAGAGGTGGTCGGCCAAAGCGACCGAAGTGATTCCAAGGGGGCAGTTTGTTAGGCTCGGAACGTACGGCCAACGCCGTCGAGCGGGCTCGTCGCAAGTCGGAGGAGTAAGCGTCTGACCGATCCGGGCTCGGAAAGGTCGGGGACCTTGGCGAAGCCGACCGTACCAAAAATGAAGTCATCGTTGAGGTCGATTCTACTGCTGTTGCTGCTGTTGCTGCTGTTGTTGAAGTTGCTCATCCACAACGGCGTTAAAGGGGCGGAAAATATAGGTCCGGAAGAGGGCGTCGCCGATGGCGTTGAATTGGCTTTGGAGTTGATCCAAGTAGTCGTGCAAACCGACGGCGAGGACGTCGTCGAGGCGACCAAATTGCAATTCTGCGACGAGCCGACCACTGAGACGTTCGGCGTCGTGGGCGAAGCGTCCGCTGGGCGACCCGCTGATGTCCCGTAAGGCACGGTCGAGTGCCTCCGCGCAGAAGCGAACCGAGCGAGGAAAATCCGGTGCCAAAAGCAAAAATTCGGCCACGAGGGCGGGGTCAACCTTGCTGGTATGGAGCGCCTTATAAGCATCCCAGGCACTGCACGAGCGAAGGATAGCACCCCATTCCAGGGCGTCGGTTTGGCCGACGTGGGTGGGGCGGGGTCCGGCGGGTAGACTTTGCCAGTGCAGATCGAGGAAGCGCGTCGTCTTATCGGCGCGCTCCAAGAACCGGCCCACCTGCATAAAATGCCACCCTTCATCATGCACAATCGTGGCGGTGGTAAGGCCCTGGAGGAGTAGCGAGGCGGACTTAACCTCATAGAGCAGATCGAAAGCACTGCGCTGCCACATCTCGCGAGCCTTCGGACTGTTGAGAAACAAATACAGGCGATTGAGTTCCTCCCAAAGTTCGCCGGTGATTTGGTCTCGAACCATTCGGGCATTTTCCCTCGCTGCGTTTACGGAGGAAATGAGGGAATTGGGATTCTCCAGTTGGAACACCATGAATTCCGTGACCGCGCGCCCCGTGGGTTCGAGATGCAATTTGCGAAAGGCTTCTTCATCGCCCGTAGACTCAATAATCGGAAGCCAATGTCCGGCCACCTCAGTGTCGTCGAGATCAGGCAGGTCGGGGAGAAGCTGTAAATTAACGTCCACCAAGCGGGCGACGTTTTCGGCTCGTTCTAAATAGCGAGCCATCCAACAGAGAGAGTTAGCAACGCGAGAAAGCATAAATCGGAAAGGCGATGGGTGATGATCGTCTCAATCTTCGTTTAATACCCAAGTATCCTTGCTGCCGCCGCCTTGAGAAGAATTGACAACTAATGACCCTCGTCGGAGGGCGACGCGGGTTAACCCACCGGGACAAATGACGGGTTTCTCGCCGTATAAGACAAAGGGTCTCAAATCGACGTGTCGCGGTTCAAATTTACCGTCCACCAGCGTGGGGCACGTCGAGAGAGGAATCATGGGCTGCGCGATATAGTTGCGGGGATCGGCAATGATTGCTGCGCGGAATTTGGCCTGCTCTTCGACGGTGGATTGGGGCCCCATCAGCATCCCATAACCCCCGGATTCATTCGCCGCTTTCACCACCAATTGGTCCAGGTGTTCGAGAATGTACTTTCGATCCGCTTCTTCGCTGGCGAGATAGGTGGGGACATTGGGCAGAATGGGGTCTTGATCGAGGTAGTACTTAATCATTTTTGGGACCCAATAATACATCACCTTGTCATCCGCGAGACCGGTCCCGACCGAGTTGGCCAGCGAAACGGTGCCCGCCCGATAGGCGCTAATCAGGCCCGGTACGCCCAGGGCCGAATCCGGTCGGAAAATGGTCGGATCGAGGAAATCATCATCGATGCGGCGGTAGATGACATGGACGGGTTTCAGCCCTTTTGTGGTGCGCATATAGACGCGGCTGTCACGCATGAGGAGATCATTGCCTTCCACAATCTCGATGCCCATCTGACGAGCGAGATAGGTGTGCTCAAAGTACGCTGAATTGTAGGGTCCGGGGGTCAGGACCACCACGGTTGGGTCCGCCACACCCGCCGGGGCGATGTACTGGAGAACCTTGAGAAGCTCGGCCGGATAGTGATCCACTCGTTGCACCCCGACCTCTTCGAAAAACTCCGGAAACGTACGACGCATGGCGCGTCGGTTTTCGAGCACGTAAGAAACTCCCGAGGGCGTTCGGCCGTTGTCCTCCAAAACCATCCATTCGCCGCGGGCACCACGAATCAGGTCCGAACCGCAAATGTGGATATAAATATCCTTGGGGACATCGAACCCCATGAATTCTCGCCGGAAATGTTTGGCGGACAGGATGAAGTACGATGGGATCACCCCGTCGTGGATGATCTTTTGACCATGGTAAATATCATGCAGGAAGAGATTGAGAGCGGTGATTCGCTGAATTAAGCCGCGCTCCAAGTGCTGCCATTCCGCGGCTGGAATGACCCGGGGAACGAGGTCGAATGGGAAAATTCGCTCCGTCCCCTGGGCGTCGCCATAGACGTTGAAGGTGACGCCTTGGCGGAGGAAGGCCAAGTCGACCGCTCGGCGTTTCGCCTCAAATTCGGCGGGCGACACGCTCTTCAGGCATTGTAAGTAACGCTGATAATGAGGGTGAGTGACCCCATCTTCACCTGCTAATTCGTCGAAAAAATCCGCCGGCTGATAGTTTTGCAGCACCCCCAAGAGTCTGTGATGTCTCGTCCGGACTCAAGGCGAACCCGCAAAAGTCTGCGAGCGCCGATTTCATCTTCCCGATGAAAGGTATGAATGGCTGGTCGGTTCGATTTGGGCATCGTGGGTTGGCACTCGCGCTACCGAGCAACCACCGCGAGGCGAACCCGTGTGGAATTCCCGGATGCTGATCGGACCACCAAACGGGCTCCCAACTCCGGACCTGGAGTGGAATCAGGTTGAGAGTAAAAAGGAGGGGCAGGGGAGGCCTGAGCCCTCGGTACAGGCTCAGGCGCCCTCCCACCGCCAGACCTGTACCGTCGGGAGTGTACCGTCGGCAGAGGAAGATCCGACACCTACCGTACTACCGCACTACCGCTCGATAGTAACGCAGCGCGGGCGCGGGACTCGGATCGATAAATGTAACCTGGGTTATCACGGCGGTGTTCGTGGTGATCGGAGTCCAGAGACTGAGATCGCTCGAACTTTCCAGAGCGTAGCGTAGACCCACGGTCCCTTGGCCGATCACCGTCACCGAATCAGCCGCGGCGTCGATCGTCGTAAACCGGAAGCGCTGGTTGATCGCTCCCAGTATTCGCACCCAACGTGGCCGGTTTATCCCGCTAAACTGGGTGAAGTTTCCTCCGACCAAGATCTGGCCATCCGCCTGAACCCGCACCGCGTAGACCGACCCATTGGCGCCCGTACCGACGCTCAGGCTCGGATCTGGCTTCCCATCGCCTAGGAGTCGAATCACGCGTCCGGTGGCCACTCCGCCAACGGTTGAAAATTCACCGCCGGCGACGATTTTTCCGTCAGACTGCAACCCGATCGAATAGACCACATTGTCAAAATTTGCCGGACCAAAAGTGAGATCCGGTTCGCCGTTGACGGACAAACGGCAAAGGTAAGGACGACCCGCTCCTTTGACGTCGGTGAAAAAACCGCCAATAAGGGCCTTGGCATCGGTTTGAACGACGATTGACCGGACCGTACTATTCGGGCCCGTGCCAGGATTGAAGGCAGCGTCGACGACTCCGTCGTAGTTGAAACGCGCAACCCGGATGCGGGATTGCCCACCAAACGATGTGAAGTCGCCTCCCGCCAAGACGAGATCCCCAGGCGCGGAGGCCAGAGCATACACCGTTGAGTTCACCGCCGCGTTAAAACCAGTTTCAACACTGCCGTCACTGAGTAATTTCGCGATAAACGCGCGGTTTTCACCGCTGACAGCGCCAAAGCCACCCCCCACTAGAATCGATTCATCCGGTAGCACTAAGATGGAATACACTGCGCCATTAGGCCCTGCAGCAACGGTAAAGGTCGGGTCAATGGTGCCATCACTATTGAGCCGCACGAGACGGTTTTGTGAAAGCCCGTTTACGACGGTAAAACTACCCGCCACCAGAATTTTGCCGTCCGATTGCAAGGCCACAGCAAACGCAGCCCCATTGAGCGAAGCGGTTGGGTTAAATGCAGAGTCGACGGATCCGTCCGAGTTCAAGCGGGCAATCCGCAGGCGAGCCGAGCCGCCGATGGCAGAATAATCGCCCACCACCAAGACTTTACCATCCGCTTGGATCGCGGTTGCGTAAACCGGCCCATTGGCGACGCCAATATAGTTCAAATCGACGCTGCCCAAGCTCGTCGTAAAATCGTCGTTGACGATGACGACCACCGAGGTCGGCACGCTACCCAACACCGCGCTGCCCGAGGGATTGCTTAACGTCAGGTTGATCACCTCATCAGGTTCAATGTTGTTGTCGGGTTTGATCGGGATAATGAAAGATTTGAGGGTCTCACCGACTGCGAAGGTCAATTTCCCCGATTGCGGAGTATAGTCTGCAATGTTGGCGGTCCCATTACTGGTGGCGTAGTCCACCGAAGCGATCTTGGTCGTCGGGCCCGTGCGGCGGACTTGAATGGTGACACTCGGCTGACTTTCCAATACGTTATATTGAGCGGCAGTGAATTCAAATTCACCCCCGGCGACCGCGGACTGGTCGCGCAGTTGGACAATTCTGGCGCGGTTGGCGCCATCGTACTGCTGGAAATTTCCAGCGACGAAAATAGGACCATCATTCAACGCTCGCACGGAATAGACGGTCGCGTCGGCACCCACGCCGGCAAAGATCGCGTTGGCACCAAGTCCGACAAAACTGGGGTCGCGGCTGCCATCGCTACGTAGGCGGGTGACACGGCCGGCGGCTTGGCCTCCGACCGCGGTAAACTCGCCCCCCAACACTATCTTACCATCGGTCTGTACGGCCAGGGTATAGACGGCATTGTCGGGCGCAGCGGGCGTGAAGTTAAGGTCCGCCAATCCATCCGAGTTCAACTGGGCAAAGTAGGGTCGGGACAAGCTGTTGATATCCGAAAAGTTACCCACAATGAATATTTTGCCGCTGGGTTGACTCACGATGGATTGGACCGTTGAATTGGGACCGTTCCCGGGATCAAAAGTGAGGTCCAAAGAACCGTCCGGATTGAAGCGTGCGATCCGATTTCGGGTCCGACCGCCGGCGGTTGTAAAACTGCCACCCACCAGCACCTTCCCATCGGGTGTCGATACTAAACTGGTGACGGTAGAGTTTATCTGGGCATCAAACGTTGGGTCGAAGCTTCCATCGGCCAGCACACGGACTAAGTAGGGACGGTTTTGACCGTTGAAAACGATGAACTGGCCACCCACCAAAACTGAGTCACCCGGAAGCGGTAACACCGTATAGACACTACTATTTGGGCCGGCACCTGTGACAAACGACTTATCTAGCGTGCCGTTGGCATTAATTCGAGCCAGCCGAGCCACCGCCTCACCATTCACCACGCTGAACGAGCCACCGACGAAGAGCTTGGTGTCAGCTCGTACCGACAATGCGTTGACCGACCCATTAAAATTAGCCGCGGGATTGAAACTGCTGTCCAACGAGCCATCCGCGTTCAGCCGGGCCAGTCGTTGGCGCGATTCCCCGTTGATGACTGTGAAATCCCCGCCGATCAGCAATCGACCGTCCGTCTGCTCAAAGCTTTTATAGACTGGCCCATTCGCCGAACTATTGAAATCCGGATCACGACTGCCGGCATTCAGGCCCACGGTCGGAGATACATCATCGTCTAAAATCGTCAGCACCGCCGTCGGCTGACTCCCTAACGCCGCCCCATTTGCAGGATTGCTAAGGGTCAGGTTGACGGTTTCGTCGCCCTCGATCACGTCATCGGGTTTCAATACCAGGACAATATCTTTCGCCGTTTCACCCGCCGCGAACGTGAGCGTGCCCGTTTGCGGGACATAGTCTCCCACATTGGCTGTGCCATTACTGGTCGCATAGTCGACGGACCCTCCCGCGGTGGTGATCCCATTACGGCGAACCGAAATGTTCACCGTTGTCTGCGCTTCCGAGACTGAATAATTGGCGGATGAAAACTCAATTTCGCCGCCGGGCGCGGTGGTGATTTCCTGCACCTTGGCTAGCCGCGCGAACGGGGATCCCCCATAGGTAGCGAACGTTCCGCCGACAAAAAAACCACCATCGGCGGCGGGTACGACGGTGTAGATCGCCGAGCTAGCACCTGGATTTGCTTTAAAACTAACGTCCAGCCCGCCATCGCTTTTCAGGCGCAGTAGGCGGGCATCGAGCTGACCACCAACGGTCGTGAATTCTCCCGAGGCTAAAACTCTGCCATCCGGTTGGCTCGCGACCGAGTACACAATGTTGTCAATCGTGGCCGCGTTGAAGGTTAAATCGGGAAGGCCGGCACGATTGAGACGACAAAGATAGGATCGTGGCACGCCATTGACGTCAGTAAAATTACCGCCCAGCAGGACCTTGCCGTCGGATAATGGAACGATCGATCGGACGGTTTTATTGGGACCACTCCCGGGGTCAAAACTCAAATCGAGCGAGTCATCTGCGTTAAAACGGACCACGCGGGCTCGGGGTTTCCCAGCCATCACGGTGAAATCGCCACCCACCAAGAACTTCCCATCACTCGTCCGAGCCAGGGCCACGACTTGATTGTTCGGCGCCGGACTGAATGAAGTGTCCAAAGTGCCATTTGCCTGTAGGCGGGCCAGATACGGTCGCGCCTGACCCGCCACTTGGCTGAATGAGCCGCCGATCAAGATCGTTCCGTCCGATTGCACCAACAGGGTGTAAACATTGCTGTTGGGCCCGTCACCAGGATTGAACGTGTTGTCCAGCGTGCCGTCCGCGTTAAACCGGACCACGCGGTTCCGGGTCTGAGCCGAAACCTGCGTAAACGTACCGACCGCCACGATCTTGCCGTCGGGCTGCCGTGCCGCCGCATAGATCAGATTATTGGCCCCGATGCCCGGATTGAAAGATGCATTGATCGTACCGTTCGGATTCAGACGTGCGATCCGCCCAACGGTAGCCGCACCGATAGCGGTAAAATTACCGGCGAGGATCAGATTTTTGTCGGGCTCTTCGATGATGGAGAATACGGCCTCATTGGGGACGTCGACCGGGGCGAAGGCAGGATCCGCGTCACCCGGCGCGGCCTGAGCAAACCAACTAGTCGCCAGCAAAGCCAAAGCGGCCCATCGACTAAAGAAGAACTCCGGACGCACCGGGCCAACAGACTTAAGCAAAGATTTCATGAGATAAAGGCAAGGAGTTAGGAGACAAAATGGGTACTGCGAAACCTGTCCACCGTTTGAGGTCGCGGAGAAGAGGGCGCCGATAGGCGCGAAGAATGCGGTTGGCAAAGTGCGCTCGTCACACGCCGAACCGTGGGGCGTCCGGCTCGGCCTGTCCAATCGAGGTTCAATCCCAACGGGATCGGCCCGTAGTTTGCAATCATTGCGCGGAACCCTAGCGGGTAAAATCGAGCTGGCACTTAGACAAAGGGCGTAGGTCGAGAGTTCATTTGGGATCTTAGCGTGACTTGATAAAAAGCCCCGCCGGGATACGGCGGGGCTTGGAACCTGAGATGGGAAAAGTGTTATCGCGTCGAGCCCGGTGGAATCAAGACCACCGGTTCACCGCGACGGTTCTTCGCCCACGCGGCCTCGTTGTGGCCCAGTTCAGCCGGACGGTCTTCACCAAACGTCGCCGTCACGACGGAATCCGAGGGAACGCCCAAATTGAGCAACATCTCCCGCACACCCAGCGCCCGGCGTTCGCCGAGCGCCCGATTGTATTCTTCGGTACCGCGCTCATCGGCGTGGCCCTCGATCATGACCATGTGGCCTGAATGCTTCATGAGGTAATCCGCAATAATGGCTACTTTGGCGGTCTCGGACCGCTTCACGATCGACTTATCCGTATCAAAAAAGACGGTGTCACCTTTCAGAATATCCGGATCCCGGGGCCAGAACTCATAGTCTTTGCGGTCCCGCAGTGGCGTATTACGCGGCGGATTCGGATTTGGCCGGGCAGTTGGGTCATTGTCACTCGGGCCAGTTCTCCGGGGGTCGTTGGGATTGTTTAGGTCAGTCCCAATGGGAATGCGGGTTGGATTAAGCGGAGTCCCTGGTCCGATGGGGTTAATCGGGACGGTGCCCACATTTGAACCGTCACCCGGTAATATCTTGCCGGTCGGGTCGAGGTTTGCCGTGCCGCCGCCAATGCGTTGGCCGTTGGGCATCGGGGTGATGTTTTTTGAGCGGCGGGTGCAACCACCTGCCAAACCGGCTAAAAGCGCGGTGAAAAGGATGACTTGAGAGAACTTCATGTGTGCGGTGCGGTTCAGGCGGTCAGCGTCCCCAACTGGGCTGGGAGCAACTACCCGAATTCAGAGGCAAATCCTTGTACTGCCGAGTGGGTACGTCAAGGAGTCGCAGTCGCCGATCGTTGTTTTTTCGCACATTGATCGCCAAAGTTCGCGAATTAGGTCCCCAAGAGGGGTCTTCCCCCTCCCCAACCTCGATCGCCGACCCACCGGAAGCCGACACGACGTACACCTTAAAGTTCTCCCGCCCACCCATTCGGGTGAACGCAATCCACTTCCCGTCCGGCGACCAATCGGGTTCCGTGGCATCCAAAATCCCCGTATTCAGCTTCTTGGCCGTGCCGCCGTGGGCCGGAATCGTGAAAAGAGAGGGCTTCCCTCCGCCGGTCGACGCAAAACAGATCGTCTGACCGTCGGGCGACCAACACGGCGACGAGGCATCCACTTGCCCTCGGGTCAACTGCAAAGCCCCCGAACCGTCCAGATTCGTCACCCAGAGATGCACATTGCCGCCTCGACTCAAGACCATTGCGACGTGGCTGCCATCGGGTGAAACCGCAGGCGAAAGGTTTGAACCCGAGTACCTCGCAATGGGTGACCGAGAGCCAGTCGTTAAATCGTGGCTGTAAATATCGGAGTTGCCTGACCGATTGCTCATGTACACCAACCCGCGCATTCCCGGGATCCACGCGGGGGCAGCATTGATCGTCCGATCCTCCGTCAATTGAATCGGCTCGTTCCCGTCGAAATCACTGACAAAGATTTCGGCAATCTTTTCGTTGTGCTGGTTGCGCTGCTCAGAGGTGCGCCGAAATGCAATTTTGGAATGTCCGATCTCCGGTCGGCCGGTGACCGTTTTGACAATCCCATCCGCCAAAGCATGGGTCTGGGAACGGCGCGAACCGCCCGAGAACGCCCGAGAAAAGACGGTCGCCTGGCCGCTCTTCGCGGTGAGGACTCCCTCCACGCTCGCTTCGGCTTTGCCTTTGAGATAATAGTCAGCCTGATCCGGGGACACGATTTTGAAACCACACACCGTGAGGTCGAAATCTAACACACTCATCACCTCACTGGGATAACCCGAAACACTGATCGTAATCGGTGGTTGGATCTCGGTGACGGTCGTGTTGACATCAACGCTAATCGGGTCGGCGAAGATCGGCAATGAGAGCGCGAAACTCGCCGCGAGCGAACCAATAGGAACAAATGAAAAAAGCTTCATCCGGAAGCAGAACTTTCTAAGTTAAAGGTGACAATGATTTCTACGTCTTCTTGATTAAAATCGGACGGAAAAGCGCGCAATGGACCCTGTTGCCTTAATAAGCGACCGATGGCGGTATCTACCTCCGTCAGGTGAGCGGGTGTCAAAACCTTATAGGTAAAGGAACCATCCCGGCGGATCACGAGCGAAACCCGAGATCGGGCCGACTTCGCCGCGAGAGTTGCCGGGCGGTTGCGATTCCACGCCGCTTGAAAGACCGACTTCACATAATCCGCATACCCAGCTACCACCGCACCACCGCCGCCCGGGCCCGGCAATTCAATTTTCATCGTGCCGGCGATGGACTGTCCTAAACCGTTGATTGAATTCTGAAGCGCCTCCCGTCGGGCCGCTTGGGCTGACTCCCAATCGGCCCGAGCTTGAGCGGCCGCCGCGTCGCGCTGGGATTGGCGTTTCGCTTCGGCGAGTTCTTTCGTTTTCCGTGCGATATCTTCGGCTTTTTGTCGCGCCTTTTTGCCGTCCGCATCCGAAGAAGCCACCGGGGTGGTAGCGAGTGTCGTATAGGGTTTTGCGGGTCGGGGCCGGGGTCGGTCCAGATCCACATCTTGTGGCTTGACATCCGGGTTGGGGACTATTTTATCGCTCACTTGACCCCGTTTGAGGGTGTCCGATTTTGGCGGCTTGACAATTGGATCCGAAGTCACCTCAGGCGGAGAAACTAACCTTTTGGGCGGATCTTTCGTTGGTGGGAGCGGGGTCTTCGAAGCCCTGAGCGCGGGAGGCGGTGGCATTGGCTCCGTCACTTTGGGCGGCGGTGGACTGATCGTGGGCGTCGACTTTTGAGTCGGGGACCCGGCCGTCGGACTCCCCCCCGAGGATGCCTGTCCCGTGAGCGGGATCGAATCCGAAATAATGGTGATAAAATGACCGTCATTCGGGAGGGTCGATTTCGCCGACGGCGTAAATGCTGACAGCAGCGCCGCCGCCGTAATCACCAGGCCGTGAAAGACAGCGGACGTCACAAAACAACGACGTTGCGAGCTGGGAATCATGGGATCATTCGGAGCAGTTTATTGCCGATGGGGTTCCGGCTCCGTCGCGAGCTTGAATCTGGAAATGCCTTGGTGCTGAGCCGCACTGATAATTGAAATCACCAACTCATAAGGCCCCCTGGCATCGCCTCGGACATGAACGACCAAATTTGAATTGGCGTGCCGCGCCGCCCCCAAGCCCTTTTCCAATGCATTCAGATTAGGGACCGAACGTCCAGCCAGAAAATAATGCCCACTTTTATCAACCTCCGCCACTAGGAAATCCTTAGCACTTGCGACTGATCGAGTGTCACCCCCTTGGGGAAGATGCAAATCAATACTCCCTTCAAAAAGCGGGCTTGTAATCATGAAGATGATCAACAACACAAACGCCAGATCTAGCAAAGGCGTGATGTTAATCTCGTGCAAGGTGACGAGTTGGTTGCGGGCGGAAAAACGGCGCATAATACGAATAAATCGTTTCCGAATGAGACGAGGCCAACTCATTCATCGTCTTGCAAAAATTCGGTTTCCATCCGCGAGGCCAAGCCTTGAGCAAAATTGTCCAACTCGACCGTGACAACCCGTAGAGAATGAATCAACCAATTGTAGGCGAACATGGATGGAATCGCGACGAGTAAGCCGGCAATCGTCGTGATCAAAGCCGCGGCCACACCCGGAGCCATCGCCGCAAGATCCGCTCGGCCCCCAGCCAGCGCCTTCACTGCAACGCCTCCAAACGCATCCATGACGCCCCAGACGGTCCCCAACAGCCCTAGAAAAGGCGCACCGGAAACAGCGATCGACAAAATCACCAGTCCCGATTCCAGGTGAAGCGATTCCCGGGCGACGGCACCTTCCAAAGCGCGTTTGACATGCTCGGCCGCTTTGAGGGAAAGCCGCGTTTTGCGTGACCCGTCCGGTAGTTTCAGACGGCCTTCGATATCCTGGCAACCGTCCTGGTACACGGCATAAAGCGGGCATCCGTCTACTTCCAAATGACGATCATAAATCGTGAGGACCCCTTCGCTGGTCCGAAACTCATTGCTGAAGTGGAGGTTCAGGCGTTTTGCACGGTGCATCTGCATGGCCTTGGCGGCCATCGTGGACCACGCAAAGATGGAGAACACGAGCAGAATGATGATGATGATCCTCGCCTCCGTGGTGGCGAGCTGCCAGATGGCGGGCAAAGATAGCTTGTCACCGCCGCTGGCGGCGGCGAGCAAGACGGGGACTGGATTCATTCGGCAGGACGACGCGATGGAAAGTCGAGCGAGGTCGGGAACTGGGACCGACCCCAAACAACTACGGGGCGAACTGTTGGCGGCGGACGGCGAAGCGCAAGCCTCTGTTCAAACGAAAAAGTAGTTTTTCCGCTCGGATCACAAGGCCTTCAATACCCGGGCGGCGGTTCGTATCGTCAATTCCACGTCTGCTTCCGTGTGGGCAGCACTCAGGAATCCGGCTTCAAATTGGCTCGGAGCCAAATAAACACCCCCCTCCAACATGCCATGAAAATACTTGGCGAACCGGGCGCGATCACTCGTCATCGCATCGGCCAGATTCCGGACGGGCCGATCCGTAAAATAGCCGCAAAACATAGATCCCACCCGTTGCCACGTCATCGCCACCCCGGCCGACCGTGCGGCGTCGATCATTCCGGCTTCAAGCTGTTGTCCTAACCCTTCCAAACGCGCATAGACGTCCGAATTCGCAAGTTCAGTCAACGCCGCCAACCCCGCAGCCATCGCTAACGGATTGCCACTCAGCGTCCCCGCCTGATAAACCGGGCCCAGAGGAGCCAAAAAATCCATAATGTCTGCCCGCCCGCCAAATGCGCCTACGGGGAGCCCGCCCCCGATGATCTTCCCAAACGTACTGAGGTCGGGCGTCAGGCCAAACAAACCCTGCGCACCTCGCCCGTCTCCCAGCCGAAATCCGGTCATGACTTCGTCCAGGATAAACACGGAACCGTGGTCGCGGCATAATTGAGTCAAAAGCTCATAATAACCGGATCTCGGTAGAAACAATCCAGCGTTGGCGGGCACGCCCTCGACAATGACGGCCGCGATTTCTCGACCGAACTGGGCAAAGCAGGCGCGTGCTGCCGACGGATCATTGAAAGGTAGGACGAGAGTGTGTTGAGCCAGATCTGCCGGCACTCCAGCACTGTCCGGATGACCCAAAGTCAACGCTCCCGAGCCCGCTTTCACCAGCAACGAATCCGCGTGCCCATGGTAACAGCCATCAAATTTCACCAATTTATCTCGCCCCGTGAAACCGCGGGCCAAGCGGATGGCCGACATGCAGGCTTCCGTTCCAGAATTGCAAAACCTCACCTTTTGGACACTCGGATACCACGCCTGCAGGCGGGCAGCCATTTCGACCTCACGCGGATTTGGAATCCCAAAACTCGTCCCTTGTTCCGCCGCGGCTTGTATCGCCCGAACGATAGTCGGCACCGCGTGTCCCAGGATAGCCGGCCCCCAAGTGCCGACATAATCGAGGAATTCATTGCCATCCACATCGGTGATGCGTGCGCCTTGGGCTGACTGAACAAAGAACGGTTGCCCGCCGACGGCTCGAAAAGCGCGCACCGGTGAATTCACTCCACCCGGGATGAGTTTTAATGCAGCAGCAAAGAGTGCTTCCGAACGAGGCCGAGAAATCATTCCAGGGAACCTAGCGCACACCGCGGGGATGCTAGTCAGAATTCTTCAACGAAATGGGATCAAGCACGGAATATCTGGTCTAACAGATCAATTAAAATATGATAGCAGATTATTTATTTTAAGGTTGGTCAACATCGCTTTTCTATATTGTACCATGTATATCAAATCATACCATAATGACAGGTTTAATAATTTACATAAGCAAGCGGCTTCAAGCATTGTTTGATCTGGCTGTGGCTGACGAGCAAAGCAACGACGCCAGGAGGCAAAACCGCCAGCGGGTTCGTTTTGAGAGCGAACCGGAAATAGGCCCAATCAACGATTCGCAGGACGCACCTGTTTGGGGTCTCTCGTACTGTGGTTGCTAGGTTCGGTTAAATTCCGGGGACAATCCTTGTTTGCTCCCGGTTTACCCGACGGTATCGACCCTCAAATCCCGCATGACGCTAATCCCCGGCAGCGGCACCCCCCGAATCGGCCGAGCCCCATCCTTCCGTTTGGGCCCAAAACGTTCCCGATGCTGAATAAACATCTCGTTCACGAATTTCTTAGATCCCAAA
>JAYVTS010000181.1:0-6498 GCA_043788645.1 Verrucomicrobiota bacterium
GAAGAAGGGCTTTAGCTGGAAGAGCTGGAAGAAAATCCAGCGGAAGAACACGGAATTTCAAACCGCCCCTTTTCCACCACTTTCATTTCGCCGCTGACAACCGCAGCGGACCGCTTCACCGGGTTCTTCTCCTTAGCCCAACGAGCCCCAATGGCGCGTTTCTGCTGAGGCTCGACTACGAAACTCTTCCCGCAGTGCGGACAGGTGCATTCCATACCCCAGAGAACGCCACGAGTGTCCTGAGCTGTCAATATACATACGCGTATGCACAGAAATTTTCCCGCTTACTTCCGCTTCATGCATTCGCGTATTTATTAACGATTAGAAAAACACCGTTCCGTAGACGTAAAAACTTACAATCCAGCCCGCCATGCCCTTCATTCAACCGCGTTGTGTCCGCTGATTCACGAAAATCGCCAGCCATTTTTGTCCCGGTTGCCTTGATGGCGACAGGGGTCGCAGCGGGTCTCTTCAAAGACTATTGGGGTGACCCGGCTACAGCCGCTGCAGTGGGTGGAAGCATGGCGGCAGGTCTGGTTGCGGCGTTGAACGCAATAGCGGGTATTGCGGGAAACCTCGTTGCGTCCAATCTCGACCGGAGTCGGAAGGCAGAAGAGGCCGCCCGAGAAACCCTTACCAACGGCCATCTCGCCCGAGCGGTGGGTGACGCAATTGCTTCTGTGTTGCTCGAAAAAGCTACCTCCATTGGCGGTGACACCGCCAAGGCCCTCCGAGCCCTCGCCGCTGCCGCTCCCGAGCATTGGGTTGCGCTCGCCGAAAGTCAGCGTCGCGAGCTCGCGGCACTCGCACCTAATGCAATGGCCGGACAATTGACGGCACACCTCACTCCCGGGTCGCCTGTCAAACTGGGTTCAAAAACATGGTTCGCAGTACTCGATTCGATTCCAGGAGAACACCTTCGAGCTGCACTACCACCGGGATTGATTCAAACCCTTTCGGGAGAGTTGGATTCGGCAATACCTGGCAAACTCTATCAGATTCTCCAAGGTGATTTCGCAACCGGAGGCCGTGCTTTTGCTGGGGTAACCTTCCGTTTCCTGGCGGAGATTCTCTCGGGCGTGAAGGATTTGGGCCGAGGTAGCGCAGAGCTTTCACAAAAGCTCATCCATGCGCTTGAAGAACTAAAGAACGCTACAGCGACTAACGACGCCCTTAAGGTCAGTCTCGATGGCCTCATTCAACATTTTGGACCGCAGCTTTACCGCATTGAGGGCCACGCGAAAACAGCCGCTGAAAATTCCAGTGAGGTGCTGGACCGCATGGCGGGTCTGGAGAAACTTATTCGAAAACAGTCTGAACAGCCGCGCCGGGCCGATGACAATGGCCCCCTGGTGGACTTCCCGCGAGCGCTTCGCGAATGGGCGGCTCAACATGGTGTAACCCCAGAGCAAGCTCAACGCGAAGTCGACGCGTGGATTGCCGAAGGTCGACAAAGTACAGACCTTTCCAAGCAAGCTCGCGCTGAGTTTCTGGCCCAGCATTTCACTGAAGCCGCTCGCCTTTCTGACCAAGCTTTTGAAGACAAGCTGACACGCAAGGCGAAGCTTGATGAGGCTGTACGCAAAAACGGCGAAGAAAGCCGCCGACTTCTGGATGAAGGCGTGGCGGACCTCACGCGGGCAGGACAAGCGTTGCGGGCGCAAGGCAACTACGACCAGGCTTTAATCCGTTTCTCTCGTGCTCTCGGATATGCGCCGCGTGATGCCGGTGTTGAGCGTTGGGCGCAGCTCCAATTCTTTCTGGGCCTATGCCATCAAGAGTTAGCAATTCGAGTCGAAGGGGTATCGGCCAACAGGCATAGTCACAACGCGGTCAGCTCGTATCGCGAGGTGCTCACGGTCGTTACCAGCGAACAGTTCCCGCAGTCCTGGCAAACAGCGCAAAACTATCTGGGCCTTGCGTTGAGCGCCCAGGCGGGGCGAAGTGAAGGCGACGAGGCGGGGCGACTATTGAGTGAATCGGTGAGCGCTTATCGCAAGGTGCTCACGGTCAGAACTCGCAAACGGTTCCCGCAGGACTGGGCGACGACGCAGAACAATTTGGGCACTGCGTTTTACCGCCAGGCAGAGCTAACTGAAGGAGCTGAGGCAATCCAGCTCTTGAATGAAGCGGTCAACGGCTATCGCGAGGTGCTCACGGTCTATACCCGCGAACAATTGCAGCAGGAATGGGCAACAACGCAGAGCAATCTGGGAAATGCGTTGTGTTCACAGGCGTGTCGTAGTGAACGAGCCGATTCGGTCCCGCTGTTGAGTGAATCGGTTCACGCCCATCGCGAGGCGCTCACAGTGTATACCCGCGAACATTTCCCTCAGGTCTGGGCAGGAACGCAGAACAATCTTGGAAATTCGTTGTGGGCCCAGGCGGAGAGGAGTGAAGGAACCGATGCGGTCCGGCTGTTGAGTGAATCGGTCC
The DNA here is from genome assembly GCA_043788645.1 of Verrucomicrobiota bacterium. Taxonomy (GTDB): domain Bacteria; phylum Verrucomicrobiota; class Verrucomicrobiia; order Limisphaerales; family UBA9464; genus CANIZL01. The sequence goes on from JAYVTS010000181.1 coordinate 2,437, forward strand.
ACGCCCATCGCGAGGCGCTCACAGTCTATACCCGCGAACATTTCCCGCAGGCCTGGGCAGGGACGCAGCACAATCTGGGAAACGCGTTACGCGCCCAACCATCCGTCCGATCCTTAACGATATCTCGATGGGTGACGCAGCACAATCTGGGAAACGCGTTACGCGCCCAGGCATGTCGGAGTGAAGGAGCCGATGCGGTCCGATTGTTCAGTGAATCGGTCAACGCCTCTCGCGAGGCGCTCAAAGTTAGAACCCGCAAACAGTTCCCTCAGGACTGGGCAGCAACGCAGAACAATCTGGGAAACGCGTTGCGCGACCAGGCGGGCCGGGGTGAAGGAGCCGATGCGGTCCGACTGTTGAGTGAATCGGTCAACGCCTCTCGCGAGGCGCTCAAAGTTAGAACCCGCAAACAATTGCCGCAGGCCTGGGCGTCGACGCAGAACAATCTGGGCACTGTGTTGTGGGAGCAGGCGGGGAAGAGTGAAGGAACCGAGGTAGTCCGGCTATTGACTGAAGCGGTTGGCGCTTTTCGGAATGCATTGGAGGTGTTTTCTGCGACTGCATTTCCAGAATGGCACGAAATGGTTTCCAAAAACCTCCAAGCGATAGGGACACAGCTGGAAGCTCTTCAACAACAGTGCACCGGTTCCAGCGGCGTTAAGGACAGGATTAGCCCACATCCGGGTGGCAGTGGTCATGAAGCGGGGCAGTAGGAAACGGGTGGCTTGCAGGTGGCCGGAGTCGGAACGTCTTGCGGTCCTTGATAAAACGAGAAAAACAACTTGGCTGTGGGCACTTAAAATAAGACCGTCGAAAATCTCGCGCTAAGGCCCTCATCGAAGCATGAAAAATCGATGTCGCTTCTGCTAAATGGTGCCATCGGTATCATGGCCAAGCGGGACCGCGACGAAGATTCTGACCCCGGCCGGTGCCGACGACCATGTACCGAATTAACATCTCCTTCGACTCGCCGGACAGGAGCTCCGCACCCGCTGCGAGTCTCGAACCAAGAAAGCTCAGGATGACTATCCCGAATGGACTTTGGGGATCTGGGAAAACAAGGGACAGGAGGATTGGCAACAAGAATCCGCATAACAATAAAACATGCTAGATATATTGACTTTGTGGATCTATAAAGGGACTGGTTGATTGTGCGAAAATTACATCAGTCGAAACGCGCTATGGGTCCAATTCCCCTCCAAATCGACCCGCCTCGAATTCGATCAATTCGTGACAGGTTTGGCCGCAGCCAATAGGTTCCCGCCCATCCCGGTGATCCGGCCGAAAGCCAAAGCGTGCATATCTTCCTGTCAGTTTGGCTGCTGTTGCTGTCCTTGGCGTCGTCGGAGGCTTTTGCCGGCGGGCGCCTGACCAATAGCGTCAATGCACTCGGGGAATCGACCGCGTACATCTACGATGCGGCCGGACGCCGGACGAACGTCGTCCAATGGCCCGGCTGGCGAGTGCCGTACGCGGGCGGCTACGCCAACTTGGCGACGGCGGTCGTCACTCCGCCCAACACCGGCCTGGTGATTACCCGCACCGGCTACGATGCCGGTGGCAACCTGCTCTTCACCCAGGACAACCTCGGCCGGATCCTGCACTACGACTACGATCCAGCCAATCGGCGGATTGCTACCTATTTACCGGCGACGACGGCTGGCAATCCTGAAACCGTCGTGCGCACGTTTTTCGATAGCCTGGGGCGGAAGCTGTGGGAACAGGATGCAGCGGGCATTCTGACGGCCTTTGGGTACGATGGCAGCGGGCGTTTGAGTGCGATCACCAACGATTGGAAATTCGTCTATCCGACGAACGAAGTGCCCGTGGTGACGCGGTATCGTATGGATGAACTCGGTCAATCCATTCAGCAGACGGATGCCTTGGGACGCAAGACCACCTACGAGTACGATGCTTTGGGTCGACGAGTCTTCCGTAGCCTGCCGGGCGGGGCCATTGATTCTGATCCAACGACCCAAGCCGCTCCCGTGGCCATCGGAGCCCTGACTGAGCGGGTGAGCTACTCCACGGCGGCTTCGACCACTCTGGCCGGGGGCGGGCTGGTCGGCGTCAATGTCTCCGTACAGAGTGTGCGTTCTTTCAACGGGCTGACCCGAACCTTGAAGAATGATCTGCTGGATCGCCTGGCTCAGCAGGATCTCCCGACCGTCGGGACCTGGGCGGCCCGCAGCCAGTACTTCGTCTACGACGTCGCTGGAAGACGTACGCAAGGGTTCGAGGTCATGGGCACGACCACTAACCGAGTGGAACGTCAAGCCTACGATCAATTGGGGCGGTTGCGAGTCCGCCAGACGCCCGAAGGCACGCTTAATTACGACTTTGACCTGGCCGGACGGATCAGCCTGTTGACTGCGCGGACCAATTTCACCCTGGCCGGGACGAGTCCTACTTGGGAGTCCATCTCGAACACGATGACCCTGGGATCGGTGGACCAGGTCCAGCTGAGTTACGACTACGATGCCGTGGGACGGTTGACTGGGGCCACGGATCTGGTTTTGGGAACGGTTTCCTACGGTTTTGATGGCGTCGGAAGTCTCTCGACGCTGACCTATCCGAACGGGGTCAACGCCACCTGGACCTACAATACCCGGAATCAGCTCACCAACTTGGTGTGGGCGAAGTCGGGGGTAGACCAAGCGACCTTCGGGTATGCGCTGCTGGCCAATGGCCAGCGGTCCATCGCGCAGGAGATGCTGCGCCTGGACGCGAGCGACATCAAGAACTGGACGCATCAATGGGTGTACGATTCGCGTCTGCGGCTGAAACAACAGCTGGTCAGCGGCCTGAAGAACGGAGGCCAAACTGCGAACAATGAAGCCGTCAATTACACCTTTGATCTGGTCGGCAATCGGCTGACTCGTAACGCTAACTTGGGCTTAGCGGCGACGAGCCAAGCCTACGACAACCAGGACCGAATCAACTCTGAAGTCCGCGGCGGGACCGCGGTGACGACGGTCTACGACAACGACGGGAATCCGAGCCAAGCGGTGGCGCCTGCGGCGCAAACGGCGAATCCGTTTACCTACACCTATGACGCCTGGGACCGGTTATCCACCGCCGTGGCCACTGGCCAGAGCCAAGTCACCTCCGAATACGACCTCGACGGTCGGCGCATCCGCAAAGCGGTTACGGGTGGTGTGGATACCCGATACCTGATCGACGACCGGAATCCGACGGGGTATGCGCAGGTAGTGGCGGAGTTCTCGGTGTCTGGCTCTTGGAGCCTGACGAAGACCTACGCCTACGGGCTGGATCTGCTGCGGCAGCGAGAGCGGAAGGCTGGCTGGATCCAGACGTGGTACGGAGTGGATGGCCTGGGCAGCACTCGGATCCTCTGGGACGCAGCGGGCATCTCCATAGGTCGCTACGCCTACGAAGCCGGTGGGCGGGAGTTGTACAGCGATGGCACGTCCGCCCCCCGCAACGTGTATCGGTTCACGGGAGAGCAATGGGATGGCGAACTCGGGATGTACTACCTGCGTGCTCGGCAGATGGACCCGGACCGCGGTCGGTTCCTCAATATGGATACGTTTGAGGGGAACTCGGCGGATCCGGGAAGCCTACATAAGTACCTCTATGCCTCCGCTAATCCAGTCAACCGGATCGATCCCTCCGGGCACAGTGATTTTAGTATTGGTTCCTTCGCCGCCAGGTTTGCGATTCAGGGATCAAATGGTGCAGTTGTCAGCGGTGGGATTGACTACGCTGTCCACAGGAGTTTCAACCGAGCGGCGAAGGCTGGGGGTTTTGGGTTTGTTATTGGCGGAACGCTCGGAACGGCCTTTCACGGAGCCAAGGCATTGCTGGCCATCCGGGGCGCTGCGGCTGCTGCCGACGTTACGGTAACGGCTGCCTCAACTCAACTTCTTACTTCGACTACCGATGCGGCTTTACTTGGCGTCATCGACAGCATCGGGCAGGTTCAGATGGCGAAGAGGTTGGGTGTAACGCTTCGCGATAAATCGTGGAGTGATTTTCAAATTCGTTCGTGGTGAAAGTTGGAGTGATTTCGCAATGGGCCGTGGAAGTGTTTGCAAATAG
>JAYVTS010000182.1:0-7375 GCA_043788645.1 Verrucomicrobiota bacterium
CTGGGTGCGGCCAATCCGCTTACCGCCGCTGTTACCAACGTGATCGACGGTCGCAGTTTCGTTTTGCCGGAGGGTTTTACCCTCAGCCGCGTGACCACCACGAACGGGGTTCTCCGTCCCGTCAATGCCTCATTCGATGATCGTGGCCGATTGTATGTCACCGACTCATCCGGCTCGAGCGAAGATCCCAAGACTCAGGCCAAAGATCCGCAATGGCGGGTCGTGCGACTCGAGGACACTGACGGAGATGGGACCTTTGATCGCTCGGTGGTGGTGGCTGATCATTTGCCGATGCTTCAGGGGATCCTGTGGCACGAGAGCGGTTTGTATATCGGCGGGACGCCCTCGATTTGGAAGTTGTCGGAGTTTGATGCCGACGGGCGAGCGACCAAACGCACCGAATGGTGGAATGTCGGGCGGCCGTCAACACGTTGCGGTAATGAGGTGCATGGACCCTATGCCGGTCCGGACGGATATATTTACTGGACGAAAGGTGCGTTTGAACCTGTTGCCTGGACTAATAGTGTAACGGGCAGAAAATACTTGGATCGTGCGGCGCATATTTTTCGGGCGTACCCGGATGGTTCGGCGATGGAAAGTGTGATGTCTGGCGGGATGGATAATCCGGTGGAGGTCGCTTTTACGCCGGACGGAGAACTCTTGTTTACCAGTACGTTTATCGACTTTACTCAACCCGGTTTTCGCGATGGGCTAGGGCATGCGTCCTATGGTGCGGTGTTTGGCAAACAAAATGACAACGTGGAAGACCGCGCGGTGAAGCGGACCGGGCCCGAGTTGATGCATCCGGTGGTGGAATTTGGTGCGGCGGCACCGAGTGGTTTGACTCGGTATGAGGGGACGCAATTCGGTAAAGATTATCGGGATAATTTTTTCGCCTCCCTCTTCAATTTGCGAAAAATCACCCGCCATATCCTAACCCCAAGTGCAGGGACGTTTACGGCGGAAACCAGCGACTTTGTGGTCACGGACGACATGGATTTCCATCCTACAGACGTCTTGGCCGATGCGGACGGAACGTTGCTGATTGTTGATACCGGAGGTTGGTACAAACTCTGTTGTCCGAGTTCGCAGCTCTGGAAGCCGGACGTGTTGGGAACCATCTATCGAGTGCGAAAAACCGGCGCGGACCGCTCTCGAACGAGAACTCTAGCCGCGCTGAGGAGCAACCCGAGTGCTCCCTCGGTGAAGGCCCGCGCACTAGCCCTTCAGCATGATCGAGCGATGATACCCGGACTCCTGGCGCAACTCAAGGAAGCTCGGGGAGCGATCGCCGATAGCATGGTGATCGCGACCCTCATTGAAATTGGGGCACGAGCGCCCTTGCGGGCGGGGCTCAAGGATTCGGCTACGGCGGTTCAGCGCGGTGCTTTGATTGCGTTGGCAGAAATGGATGGGAGCGACTTGAAGCCAACCGAGGTGGCGCCATTCCTCACGGCTTCGGACCCCGCGATGCGGGAGGCAGCGCAGTGGATTGTCAAGCGTCGTCCCGATTGGGGGAGCGAGTTAGCCGACTGGTTTCGAAATGAATTGGCTCCACCGGGAGCGCATGGGAATCTGTTACCACTCTTGCCGATTCTGACGAGTTCGGACGCCGGTCGACTACTTTTAGGTGACCTGGTCGGCCGTTCGGAGCTTGAACTGATGAAATCAGCGCTCGGAGCCATGGCGGGTTCCGGGCTCAAGGTGATTCCAGATGAATGGTGGAAAGCAATGGCTCAAGGTCTTGGGTCCGTGTCGCCCACGGCCTCGGGCGCCTTGGATCGTGAACGGATTGAAGCGACGATTCATGCGGTACGGGGACTCGTTGGCCATTCGGAATTTGCCAAAAATTTGGGCGCACCGTTGGCGGGCGCGGGATCGAATGGGGCACTTGGTCAGGCCTTCCGACTTGAAGCCCTGGCTTTGTCCGCCCCGGGTCGGGCTCTGTCCCCCTCAGAGTTCGCGTATTTAAGATCTGCGTTGTTGCCCGCTGTGCCGCCGGTCTTGCGCAGTCTCGCGGCGGAAGCCCAAAGTCGGGCGGCGTTATCGTCCGAACAGCAGCGATCTTTGCTGACGGATATTCGCCAGGCAGGGCCTTTGGAATTTGGAAAGTTGTTGGGAGCGTACGATCGCGGCGGTGACGAATCATTGGGTTTGGATCTGGTCGAAACCCTGCGCCAATCGGCCAGTGCTCGGGCATTGTTGCCCAGCCAGTTGCAGCCGCATTTTGCCAAATTTCCGGCGGGCGTACAGACCGCGGCGAAGGCCTTACTTGCGGAACTGGCCCCTGACACGATGAAACAGTCCGGGAATATTAACTCCTTGCTGTCAGAAATTCAGGGGATGCCTCGTTCCGTCCGGCACGGGCAGGCGGTCTTCAATTCCTCGAAAGCGGCGTGCAGTGCGTGTCATCAGATCGGTTATCAAGGCGGAAACGTGGGACCTGATCTGACGAGCATTAGTAATTCTCGGAGCGAGCGGGATTTGCTGGAGGCCGTGGTCTATCCGAGCGCCAGTTTTGTTCGCAGTTACGAGCCCCTCGTCGTCAGCACCAAATCAGGAGAAAATGTGTCGGGCATCCTTCGACGAGAGACGGACACAGAATTGGTACTTGCGACCGGGCCAGGTGCTGAACAGCGGATCGCCAAAATGGACATCACGGATCGTCAACTGGGCACCGTATCGGTGATGCCCGCCGGACTCGACACCCAACTCAGCAAACAAGAGCTAGCGGATTTGATCGCATTCCTGAAGAACACGAAATGGGGCCCGCAATAACCCGCCTCGGCTAATGTTTGGAAGGGATCAAGCGCCGCTTAATGCCGTTGCGAACCCGGTCTGCGAAGGCCTGGGTTTTGAGAAGCAGGCGGGCCGTGGCCAATCGTCCCTCTGAATAGGGGCGGACGCTCTGGACATACCGTTCGAGTTCTTGCGCCGTTTCCTTGAGTCCATAAATCACCGTTTCCTCGACGCTGAAATCCCGGTCCCAAAATAGCCATTGCACCTTTTTGTCGGGTTCCTGACGAAGAAAGAAGTCCCGGGGGAATGAAAACCTCCAGTGGGAATGAATCATGTGCGGCTTGTGGAGAAAACGAATGTGGTTCCGATCAATGTCGATCAACCAACGATGATGGGACAATCCGGCCAACCGTGGATGCTCCCAGCCGCGCGATGTTTCGGCCAGCCGGGATGGAATCTCAATGTAACCCCGTTTGCCAATGCGCTGGATCTCTGAGCAGACCCAGATCGGATCGCGGAGGTCTTCTAACGTATGGGAGCAGGTTACGAAGTCGAACTGCTGGTCCCGAAACGGATAGGGTTCACGGGCACAGATGTCTCGCTGAACCCATGTTTCCTTCGTAAAATGTTCCTTTTTACCCCCTTGAAAAGCTAGGCCACCGTACTGGGCGTAAAATCCGCGAGTTTCGTAAGGTCCGGCATCCAAAATGTGGGTAGCTCGGTTGAACGGGCAGGCCCACCCGCCGATATCCAGTATTTGGTCCCGATCACCCACCATCCCGAGCAGGCGCTGAACGTTGGGCTCAAACATGATCGCGACGCCTAAGAGTTTGGAAAATTTGGAGCCCATCTCCCGAAACGTGCTGGGCTAAGAACCCCAGGCTGCCGGGAATGGCGACTGCTTGAAATCTACGAAGAGTACCAGAACTAAACTTCACCGAAGGGAGCTTAAAACTGAACCGTCCTCGTACGCAACTGCCTTTGCGGAGTGTTTCATGAAGAATCTATTTCGTCTTCAAATGCCGGAGTTTTTCTCGAATGCGACGATAGGCCGGATGTGAACGGAGGTCGGCCAAGTCAGGATCTTCCCGGAGCTGACGCATATCCTTGTAGCCGAGCTCGAGTGCCTGTTCGAGTTCGGACGCCGCCAGTTCAAAATTGCCCGTCCGGGTGAGCGAACACGCCAGATTGTACCGGACCAACGGATCGGTCGGGTTGAGTTCCCGCAATTGATGATCAATCCGGACGCTGTCACTGAATCGACCGCGCCCATCATAGGCATCGCCCAGGAGTTCCAAGGCATCGGTGTACACCGGCCCCTCCTTAGTGAGCCCCTCGTAGAAAGAGATCTCAAAGTCCAGTTCCCGAGCACGCGCACGGGAGAGTCGGCGCTGGGTGGGCCTAGCCATCAGTACCGACAACGTTCCGAACGCCCGCCACCAGGTCAAGCACTGCCCATCGGGATTCACGACCGGGGGATTCCGATGGTGTAATCACCAAAATCCTCGGCGCGGGTCGGCACCAGTTCCTTCTGGCGGTTGAGCCGGAATAAATCGTAGTCCAAATCCACGAGGAACTTTTCCAGGCGCCGGAAAATGTCCGGATCGCGCAAACCGGCCGAACGGCCCATCGTCTCGAAGTACAAGCGTGGCCGACACCGTCGTAAGGTGCCCGCGGCACCGCACAAGACTTCATACTCCATCGATTCCACGTCGATCTTCACAAAGTCCAATCGGTCAATGTCGTGCTCCTGACAGTACTGGTCCAGGGTGGTCACCGAGACCGATACCCCAGACGTCCCAAGAAGCCCTCCATTCCCTTCATTCCCCTTCTCTTCTTGCCAAAACAGAGTTCCCGGCTCGGCGCCAACCCCTCGATTCACCGGATGGATTTGGGATCGAACGGAAGGATTCAGCGCAATATTCTTGAGTAACCGAGCGTAGTTTCCCGGCGCGGGTTCAAACGCATGGACCTGGCCGCTGCCGCCGCGAACCCGTTGAGCCATCGCCAAGGTCAAGGCGCCCACATTCGCGCCGATATCGAAGCACACACATTTGGCGGTCACCCAACGTTCGAGTAGCGCCAGCAAGTCGGGCTCGTACCGGCCGGTCCACATGATCCGTTCGACCTTGAAACGGGTGTCGATATTGACCGAGAACTCATCGAGATACTCGTTAAACTGGAGTTTCAGACCGCTCGGGGCCGCCTTGCGAAGATTCGGATGAGCTTGGAGGACGCGGCGGCGAGTGCCGACCGGCAATGCCTGGAGGAAGAATCGTTTAAGACCGCGGGCGACTTGAGCCATAGGATACCTAGTGAGAATCAATGTCGGCTAAGAAGGCGCCAGAATCTTTCTCCAGCCCGGGCGCATGCTCCGCTCCGAGAATGCCAGAGTGACCTTTTCAAGGACTGCTTGCACGGTCACCAACTCCATCACGTCCGGAGAGCGAACGCGTGTATTCCAAGGAAGTTCAGCCGCGGAACGACCCAAGTATTTTCGTGCCGCCGCGTCAAAGACGTCCACGGTCAAGTGCCGCGAATGGTAAGGCCCCGAGAGCGTCGCGGGCACCGCGGCATACAGACCGACGACTGGCGTGCCGACCGCGTTCGCGAAATGCGCGGGGCCGGTATCTGGCGAAATCAAAAGATCGACCTGCGCCAACAACGCAAAGAGTTGGGATAAGCTGGTCTTGCCCACCGCATCCACCACCGAAAAATCGCTCCCTAGACCCGACAAAATCGCATTCGCTAGTTTCCGCTCGTTCGCTCCCGGTCCGCCCGTAAGGACCAAGCGGACGTCCCAACGATTTGCCAGGGTCCGGGTCAACTCGACATATCGGTCAACCGGCCAATTTCGGCGGTGCTGACTGGCCGCCGGGTTCAAAGCGACGACGGGGCGGTCATCCACCCGGGGTTTGAGAAATTGCTGGACCTGGCCCGTTTCGGCGGTCGGAACTGACAAATCCCAGCGGGCCGGGCCAGGACGACAGCCGAGAGCCTGTGCGAAGGCGAGGTAGGCATCGACAAAATGTTCGCGCGCGGGTGGGATCGATTCCGTCGTGAACCAACGGTGCCCATCCCGGGCGCGGCGCGCATCAAACCCGATTTTTCGTTTCGCGCGAATCCAGGGATACAGCAAATTCGCACGCAAACTGGCCTGCAGCGCAAGGAGTGCGTCAAAATGCACGCCCCTCAGCAGTGTTCCCACACGCAGATATTCCCGCCAGCCCCGCCGTTTATCGAAAGGGATGAAGTGGACTCCCGGCAATTCGGCGACCACCGGCAACGATTCCTGACCGATGACCCACGTCAGGCTGGCCTGGGGAAAGGACCGTTGCAGCTCCCGAATCAAGGGCACGACCAAGCAAACATCGCCGAGCGCCGAGAGTCGAACGAGGCACAGGCGTGCTGGCCCAGGACAGGAGCCAGATGAAAGCGAAGCAACCGCCGATGGCATGACGCCGGACAGCCTAACGGTTAGCAACGGGGGAGTCAGCAAGCACCTTCGGAAGAACTCGCGCCCGGGTTTTTACTCAAGGCACCCAGGCACCGTGGGGGGATTCGGGCAGGGTGAATTTTAGACCTGGATCCGGGTTCAGACAGTGGCCACCGAGCCCGGATATTTCATACTCTTTCGACTGCGACTTGCTGAGAGTCCGTCTGGCGGCGTTGACCTCGCGTTCCGAGCCGGACTGGATGGATTCGTAGTGAGTTCCGGCGCTTGGACCAAGGAAGCCGACTTTTTGGGGGCAGTGTGTCTGGGAATACCGCGTGGTTCCGGCAAAGTGCCTGCTATCGAACCCACGGGACGATTCTTAAAATCAAGTTGCCCCGTCCCGGCCTGGCTTCCACTCTAGTGGTCCTTTTCGGTGGAGAGGTGGCTGAGTGGTTTAAGGCGCACGCCTGGAAAGCGTGAGTAGGCTCATACCCTACCGGGGGTTCAAATCCCCCCCTCTCCGCCACTTTTTATTCGCAATTCCTGATAGCAGGAATTTTAACACTCAAAACGTGCGCCAGTGAAGTAGGTGGTTTCGCGGATCTAAGTCCCGCTAGCCAAGTGAGTCGGTTCAGGGCCGACTAGGACAGGGAACACCGCCTGGACAGTTCGATGAAGGGTTGGACTGGGATTGGAGACTGAAAACTCCGGTCTGTTTAACTCCGCGCTGCCGTTCACGCTTTCGCGGAAAGCTCTTTGCTCTTTTCAGCAAATTCGCGCGACTTTCCGTGACTCCACCTGGGCCGCGGGCGATTTTTGACGACAATTAACTCGCAATGAAATTAACGAATGCAACTCAAACTGAATTTGAATGTTCTACGCGATGGACCGGGTAATGGAGGCGATGTTGCAAAAAATCAGGTCGTTGAATCGCTCCAGGAGACTGGGCAAGTGCGCCGTGGATAGGCCACGTTGAAGGGGTAAAGACTTTTCATACTGGCACCACGGCTCAGGTAAAAGCGCCCCAGAAAGCAGCGCTGGTCCAGCTTTCTCCAGTGACTTAAACCTGATTCATCAACCCTGTTTTCTTGAAACCGCCCTGGCTCTCACCCCTTTGGCAATGCGCCCAGCGGCACCAGGCGACTTTCTTGGAATGTTACCCGGTCACGCTCAAGCGGCTGTGCACCATTGCCCAGCAGA
>JAYVTS010000183.1:0-2455 GCA_043788645.1 Verrucomicrobiota bacterium
ACGGCTCATGGCCGCGGCGGGACGTCGAGACGAAATCCTTGCTGCCAAGCTTGAGTCCGCTGTCGGCCTGAGCGGCCAACCTCGCAAGTGGTCGTCGGCCGAACTTTTGGCGTTCCTGGGAGAGGTCCGAACCGTCGGCGATGCGATCCAGGGCGCCGCGATTTTTCACCGCCCAGAACTCAACTGCGCCGCCTGCCACGGCATCAACGCCGGCAGGATCGGCCTCGGTCCGGATCTGGGTGCTTTGGGTACCGCGCAAGCCCCTGAATTCATTGTCGGAGCAATCCTGGAACCGCAGCGCGAAGTGAAGGAAGGCTTTAACTCCATCGCCCTAACTCTCCGCGGAGGAGAAGAACTCCAAGGGCGCGTGCTATCGGAAGACGCGGAGGTCGTGGTGCTGCACGACACTCTTTCTCGCACCGACCTGCGCCTCCGCCGCGACCAGATTACGGAGCGTCATCCGGTCGGCTCCGTGATGCCGACCGGATTAGTCGATACCCTCACACGGTCCGAGTTCCGCGATCTCGTGAAATTCCTCAGCGGGCTAGGGCGATCATCCCCGTAGTTCCCTTTCACCTTCGGGAGGAGTTTCCGGCAACTCGTCCCTTCGAACCGCGACGAAACGGAGCGGGTATCTACGAATCCAGCGGCAAAAAAACCTCGAATTCTGATCGAAAAAGATTGAACATTCAGGGGTCTTTGAGCTTCAATCAAGGTGGCCATGAACGGCGCTCATGTCGTTCGGGGTGCTTTTTGTAAAAATGAAAAAACTCAGTTTAATTCTAACGGTATCGGCGCTCGCCTTCGCCAGCTCCGCGTTTGCCGGTGAAACTTGCAAAGGTTCCGCCACCGCCGCCAAATCCACTTCCTCCTGCTCCGGCCAAGCATCCTCCGCTTGTTGCAGCAAGGGAACGACTGCTAAACGTGTGAAGTCGAACATGAACCTCAAAGGTGCGCAATTGATGGCGATGCGCTGAACTCGCACCGCATTTTTTTTTAGAAATCCCCGTTCGCTTTGGCGGTGGGGATTTTTTATTGCCGCCGAACCACCCTTGCCAAGTGCGATAGATGGAGTCATGAACGAGGGACACTCCACCCGTTTTATGCATCCCCTTCGCTACACCCTGTGGGCCGTCGCCGTTCTCCTGCTTTTGCCGCGGATTACCGCGGGCAACTATCCCGGCGGGAACGGAACTCTCAGCCAAAGCTTCGATTTCCCCGACGCCACCACCAATCTCCTCGACGGCTCCCTCATCGGATCCGATCAAGCCGCTGACCTCACGTCTCCCGTCGCAGGTGTCTTCGCCAACGCCCTCCGGCTATTGAGCAAAGACGTTACCAATTCCATCGGCTCCTTCAAACTGCCAGACCTCGATCCCGGCAGCGTCGTTCGAACGATGGATCTCAAGCTCAACGTTCGGATGGAGACGGCAACTGGGTCCGACCCGAGCGAAGGTTGGTCGATCAATTTCGGCCGGATTCCAGCCGATAACGGTACGGGCGAAGGCGGTTTCGCCCCCCTGCCGCGCGGATTAACCCTCAGTTTTCAGACCCACCCCACCGCCGGAGAAACCTCTTCCATTCAAATCTCCGTGAGCGGCGTCCTCATCGGAGAATTTCCCAGAGTTTTCACTTTCGATAATGGTCAGCGAATCCTGGCAATCCATTGGGATTCCGCCGGATTGGACGTCAGCATCGACAAGTTACCCGTTTGCACCGATCTCCCCACGCCCGGATTTACTCCTGCCGTCGGTAACACACTCGCCTTCACCGCCCGCTCCACCACCTCCAGCATGGATGTCGCTATCGACAGCCTGAAATTTTCCACTCAATCATTGCCCGCCATCGAAACAGGCGGACCGATTATCTCCGAATTTGTTGCCAACAACGCCTCCTACGAAGACGAATACACGGACAAACCCGGTTGGATCGAACTCCTCAACGGGGGGCCAACGGTCACTGACCTTTCGGGCTGGTATCTGACGAATACCAAAACGAACCTTGCTAAATGGAGGATTCAAGGTTTGGTGCTGAGTCCGTATAACTATCAAGTGATCTTCGCATCCGGCCGAGATCTCCAAGCTTCTCCCTCAAATCTTGTTCATACTAGTTTCACGCTCGACAAAAAATCCGGATATTTGGCCCTGGTAAAACCGGACGGTAAGACCGTGGCCAGTCAATACACCTATGGGGCGCAAGACAAAAACGTTTCCTTCGGAGAAGTGAGTGTGAATCGAGTGCAAGGCTACCTATTCCCCGCTTCACCAGGTCTGGTGAACACTCAAGAGCCTTCGCCCTCGCCACTCAGTCCTCTCGTCGAGTTTTCGCACGACGGCGGATTTGTTTCGGATTCAGTCACCTTATCTCTGTCCGTTCCAGCGATTTTGGGAGGCGAGACTCATTACACATTAGATCGAACCGAACCCAGCCGGACTTCACCCATTTACACCAATGC
>JAYVTS010000184.1:0-5152 GCA_043788645.1 Verrucomicrobiota bacterium
GTGGTTCTCGGCGCCGCTCTCCGAAGACCCGGCGCCTTCGCGCCGGGCGGCCAGCGATGGCGCCGGCCGGTCCGAAATCTCCGGGACCGGGTGCCGCCCCGGCACCCACGCGCGACTTAGGGAGCGCGTTCCTGCGACGAGCCAAGAAAACCAGGGACACGACGGTTGAATCATTTGATCGCCAGTATAAATAGCCTGCCTTTTTACCATTGCACTAATCGTCCATCGTCCGGCCCCTCGTCTTTGTTCCTTTATTGCCCGGGACGGTGGCCACGTCGAGACCGCTAGGCCCGCTCGGCGGCGAGCGATGGCCGCCTTTTGCCGAGGCAGCTCCTGCACGTCAGGCGGCGGCGACGATTGACTTTGAGGGTTGCTGGTGACCGGGCAAACTGAATTGGAATAGTGCCGGGAAAGAACCGGCCGGACAGACTTTAAAATCTGCTTGCAGCCGGAATAAAAGCATCATATTTTAATTAAATAGTATGAGAATCACCGTTGAAATTGAGGCTTCTGAATTGAAAGAGATTCAAAAAATCACCGGGCTGAAGAAAAAATCCCCCGCCGTCAACCGTGCGCTAGCGGATTTTTTGAAGATGTCGCAGCGGCAGCAACTCATCGAGCGAGTTCTGGCGGGCAAAACGGATTTTGCCCTGACCAACGAGGAGTTGGAGGCGCACGACGTTTATGAAACTCGTTGATACCTCGGCGTGGATTGAATTTCTGCGGCGCAAAGGCGATCCGAAAGTCAAACACGCAGTCGTGCGGCTGCTCGGGGCGGATCACGCGGCCTATACTTGTCCGGTCCGGTTTGAATTGTTGAGCGGAGTGAAAGCCAATGAAGAGGCGGATTTGAAACAAACATTGGCGCTGGCGCAGAATTTTCTTTTCGAGCCAGATGACTGGACGATGGCGGCGCAGCTCGAACGTCAGTTGCGCGGCAAAGGCCTGTCGATTCCGCGCAATGATTTATTTGTTGCCGTCGTTGCCATTCGCACCGGTCTCGCCGTGGTTTGCCGCGACGCGCATTTTGATGCGCTGCGAAAAGTGGTCGGCGACGCCTTGAAGGTCGAGCAGGTTTGAAATTCAGAGGCTCAGGTGGTGAAGGGACAGGCGATCCAAATCATTTGATCACTACTATAAATAGCCTGTTTTATTAGGGTGCAAAAACCGTCGTTTCAAACGGCCTGTTCCTTGCAAATCCTGGGGGTGGGTGCCGCCCCGGCACCCACGCGCGACGCAGGGAGCGCGTCTCTCAGCCGGTGCATGGATTGCATCAGAATCCGCCCACACCTCTCGCGCACCCCGAAGACCCGGCGCTTTCGCGCCGGGCGGCCAGCGATGGCGCCGACCGGTCCGAAATCCCTCGGACCGCTGCCTTCTTCGCTAGGATCTCGCGTCAGAGCGCCTCACCCACCTGAAAGCGGGCGAATCGACGGACCGTCAGGGTATCATTAAGAACCTTGCCAACCGTCGCCACATGGGCCTCAACCTTCAGCTCTGGATTCTTCACAAATCCTTGCTCCAATAGGCAGTTGGTTTCGAAATACTTGTTCAACTTACCCTTGAGAATGCTCTCCATCGCAGTCGCCGGTTTGCCCTTCAGCGCGTCCGATTGGGTCGCGATTTCGCGCTCTTTTTCGATGATCGCGGCCGGTACGTCGGAGCGCCCTACGGACACTGGGCTCGCTGCCGCAATTTGCAGCGTCACGTCACGGAGCAATTGCTTGAACTCTTCCGAAGCCAACGAGGCTTCTTTGGTGGCTCCAATCTCCACGAGAACCCCTACCTTACCGCCCGTATGAATATACGCGGCCACCGCCCCGACGCCTGCAACCTCAAGGCGTAGGCTGCGACGGATCTGAATATTTTCGCCGATGCGGGCGACGGCCGCAACCCGGTCGGCCTCGAGTTCGACCTTTGGGTTGGCGGCGATCTTAGCCCCCAGTTCAGCAACGAATGCCTTGAAGCTATCGTTACGTGCGACAAAATCCGTTTCGCAGTTAACTTCGAGCAACACGCCGATCTTACCACCGGCGGTGACGGATTGGCCAATGAGACCTTCGTTGGCGGCACGGTCAGCCTTTTTGCCAGCGGCAGCGGCTCCTTTTTTGCGCAGCCAATCCACGGCGTGATCCAAGTTACCCTGCGATTCATCGAGGGCCTTTTTGCAGTCCATGAGGCCGGCACCGGTCATACCACGGAGCTGACCGACGAGGGCGGGAGTAATTGCAGACATGGGAAAAAATGTGGGTTTGAAAAAGTGACGGTTGGGAGCGGGAACGCGCCGTGAGCAGGGTAGCCCACGGCGCGTCCACGGCGGTAGACAATGCCTTAGGCAGCGGGAACCGGAGTGGGAACGGAAGCGGGAGCGAGGGCGATTTCCGCGACGTCAACCGGCGCAGTCGGAGCCGGAGCCAGCGCCGGAGCCGGTTCAACCTGCATTTTGCGGCTGCGCTTGGCGTCGGATTCCGCCTTGCCCTTGATGACCGCGGCGACCGCGGCCCCAAGAATAAGTTTCACGGATCGAATCGCATCGTCGTTACCAGCAATTGGAAAATCCGCCTGGGTCGGATCACAATTCGTATCCACGAGCCCGACCACTTTGATGCGAAGCCGTTTGGCTTCCGCGACGGCGTTGTGCTCTCGCTTGAGATCCACCACGAACATGACGTCCGGGAGCTGATCCATGGTGCGCAAACCGTCGAGGTACTTGAAGAAACGGGCGTGTTCGCGGCGAATCGCCGACTGCTCCTGTTTGACGTAATTGTTAATCGAACCGTCGGCTTCCATCCGCTCGATCTCTTTCATCCGCTTGATCGATCCACGGAGCGTCTTGAGGTTCGTCAAAGTGCCACCGAGCCAGCGTTCGTTGACGAACAATTGCTCGCAAGATTTTGCAGCTTCCTTGACGGCCTCTTGCGCCTGCTTTTTGGTGCCGACGAATAAAATCCGTCCACCCTTAGCGGCCGTCTGGGTCAGGTACTCCAGCGCGACTTCGAGTTGGGGCAACGTCTTGCTCAGATCAATGACGTGAATACCGTTGCGCGACTCAAAGATGAAAGGCTTCATCTTGGGGTTCCAACGCTTGGTTTGGTGACCAAAATGGACGCCCGCTTCGAGGAGTTCCTTAATGCCAATACTATTGCTCATGCTCTCTTACAATTTCCGTGGGTTCAGACCGTTACCCGCCTCACCGAGCGTTATTGCTCAGCTTTCGGCGGCAGCCATCCGGCGGAAAACCCGGATTGATACCAGTGTTGTTGTGGCCGCCAGAACGACGATTCCTGGACATTTAAGGCCGTTTTTCCTTCCCGGTCGCCCGGAAAGGAACAGGTAAATTGGCAAACCACACGCCCCTCGGCAACGGCTTTTTGAAAAAAACTCACAATGCCTGATCCCATTGGACCGGGTCCTTCAGCAAAATCTCGCGCAACAGGCGCAGGGGTGGTGCGCCCTGCCCAAGCACGGCATCATGAAATTTTTGCAAGGTAAAGCGGGCGCCTTCCTGGATTTGGTAGTCGCGACGCAGTTTGATCAATTGCAACTTACCGAGTGTGTAAAAACAATAGCCCGGATCATGCGTCCCGCGCCGAGCCTCCGATCGCGCCGGTTTCTCTTCGTAGTAACTGTTGTCAATGAAAAATCGCGTGGCCTCATTCACCGTCATACCCTGGCAATGCATCCGCACCGACACGCACAAGCGACAAATCCGCAAGAGCGCCTCACTGGATTGTGCGAGGCGATATTTGGCGGCCCGGACCGCGGTCTCGCGGGCGGATAGGTCGGGCGCCGTTTCGCGACCAAAACCTTCGTCGAGCAGCATCTGCTCGCAATAGTGCGCCCACCCTTCAGTAAACGCGTAGCTCGTACAGACCTTGGCCACCGGGCTCGCAGCCGAAGCATTCAACGCCAAAAACTGAACATAATGGCCGGGATACGCCTCGTGAATACTGACCACATCGGTCGTATAATAATTAAACGCAGTGAGCCATTCATCTTTCTGGTTGGTCGGCCATTCTGGCTCCACGGGCGTCACGTAATAATACGCTTCCTTGGCGACCGCCTCAAAAGGACCCGGAGTATCCATCGAAGCAAAGGTCGAACTTCGGAACGGCGGAAGCGTTGGTTCAACCCGGGCCCGAACTTCGCTCGGAATGGTTACCAAACCCTTTTTAATCACAAACGCGCGGATCGCCTCCAGCGTACGCCGGGTATCGGGTAAGAGCGATTGCTCGGTGGGATGCTCGTGTTGGATCGCTCGAAACACTTCTAATGCGGGGCGAGTCGGATCAATCAACCGAGCCGTAGCCGCGAAGCGGTTTTGCTCCACCTTCAATTCCCGTTCGCCGACTTCGAGCACTCGTTCTGGGGGGAGACTGATCAATTCATTGGCCAACATTTCGGCGTAGGCTTTGCGCCCAATCGCAAATTGATCCGTGGCGTGGGGCAATCGCTCCGATTTGAGCCACCCGGCAAACTCCCGAAACTCTTTTGCTGCGCGTTGGTTCGCGGCAAGAAAAGGGGTCGAAATTTTCAATTCACCTACCTTGCCCGCCTCCAGAGCCACGTCTTTCGACAAAAATTCCACGGCCCCCTCGGCCATCTCGATCGCCGTCTCGACGAGCGGCCGGGCCAAGATCGGTTCCAGTTGTTGCCGGGCCGCCGCGAAATGGGTCGGCACTTGTTCCAACACCGACGTGATCAAACGAACCCGTTCCTTCAACGGCGCGAAATCTCGTTTCAAATAGACGCTGACATCCGGTAGCCCCGCGTAAAACATCGGATTTCGCCACGGATCTTGTAAAGTGGAAAGCCGCCATCGTGCCCCGGCAATCAGCAAATCGAGCAATTGAAAGTCGCGTCGTTCTTCCACACTCAACGTGGGCGCCGAAATTTCCGTTAACTGCTGATCGGCCGCCCGGAGTCGCGAAATCTCCCCACGAATCGCCGCCCGATCTGGCACCAAAAAACGCCCGTCGAATTGATGCCACCCCAAGGCCACCCCGTCGAGCGGCCGCGAGGCGAAGTGTTCGTGAATCAATTGATCGGAAACCTTTTGAAACGTCGGATCCGCGCGACTGGAAACGGGGTTGCCGATCCACAGTGCCGGTAAAAGTAAAAAAGGGTGCCACTTCACTCACGAAACCCTAAC
>JAYVTS010000185.1:0-9490 GCA_043788645.1 Verrucomicrobiota bacterium
GAGCCCCAATTACCGCTCCATCCAGAATCGTAGCGCCCATCCCCACGAGGCACTCATCACCAATCGTACAGGCGTGAACGATCGCTAAATGCCCAATGGTCACCCAATTGCCGACCAGGCAGGGAAAATCATCCGCCAAATGCAATACGGCATTGTCTTGCACGTTGGAATGATGCCCCACTTGGATATAGTTAATATCTCCTCGCAACACCGCGCCGTACCAAATACTACTCTGGTCGCCCAAGCGAACGTCCCCGACCACGACGGCCGTACTCGCCAAATAAACTTCTCGCCCAAGGGTCGGCGGTCGGCGAAGAAACGTGTCGAGCTGGTGGATCAGAGATTCCATCCGCTCAACTTTCCCCTTGGGAGATCCGAGGGAAAGGGCGGATATTTCAAGCAATGACTCTACGGACTGCGCTTCGAGCCGCTACGGATACCCTGGAACACGCCGGGGTCGATTCACCGTCCTTGACGGCTGAACTACTCCTGGCCCACGTTCTCTCAGAACTCCCGCTCCGCCTTCGACTCGATCTGAATCGTGAGCTGAGCGCCCCCCTGGCTCACGATTTCTCGGAATTCGTCCGACGACGTGCGACCCGTATTCCCCTGCAACACTTGGTCGGAACCGCGCCCTTTTTGGACTTAACCCTGCGGGTCACTCGCGACGTTTTGATTCCACGGCCCGAGACGGAAGGCCTAGCCCTGTTGGCTTTGGCTGTGCTCAAGGAAATGGTACCAAGGGGGTCACCCACGCCGACTCCTCCTCAGGTGCTCGACTTTGCGACCGGTTCCGGATGTTTGGCGCTGTTCTTGGCCTCCCAATATCCGACCGCACAGGTCCACGCTCTCGACGTCTCTCCGGCCGCCATCGCTGTGGCTCGACAAAATGCCCAGCAGTTCGGACTCGACGGGCGAGTGCGATTCTATTTGGGTGACGGCTTTGCTGCTCTGGAGAACCTTGTTTCTCAAATACCCGCCCCATTTAACCTGGTGGTCTCGAATCCACCCTATATTCCTACGGGCGAGCTGCCCCAACTTGAACCGGAAATCCGGGATCACGAACCACACTTGGCATTGGACGGTGGCTCCGACGGATTGGATTTCTATCGGCGACTCGCCCAAGAAACCCCCACCTGGTTGCGGCCCGGAGGTTCGCTCCTAGCAGAGTTCGGCGATGGACAAGCGGGCGGGCTTGAAAAAATCTTCGCCAGTCGGCACTGGAGAGAAATGACGATCACCAAGGACCTGAGCGGTCGTGATCGAATCTTCCTCGCTCGGCGCCCGGCTTAGAGTTCGGACCGTCTCAGTGTTTTCTTTCCAGTAAGTATTGAGCCAGGGCTTCCAGAGCGATGGCTCGCCCTCGGAACGGTTTGAGGGCGGCAAACGCCTTGCGGGTCAATCCTGCCGCAATTTTTTGCGATTTTTCCAAACCAACAATCCGAGGGTAGGTCGCCTTTTGGACCGCCTCGTCTTTACCCGCGGTCTTACCCAATTGGGCCGAGGTTTGGGTCACGTCCAAAATGTCGTCAATGACCTGAAACGCGAGTCCGACGTGGTAACCGAAGTCCGTCAGGGCCGTGAGTTGGGCCGGAGAACAATTGGCACTCATCCCGCCGAGTCTCACGGCACACGCGAGCAATGCGCTGGTTTTGCGTTCGTGAATGTAGCGCAATTGGGCTACCGTCAGCGGTTTTCCTTCGCCTTCCAAATCAGCCACTTGCCCCGCGATCAACTGACGCGAACCCGCCGCTCGCGCCAATTCAAGAACAAAATCTTTCGTCGAATATCGTTTCGTTGGTTGAGCCTGGGCGATAATTTCAAAAGCCCAGGTCAATAGTCCGTCCCCCGCCAAAATCGCCATTCCTTCACCAAAAACCTTGTGATTAGTCGGCTGACCGCGACGCAAATCGTCGTTGTCCATTCCCGGCAAATCGTCGTGAATCAGCGAGTAGGTGTGGAGGCATTCTACCGCGGCGGCTAGCGCCAACGCCCCCGCTTCCAACTCAGGTCCCCCACACGCCTCCGCGGCGGCCAGCACCAGGGCGGGCCGCATCCGTTTGCCGCCGGCAAACAGGGAATAGCGCATGGCACGGTGAATGGTGCGGGGACTTTCAGTGGCCTTGGGCAAGTAGCGATTCAGGGCGGAGTCCACCTGCCGCGCACGCAGCGTGACCCAACTCGCCAGCTCAAATTTAGGAACGGACATTGAGGCGATTAACTAATGGCAAACCGGCCCGGACAAAAGCCAAAACCGGTCACTTTTTCCAACCCCGTCGCGCCGCCCGCTCGCTCGTCGTTAGGCACAGAAATCGGTTCCAAACTGGTCAAAGACTCCGGGTCGCGAGGCCAACGCCTCTAGCCGGGCTCGCAGCAAGTCGTAGCAGAAAGCGTATGAAATATCCGGGTTAGGTGAGGTGGCGTTTTTTTCATCGCCGGATTGTTCGTTCGCGGTCGTTCTGATCAACGACGCATCGAAATAAAGTAATCGACTAACGAGATCGACGAGTAGGTTCATTTTAACGAATCAGTAAAGGAAGCGGCGGTCACGGGTCCAGGAGGAGGAATTTGGGGATGATACCCGGTGCCAAGCGATGGGTTGCACCCCCACCTTTTCGGGTGAGGAATCACTGGCCCCAGCGTTGAGAAATCGCGCTCGCAAGCGAGTTTGCGGATGGTTTACGCTAAATCCGGTTTCTACGTTGAATCAGGGCTTGGTTTTGAGCGTTTTCGGGGCACTTTGCTCCCCATGGATGCCATTACCGCGGTCGCCAATCCTACTGAATCGGTACGTCAATTTTCTGTTTTCGTGCCGAATCGAATGGGCCGAATGCACGCCATTGTCCAACTACTGGGCGAACGGGAGGTGCATGTCGTGGCGTTAAGCGTGCTGGACACCACCGATAGCACGATTCTCCGATTCTTGGTCGATGATCCAGATCGGGCGCGGGCTTTGCTGGAAGAGCACGCGCTCCCGTTCACTGAAAACGTCGTCGTTTGCGTGGAATTCGATGAAGGATGCCAATTGCAGGACGTTCTGATGGTCTTTCGAGAAGCGGAACTCAATCTGCACTACATTTATCCATTTTTGGTTCGCCCAGGAAATAAACCGGCTCTGGTGATCAGCTTGGAAAATCCGGAGGTGGCGGAGGAATCGTTGTGCCGAAACCAGTTTCGAGTCCTGTACCAGGCCGATATCACTCGTTAAGAACGTCTTTCGACCGAATTTTTGCCATTCGATTTCCAACCGAAAATCATCATGCTTAGAAAAAACCGAACCCTTCAAACCGCCTCGAGTGGTTTGCGATTTGCGATGGTCGCGAGTCGATACAATGCCCTGTATGTAAACGGCCTCATCGCGTCTGCTAAAGCCGAATTCCGGACCCTCGGAGCGGGGCTGATGGAGGTCATTCGGGTTCCGGGTGCTTTTGAAATCCCGATGGTTGCGAGTGAATTGGCCCGGCGTGTGCGGAATCGGCCGGCTGCGATCTTGTGTTTGGGAGTCATTTGGCAAGGGGAAACCGCCCATGCGCACCATCTGGGCGAGGCGATCACTCAGGCATTGATGCAACTCCAAATGGCTACCGGAGTCCCGTGCATCCATGAGGTGTTGTTGGTCAAGGACCGGGCCCAGGCCCGAGCGCGCTGTCTCACGGCGTCAACAAACCGAGGAACCGAAGCGGCCCAGACAGCCGTCGCCATGGCGAATTTGCTCAGTAAAATCAGAGAAAAATGAAATCTCAAGGGGGGGTGTCGGTTTTGTCAGCGAAGCTAGCCTCAAGAAATAGCGGTTGTGATCGTACGCTAGCCCGGATAGTTCATACTCTTTCGTCGCTCGTTGATCCTGGTTCCCGTGGAGTTGGGCATCGTTTGCAGTTCGTTCCTCGCCCACGTTTTTGCACCGCAATCCCCTTTTTTCAAATGAGTGGCTCGGAACGGGCAACTTAGGGGATTTCTGGGCGTTTAGGTGACTTTTCTCAGCGAAGTTAGGGCGAGCCAACGGGTGAGAGAACAGTGTACTCCTCTCCAACGAGAGATTTATTTCAAAAAGTCTTGCGGAATGGCTGCCACTCCATAAAGTCCCCGCTCCCGTTGCCGTAGGTTACTACGGTAAACGATGAGTCTGACCGATAACCGATCCGCTACACGCGGTAGGAAGTGATGGCCAGGCGACATGTCGGGCGTAAGCCTCGTGGGAATAAATTGTAGCTTTTGTTGCTGTGAAAACGTTTCGACCGCTAACGCCGTCGCTGCGCTATCTCACGATCTCGGATTATTCGGACATTACGAAGACCCGACCGGAGAAAGCGCTCGTTTACATCCGTAAAAAAACGGGTGGACGAAATAATTATGGCCGCGTGACCGCCCGTGCGATCGGTGGTGGTCATAAACAAAAAGTTCGTTCGGTGGATTTCCGCCGAAAGAAGTTTGGGATTGAGGGCAAGGTGATTGCCGTCGAATACGATCCAATCCGATCTGCCCGTTTGGCCCTCATTGAATATACGGACAAAGAGAAGGCCTATATTCTGTGCCCGCAAGGGTTGGAAGTCGGAGCGAGCGTGATGAGCGGACCGACCGCGCCCCCGACGGTCGGCAATGCTCTACCGCTCTCTAATATTCCAGTGGG
Organism: Verrucomicrobiota bacterium; assembly: GCA_043788645.1. Taxonomy (GTDB): domain Bacteria; phylum Verrucomicrobiota; class Verrucomicrobiia; order Limisphaerales; family UBA9464; genus CANIZL01. The sequence goes on from JAYVTS010000185.1 coordinate 4,628, forward strand.
TCTGCCGATTCACAATTTGGAGATGACTCCTGGCAAGGGTGGCCAGATGGTTCGATCCGCTGGTTCGGCGGCCGCCCTCATGTCTCGCGACGACGGCTATGCCACGATTCGGTTGCCCAGTGGAGAAATCCGTCGGGTGCATCAGGACTGTTTGGCGACGGTCGGGCAGGTGGGGAATACTCAGCACGAGAATATTGTGCTCGGTAAGGCAGGCCGCTCGATTCACCGCGGTAAACGTCCGATGTCTCGCGGCATGGTTCGTAACCCGGTTGACCATCCTAATGGTGGTGGCCAGGGCAAATCCAAAGGCGGCGGTGGCCGCCAACATTTGACCTCACCGTGGGGTCTCCTTGCCAAGGGTTATCGCACCCGCAACAAGAAGAAAATTTCTAACCGATTCATCCTCGTTCGTCGGGATGGACGGCCGATGAAGCTCAAGTAAGGCACGTCTATGGGTCGCTCGCTCAAGAAGGGTCCGTTCATCGATCTTCCGCTCCTGGCGAAGGTCAACAAGGCCAAGGCCGCCAAGTCTAAATTGCCAATTAAGACTTGGTCGCGGCGGTCAACTATCACTCCTGATTTTGTTGGTCTCACGATCAACGTTCACAACGGGAAAGTGTTCAATTTGGTTTTCGTTACTGAAAACATGGTGGGTCACAAATTGGGCGAGTTCAGTTTCACCCGAACCTTCAAGAAGCACGGTGCCCATACCGCCAAGGCGGAGGCTAAGTAGTCAACGGAGTTCCTACCATGGAAGTACAGGCCATTCTCAAAAATTTCCGGATGTCACCCCAAAAGGTGCGCGAAGTTGTCCGTCAGGTGCAGGGTTTACCTGCACGTCAGGCTCTCGCCGTCCTCAATGTGGTGCCCCGCAAGTCTGCTCGTGCGGTTGCCAAGACGTTAGAGTCCGCGATCGCCAACGCCGAAAATAATCACGGCCTTAATCCGGATAAATTGATCGTCAAGTACGCGTTTGCGCAAACGGCCGGGCAGTTCAAACGGTTCCAGCCCAAGGCTCGTGGTTCCGCTGGCCCGATCATTAAGCGGAACTCTCACATTAAGATCGTTCTTACCAACGAATAAGCCATGGGCCAAAAGACAAATCCGATCGGCTTCCGCATCCCCGTCACGCGGGATTGGCGTTCCAAATGGTACGCGCCGAAAAAAGAGTTTGGTAATCTGCTAGTGGAGGATCAAACCATCCGCTCGATCATCAAGCGCAAGCTCACGGGCGCGTCCGTCACGCGCATTTCGATTGAGCGCGCCGCCAGCCGGTGCCGCGTCACCATTCATACGGCGCGACCGGGCGTTGTAATTGGGCGTAAAGGGTCTGAAATTGACAATCTGAAGGCCGATCTTTCAAAGCTCACGGGCAAGGAAATCTATGTTGATATCCAGGAGGTGAAATCTCCCGATACCGATGCCCAACTAGTGGCTGAGAACATCGCCTTACAGTTGGAGCGGCGAATTGCGTTTCGTCGGGCAATGAAAAAGGCCTTGGCCATGGCCATGGATCTCGGTGTCAAAGGGATCAAGATCCGTTGCGCTGGTCGACTGGGTGGGTCCGAAATTGCTCGAGTTGAGATCTATCACCAAGGCAGTGTGCCGCTACACACCTTGCGTGCCAATGTCGACTATGGGTTCGCTGAGGCGAATACGGTATATGGCAAGCTAGGAGTCAAATGTTGGATTTGTAAGGGCGAGAATACCAAGCGGGCCGTGGTTGAACCACGCCGTCCATTGGAGGCCCGAGCGGAAGTACCGGTAGGTAAATAACCGGACTATTAACATCGGGTTATAAACCCACAACTTTTAGAAAGAAGACCAAAAGCGTATGGCAATGATGCCCGCCCGAGTAAAGTACCGCAAGATGCAGCGGGGCAGTCGTACTGGCATCGCCTCCCGTGGCAATACGGTTGCGTTCGGCGAATATGGCCTCCAGGCGCTCGAGCGTTGTTGGATGGATGCGAAGCAGATTGAAGCCGCACGGGTGGCGGTAACCCGCTTCCTGAAACGCCGCGGCAAGGTTTGGATCCGAATTTTTCCGGACAAGAGTTACACCAAGAAGCCTCTGGAAGTCCGAATGGGCACGGGCAAGGGTGGTGTCGAATCGTGGGTGGCCGTTATCCGTCCTGCGAGTGTTCTGTTCGAAATCGATGGGGTGCCTGAGGCTCAAGCCCGAGAAGCCTTTCGCTTGGCCTCAACCAAGTTACCCATCAGTACTAAATTCATCTCTCGACACAAGCTCGGCTGAGGAACCACACATGGCTCAGATTGTTTTCAAAGATTTAACTGCTCCAGAGCTGGCCGCCAAAGGGCGGGAGCTTCGACAGGACCTATTTAACCTGCGCCTACAGCAGTCCACGGCCAGGCTCGAAAAACCTCACCGGATGGCGGTAATCCGCCGGGATATTGCCCGGTGTGAAACCCGGCTGTCTCAAATCCGTAATAAGGCTTGATAGGTATGGCTGAAGCAACCCAGGCACGCGGTCATCGCAAAGAACGCGTCGGCGAGGTCGTCTCTAACAAGATGACCAAGACCGTCGTCGTCCGCGTCGAACGTCGTTTTAGGCACGCCAAGTTTAATAAGGTCGTGACCGCCTTTACCAAATTTTACGCCCACGACGAGAAGAGTGAGGCCAAAGTTGGCAACCTCGTGCGTATTCAGGAAACTCGCCCCCTCTCCCGCCTTAAACGGTGGCGCTTGGTCGAGGTTCTCAACCCGGACGGATCGTCCAAGTCTCCGACCAACTAATTTCTTACCGCCATGCTCCAGATTCGTTCCAGTGTCGATGTGGCTGATAATACCGGTGCCAAGGTGGCTTGGACCATCGGTGTGCTCGGTCGGAATCAGCGCTATGCTTCGGTGGGTGATATCATCAAGGTTCACATCAAGGTGGCCACGCCCGATGGCACGGTGAAAAAGGGTGAAGTTTGCACGGCTGTGGTGGTCCGAACGGTGGACCCCATTCGCCGATCCGACGGCTCCTACTTGCGCTTTGATGCCAATGCTGTGGTGATTATCAATGCCGAAGGTGAACCTAAGGGTACCCGGATTTTTGGTCCGGTCGCCCGGGAACTTCGCGAAAAGAAGTTCATGAAGATTATCTCGCTGGCACCTGAGGTGCTCTGAAGCGAACTATTGAATTATGCCTGCCAAATTTCACGTTAAAAAGGGCGACCAAGTGGTGGTCATCGCCGGCTCTGCCAAAGGCCGCCGAGGGAAGGTCACAAAAATTCAGGTGTCCCGTCTCTCCGTTGTGCTTGAGGGATCGGATGAACGATCCAAAGAAGAGGACGATAAGCGTCGCTTGGTTAAACCGACTCTTCATCACCTGCGCAAGAGTCAGCAACATCCCCAAGGCGGTCTCCTCTGGTTGGAGGGTCCCATTCACGTTTCCAACGTGATGACGGTCGCCAATTATGAAGTCCGCCATGGCCGCAAGGCCGTCTCCAAGTAAACCATGAAGCCCCGTCTGCAGGACAAGTACGAGCAAGAAGTCCGCGCCGCTTTGATTCAAAAGCGCGGCTATAAGAACCAGCTCCAGGTTCCACGCATCGAGAAGATCGTGGTCAACATGGGCGTCTCCGCCTCGAAGGAAAAAGGCGCACTCGAAGAAGCCTTAAAGGACATGACGGCCATTACTGGCCGCAAGCCCGTCATCAATAAAGCCCGGAAGAGCATCGCCAATTTCAAGCTCCGAGAGGGAATGTCCATCGGTTGTCGGGTGACGCTTCGCCGAACGGTCATGTATGAGTTCTTGGATCGCTTGGTCACCACCGCGCTTCCCCGTATTCGTGACTTTCGGGGCGTCGGCTCCCGCCAATTTGACGGTCGCGGCACCTATTCTTTGGGTTTGCCCGATCAGTCGATCTTTCCAGAAATTGAACTCGATAAGGTAAAGTTCACTCAAGGCATGGATATTACCATCGTAACGTCGGCGGATACCAACGAAGAGGCCTACGACCTGCTCAAATTCATGGGCATGCCGTTTTCAAAGTAAATTTTTAGCGAACCTATAGAATATGGCCAAAAAATCGTGGCTAGCTCGTGATAAAAAGAAAGCCGATACAGTAAAAAAATTTGCTGTGTTGCGTGCTGAGTTAAAGGCCAAGGGCGATTTCGCCGGGCTCACCAAGCTCCCTAAAAACGCGAGCCCGGTGCGGATGGTAAATCGGTGTAAAATCACCGGTCGCCGTCATGCCTTTATTCGCAAGTACGGGGTGTCGCGTCTAACGTTTCGAGAGCTGGCCCTCAACGGTCAGATTCCCGGGGTCACTAAAGCCAGCTGGTAATCCGTTTCGACCATGCACGATCCAATTTCAGACCTGTTGACACGCATCCGAAATGCCGGTGCAGCGCAACATCCATCTCTTTTGATGCCACATTCTAAGATGAAGGAATCAGTGGCCCACGTCCTAAAACGCGAGGGGTATCTCACCGAAGTCTCGGTGGAGGGTGATAAGCTCAAATCGCTCAAACTGGGCCTTCGATATGATGGCCGAAAAAGTGTAATAGTGGGTATTAAACAGATCAGCACTCCTGGGCTCCGTCGGTACGTTCGCAGCACGGAAATCCCCCGAGTGCTGGGTGGAATGGGCATCGCCGTAGTTTCCACTTCTAAGGGCGTGATGTCCGGCCAGGATGCTAAGAAGCAAAATCTGGGCGGCGAATTGGTCTGTTTCGTTTGGTAATTAAGGAAGCCTATGTCTCGTATTGGTAAACAACCCGTTCCGATTCCGCCCAAGGTGAAAGTCACCGTGAGTGCCGGACGATTTTCCGCTGAGGGGCCTAAAGGCAAGCTCGGAATCAACCTACCCCGCCACACTTCAGCCGTCGTTGAAGGCGACGTAGTCAAGGTT
>JAYVTS010000186.1:0-14024 GCA_043788645.1 Verrucomicrobiota bacterium
TGTGTGGCAGTCCATTCCGGCTTCGGGGACAATGTCAGTTTTACGCTGGAACCGGTGGTGTCGGTGCCATTGGAATTGGGAAATCGGCCCGGAATGGGCGTTGATTTGCAGCATCCCACACTTCTCTTCCCGGCGAATTTCGACCTGCCGTTTCTGATTGAGTCCTCGACCAACCTTGTCGATTGGCTGGCGGTGGCGGAGCGACCGGCGTATCCCGGAGGGAGTTGGATTGATTCCGTGACCAATGAACCGGCGGCGAGATTTTATCGGACCCGGGTGATTTCACCCTGAGTAGCCTGGTAGCCGCCGTTTCGCGATGAAAAGATCCAATATCGTCGCGACCGTTGGGGGTTGGTTGGCGGGAGCCGGACTTGCGCTTGCCCAGTCCGACATCTCTCTGGAATTAGAGCCGATCCGAGTTAAGTACCATCTCCCGGCTCGCTCGGTGATCGCGGTCAAAGAGGGGCGAATCCTGGCCCAGGGTGCGGCGGGGGTTCGCCGGATTGGTCAGACCAACCGGCTGACGGTGGCGGACCAGGTCAACATCGGTTCGTGCACCAAATGGATGACGGCGACGGTTGCTGGTCGGTTGGTGGATCGGCCTCTTTCGCTGGGATTGTCCTACGGTGCCGCGTTACCGCCCAACGCCGCGGTCTGGCATGATCTGGCGAGAGGGCAAGCCCAGGCAGTGCCCCGTGCTCCCATCGATGCCGGCATTCTTTTGCGGTATCAAGCGGCCTACGGCCCGGGCGGTTTCGTTGTCTGCACGCTCCAGGATTGGACCAAGTTCCTCCATGCCCAGGTTACCAGCGACATCAGCAACGATACAGAAGCGCATAAATACAGATACATTAGCAGCCTGAAAAAATGGCTCTAACAATCCGACCAGATATTCCGGATGCCGCTTCATGTCGGCAAGGTTCCGACCAGGCTTGAGCGCAATTCGGACAGGTTTGCAAAGTAGCGATTGTGTGTCGCCTCTCGGCGGGTGTATTGCCAGAGACGCTCCTGCGCACTAGTGTGTGATTAGGCGTAATTTGAGAATGGTCACAGTCAAACTTAGCCAGAACCGCTCTGGCACTCTTTGGCGCCTTGGCGCTAATTCTTGGCGCTTTTTAGCGCTTAATATTTTAACGTAAAGTCACCAAAGCATTGCAAACCGATGAAACAAAGTTTCCCATTCGTTAAAGCGCCCCAATTTGCATACTTACTTATTTTTCTACTTGCGGTACTATTTTTCGTCTATTTCCTGCAGAAGCGAGATCCCGGCACGGTCGACAGAGCAAAGCAAACTCGCTTGGCTCAAATGCTCTCTAAAGCAAAATTTACACCTTACGATCAAATCGAATTTCACAGAGTCATTGCAGAAAAAACGAGAAGCATGAGTGGCCCCACACTTCCAAGCGAAGCTAAGCAAGCATTGCAATTGCACATTGAGTTTTTCTTTTCGGTCTACTGCAACCCTAGCTTCGAAAAATATGTGGAGTTCAAGCAGAGTCAAGGGGATGGAAACTTCGCGTCAGGACTGTTAACCAACGCAAATATTCCCCCGATTGAGGCATGGAGGGCGCAATGGGAAGTTTATCTCACTGGTCTTAGAAATGAAGACACAAATCTACCAGCAAACTTCAGACATAGAATAAAATCAGTCGATCTAGCAAATCTACAAGTTGAAATTATTAAGACGACGACAACGAATAGTCCTACCGCTAAATTATCTATAGCAACGAATTTTACGGGAACGATTGTGCTCAAAAATCGCACGTTTGATTATGCGACATCACCAAGCGATGCTTTCATTCAAGATAATGGGATCATATGGGCTTCGTGGAGAATTCCGTGCTACACCGAACATTTACCAGAGCCCGGCTTTGTACGATTCACATCTTATTGGGATTCTCTGAATAAAAAATGGATTCTATACGATGGATCATCGGCTATACCTCCCTTCTTCAACCCTATGCTGTAACCCAATGAGCATCATTAATGCTACAATTAATCGCAATATATTTGACATCGTATGTTGGCTGAGTGCGTGTGTTTTTCTATGAGCCTCCGTAGATAAGTTAATCCGCGGCCACGAGTCCGTAAGCGCGATCCGACTTGCAGAAATGTAGGGCTCACTGGAATCGAATTATTTGGACTCTCCAACCTCAATACTCAGCAAACCTAGCGCCTTGATTTTGCCACATTCCTCTGACTCAATTTAAGCCGTCGCACAATTTGAAACATCAGCGTACAACATTTCTATCTAGCGTACAAAAGTATGAAACAAAGCTACTGTTTTTGGTCAGTTGCAACCGGGCCATATGCAGATTGGATGGCCCGCTGTTCCGACTCAGCTCGGAGCTTGAATATTAACGTTCAATTTCACGTTCTCAGTGACAGGAAATCCCTGGCTGTAAGTGCTACGATGCAATAGGCCTCCCGACAAATCATGCGCTTTATAAGTTGATTTCCCTCAAAGCAGCGATTACAAATTTGTTTTTTGAATACTACGTATAAATTGATGCAGACTCAATCCTTTTTAACCACGCCCGAAAAATTACTCGGATCCCTGGGGTTTTCCCTATATACGTTCCACTGTTTCCGGTTGAACAGCAAGGAAATTTTGGACCGTTAGGTACAAGGACGTCGGCTAACGATTACATTAAGACTATGAAGAAAGCAAGCGGTTACAACAACGTGTACTCAAGCCGATCAGCATTTTGGATTGTGCGACGATTCGCAGTCGATATAGTCTGCAGTCTCGCGCAGCATTATCATGCGGTCGCAAAGTCACTAAATTTTAGCCCTCATGAAAATATGGCGCTGAGTTATGCAGCCCAAGTGCATTGTGCGAATCCAGAGCTGCATTGAGTCGAAGCGAGGCCCGATTTGTGGTGCTCAGATGAAGCAGGAAATGATATTACATTTAACACCAATAGTCTAGCAGAGCCTACTTGGCTTTTGGTAAAATCCAGCGCCAATTTACCGTCAATGATTCACCTGCCAGGTCTGAGGCGTAAAACAATGCAAATCGGATCTCATAGTCGCTTTCCATGAAACGTACAACTCGAATGAAAATGTTCTCACGCCGTTTGGTCTGCGCCTTCACGTTGCTTGAACTACTTGTGGTTTTCCTAGTTATTTCTGTTCTCGCTGCGCTCTTGCTGCCGACCCTTTCAAGGGGTAAGGACCGTGCCCGACGGGCTAGATGTTCCAGCAATCTGCGACAATTAGGCCTCGCTTCAATAAGCTACGCTAATGATGACAGCAGGCAGAGTCTTTCAGGTAAACAACAATCAGAGGACCAAAACCTCAATTGGTTACTACCGCACGCCGGGAGTTCACAATTGTTTGTTTGCCCATCGACTAAAAATTATATTAGAACTAATTTCGGCGTAGCGCCATACACCAATGAAAAGGGATTCATCGATTTATTTGCTATGGCAAAGCGTAAAGTCGGTCCAGGCATGAGCTATCAGGGATTTGGGTTTTTAGGTGTCGATGTGGACACATCAGAAGAAATTCCTGTTTATGGTGGGGTCCGAGTATTAAACGGAATTAGGAAGAACATGAATAATATCCAAACCGATCGCCATTTCCATAAGACTTTTGGACTGAATGGAACTATTCCTGGCCCGTCTCGACTTTGGCTTATTACCGATAACGCACTTTTCGGAACATTATACTATCCCGATAGCGGAGATAATCATGAGGATTTTATGGTGAATACTGTATTCTGTGATGGCCATGTTGAATTCATTGGTCAAAAACAATTTATTTATTCCTATGAACTTTCACAGGATGAAAATCGAACGGGAATTTGACTCACTTGGTGAAGTTATGATGATCTGTGTCGAATGGCCTCGGAACAACTAGCTGCCGTAAAAAAATAGACTTGGCTACTTGGCTTCCGCCAATGAATTTAAGGGGAGAATGCGAGCGCCTCAATCCAGAGCCGACGATGTTTATTTAAATTGCATAAAACCTCCCTTGCGGAATCTGCAGTTTGCCGACTGAGCTTCACACGAAGCAGCTTGCTAGCTTAAATTGCTTTCGAATAATGTTTTCCGCAGAGCCTCCAGAACCAAATTCTTATCAGTAATATTCCAGGTCTGACATTGATGCCGAAATGGCCGCCACTCGCCGCGCTCGCCGTCAGAAATGAAAATTGTGCTCGACACTAACTTCGTCGTGTCGGGCTTGCTCAAGTCTCAAGGAAATCCCGCCCAGGTTCTCACGCTGGCCTTGGCTGGCGCGGTGTAAATCTGTCACGACAAACCCATCCTCGCCGAATACGCCGAAGTGCTTGCCCGTCCGCGCTTCAACTTTGATCCCAAGCGAGTACGCGAAGTCTTGACAAAACTTGAGGTGGACGGTCTGGCCGTGGATGCCAGCGAACATCCTGATTTGGATTTGCCCGACCCGGATGACGAACCGTTTCTGGCCGTCGCGCGCGCGGCCTCGGTGGACCTTTTTGTGACTGGAAATTTATCCGATTACCCGCCGGATAAGTGCCGGGGTTGCGCGGTGGTTTCTCCCACCGTGTTCATGGAGCATTGGCGGCAGTTGCAGGACGATGCTTGATTTTATCGCGGAGCGTCAAAAACCGATTACGGATCAGTTCTCCCCTGAATTCTTGTCTTGGCCACCGGAATGGAGTTAGGTAACCCTCGGTTGTAGCGTTTAGTCGTCGTTGTTCTCGATGAATCCCCGTACTTTTTGCGCCGTGCTGGGCGCTTTTGCCGCGTCCTGCTTCGCCTTCGCTCACGCGGAGGACATGGTTCTCCGTTGGACGCATGTGTTGAACACGACCCTCCGCGTCGATAATACCAGCCCAGGCCCGACCTGGGCGTCCCGGAATGTGGCCCTGATGCACTTGGCGATTTACGAAGCCGTGAACTCCATCCACCGCGACTACGAACCGTTCTATGAGTACGTTCCGGTGCCCGCCGGCGCTCTGCCCGAAGCGGCGGCCGCTCAAGCCGCCTATCGGCTCTTAGTCCTTTTGTACCCAGCGCAGTCGGCAACTTTGGAGGTCGATCTTGCCAGTTCCCTGCGGGATTTGCCGAGCGTGGGTCGGGCCGAGGGAATTGCTGTGGGCAATGCGGCAGCAGATCTGGTGCTGGCTCGACGGGCAGGCGACGGCGCCCTCGCCCCGAGCGCCTATCGCATTATCGCCAGTCCAGGTCACTGGCGTCCCGATCCGTTGCATCCGACCCAGACCCCTTTAGGCGCAAATTGGGGGGACGTGACACCGTTTGCGCTGGCGAGTTCCTCCCAATTTCGTGCCCCAACGCCACCCGCTTTGTCGTCACCCGAGTACGCGGCGGCCTATGACGAGGTTCATCGACTGGGCGGCCGTACCGGGAGTGAGCGGACCGCGGAACAGACGGAGATCGGTATTTTTTGGGGTTATGACCGAGGGGGCCTGGGTCCTCCAATAATCCTCTACAACCAGATCGCGGAAGAGATTTCCGTCCAACACCATTTTTCATTGGACGACAACGCCCGGTTATTTGCGCTGCTCGATGCCGCGCAAGCCGATGCGGGAATTGCGTGCTGGGAATCGAAGTATTACTACGATTATTGGCGGCCGGTGACCGCTGTGCGGGAGGGCGATACGGATGGCAATCCAGCGACCCTGGGGGATCCCGTTTGGGAACCGTTGGGCGCACCGGCTGGAGGACCGCCGAGAGATTTTACTCCTCCGTTTCCTGCGTATCCGTCGGGACACGCCACTTTCGGGGCGGCGATTTTCCGAATTTTAGAACTTGTCTGTGGGAGTGATGCGGTGGAATTCACGGCAAAATCAGACGAGGTGCCAGCTGCGCCGCGAACCTTTCACCGGTTTAGTGACGCCGCTGCGGAAAACGCTCGCAGTCGAATCTATCTCGGTGTGCATTGGAATTTCGATGACACCGAGGGCCGGGTGATGGGCCGGAAAGTGGCCGATCAAGTTTTCACCCATCGTTTTGCGCCGATGTTGCGGGCACGCCGACGCGACGAGAGCCTTCATCTCCAATGGCCGGCCAACGTTCGCAGTTTCCGAGTGGAACAAAGCTCAGCCTTGGGTGCCCCGCTCTGGAGTCCAATGAACGGTCTGCCGACAATTGAGGGTGATACTCAGCAAATGACGACGTCGATGAGTCTAAGTTCCTTTTACCGATTAGTCCGGAATATGCCGTGAGTGGAGAGGAATGATCATCGGCGTCATCGGAGAATTTTTTGGCGGACGAGTCATACGAGTCATACGAGTCCCCGGTCCCGCTTCCGAAACGCCCGGCGAGTCGTGAACACCGGCGGGTCGGGAAAAATGGGGCCTTGCGGAATTAGCGCACTCGCCGGATTCGATGATTTTCGCTGTCGCCAAGATAGACGCTACCCTCCGCATCCACCCAGACGCCGTGCGGACGATTGAGCTGGCAGTGGACCGGATCTCCATCGGGTCCATCTCCGGACCGCCCAGTTCCGGCCACCCGCTCCAACCTTCCGGTTTTCGCGTCCAACCGGAGGATCGAATGATTTTCCGTATCCGCAATATACACATCGCCGTTCGGCGCAATGGCTAATCCTTTGGGTCCGGACAAGGTCGCTAGCTTGGCGGGACCACCGTGGCCCGTGAACCCCTTCGCGCCGGTTCCGACCTCGAGATGGATAAGCCCTGTTAGGATATCAAAGCGAAATACTTGGTTTCCCTCCCGCGTCGCCAGCCACAAATCGCCGCGCCGATCAAAGTCCAACGTCCGCGGGCCATTCAATGGCGTGCCGCGACTTGGGGCGCCGTCCGGAGTGGGACCCGGGCGGCCGGTTCCCGCAAAGGTAGAAATAACCCCGCTTTGGCTATTCACACGGCGAACCGCGTGATTGCCCACGTCGCAAATGAACAAGTCTCCCTCCGGTGAAAACTGCAAACTCCGTGGATCCCGCAATTCCGCAACGACCGCAAGCCCACCGTCTCCAGAATACCCCGCTCGACCGACTCCTGCAAAGGTGGTGATTGTTTTAGTTCGACTGTCGAGGCGCCGGATTGCGTGATTGTGCCCGTCTGCGATGAACAGGTTGCCGGCGGCATCGAAACGGAGTTCATGAGGCTGATTCAGCTCAGCTGCCGTCCCTAATCCACCGTCGCCGCTATAACCGGGCGTGCCGCGGCCCGCTACCGTAGAAAGGGTCCCGTCCAGCGCCAGACGGCGGACCCGATGACCGTCATATTCGCAAAACCAAAGTGCTCCGTCGGGGCCTCGCACCAAACCGAAGGGACTCGCCAAGGCCGCGGCAGTGGCTAGACCGCCGTCGCCAGTGTTCCCCGTGCGGCCAATGCCCGCCACGGTGGATATACTCGGGTTGGGTATGCTGCCGGTGGCCACACCTGATAGATAGGCAAGCACGTCCGCGAGATCCTGGGATTGCCATCCCTGTTCCAATCCTTCGGGCATCAGGGAACGTCCGTCGGAATCCAATCGCCGGAGCCGAGCCCGATCTAAGGTCATATCCGTTCCGCCGGCTTGGCGGAGGGTGACGGTGGTAACTGTGTCGCGAAGCTTAATTCCGGAGAGGGTCTCGTCATCCGCCGTTTCTGCCGTCCACGCGGCGAAATTCGGCGCGACTTCTCGATTGGGATCGAGGATGGCCACCAGGAGCTTTTCTGGACCATTCGCGGCGACCGACGCCAAATCAGGCCCTACTACGGTCCCTTCGCCGTGAAACGCATGACACGTCGCACAACGTTCCCTGAAATGCGCCGCTCCCTTGGCCGGGTCTCCACGCAATCCGAGGCTTCCAACAAACTGTTCGATCACAGCCTGGCGACTTGCGGGCGGCTCCCCCAAAAGCCGCCGTGCGGTGGTTTGCACTTCGGCGTCGCCGTGGTTGCGCAGGGCCACGATCTGTGCAGCATTCCACTCGTGCGAATCGACGGCGTGATCGGCGGCGGCCGCCAGCAAGGTCCGTGCCCCTTCCGTCTGACGCAGCCAAAGGTCGACGAGGGCCGTGCGCCGAGTTGGTTTTGCCGCGCCCCAAGCGGTCCGAAAAAGGATCGAATTCGTAAAGACCTCGTGATGCCGTCGCAGCGATCCGCGGGCCGCTTCCGCGATGTCGTCCGGACCGGAAGCCAGCAACGACACTAACCGCGCACCCATGCCTGGCCGTTCGTCCCAAGCCAGCAAGCGCACGGCGGCTACGCTCCCTCGGCTTCCGTTGGTGGCCAAGGCGAGGGCCGTGTCAAAGCAGGCGGGCAAACGGTGGTTTCCATCGAACTCCGTGAGTTTTCGACCGCGCCGCGCGGCACCGTCCGCTAATGCGTCCACCCACGTCATGGTGGCGGTTGCGGATGAAAATTGAAACGCACGTTCCAATACCGGTCCCATTTCACTCGTCTCAGCGCGTCGTCCAATAACCCGTGCCAGTTCTATCAAATAAGTTTCTTGAGCGGTGGTTTCGGTGGTGACCCCTTCTAGCCATAGCCTCGACTCCAGGCCTGCCGCGGCGTGGATCACCGCCTCTTGAACTAAGGAGGGTCCGCGTTTGAGCAGTAATTTTAGGGCAGTAAATTTTTCCGTTCCGGACACGGCACCGAGCGAGAAAGCAATTTCCAAGCGCGCCAACGGATCCGTCTCAACTTCCGAGGCCGCGAGAAGGAGAGACGTTTCAGTCCGGGTTTCGACCGCCGGGTGTTGCCGAAGAGTGGTTCCAAGCTTTTGAAACGCGTGCCGACGCATTGCGGGCTCGAGGTCCCGAGCTGCCCTCGCCCAGTCCGCGTCCGCCAAGGCGCCGTAGCCGGCGAGCACCTGCAACGCGTGCAACCGGGCCAGCGAGTGCGGTGAATGCGCCAAGAGCCCACGCAGCCCCGACACTACCTCCGAGGCTTGGGCCTGGTGCAACAACCTTGCAGCGGTATCTCGATGCCAACCATTGGGGTGTTCCAGTCCGCGCACCCACGCAGACGGTTCCTGCGATTGAAAATAGGAATGTTTTTTTCCGGAGGGCGGTTGATCGGGCGACAAACGCCAAAGGCGGCCGCGGTCCCGCCCGGAATCGAGGTCCAGATGCCGTTTCAAATCGAGTGGCAAAGACCACGGATGCTCAATGGTCTCTCGATACATATCGACGACCCAGAGGCAGCCATCGGGCGCGTTGTAGAATTGCACCGGTCGAAACCAATTGTCGGTGCTCGCGAGAAATTCGCTTTGGGCTTCGTCCGTCGCTCGTTCGCCCACGAGTGACAAACCATCTAAGGAGCGACGTAGTTTCTTTCGATGAATCAGATTGCTCCCGCAATCCGCGATGAACGCGTCACCAGCAAAGTCTGGCCCATACGCGTCACCGCGATAAATCGTCACGCCCGTTGCCCCGGTAAAATAGCCGCTCGGCCTGCCCCCCCCCTCGATCATGCCCGGCACGACGCCCGCGACACGCCATTTCGTCCGCAAGACCCGCCAGGGTTCGTCTGGGCTTTGGCGAAAGACTTCGGCGGCGGCACCATCCACGGCGATGCTTTGCCGTGAGGAGGGCATTTCATGAAATGGATTCGGATTCGGCACCAAATCGTTAAACTCGATGAGTTGAAGATGGTCCGAGTTGGAGCAGACAAATTTTCGGCCGGCATCATCAAAAGACATGCCGTGTTGGCCACCGCCGGGCTCTGATCGAAGTTCTAAAGTCCGGGGATCGAAGGAAAAATCGCGACCGGAAAGATCCATTTCCTCGTTGCGATCCACGGTGATTCCACCGCGCCGAATGTCAGATTTCGCCCGCCATTTCCGGGTGAATTCTGATTCGACCCGCCGCACTTTGCCGCCGCTAACGCTGGTCGCTCCGTGGATGCGTTGATCCAACCCCCATTGAAAAGAATTCAATAATGCCTGAACGTTCAGTTGATTGGTGGCGTAGGGCGCGTAGTTGCTGGCAAACCCGGTAAAAACCACCTCCCGAATATCCGCCACGCCGTCACCATTCGTATCCTTTGCGTAAAGGATATCGGGTGTTGACCCCAGAAATACCCCCCCATCCCAACAGGTAACCGCAGTCGGCCAGGGCAGATGATCGAGAAACACGGTGGCGCGGTCATATTTTCCGTCGCCATCGGTATCGGTGAGACGGGTAATTCGGCCGAGCTGTTCAGGACGATGCTCGGAATAGTCCCGCATTTCGACCACGTACGCCGCGCCCGATTCATCCACGGCCACCGCGACCGGACTCGAAATCAGGGGCTCGGCCGCCACCAGTTCTGCGTGAAAGCCGGCCCGTACCACGAAGCTGCCCACGGCTTCGATGGGTGATCGCGGCAAGACTCGAGGCATGTGGTCCGCCGCTAATCCGGGAACTTCTACCGCCTGCCCGACCACTCTTAAAAAACCGATCAACGCCGCTACGGAAATGAAATGACGCACACAGAGACTAAAGCGGTTTCCACGGGTCAGTGCGAGCGTAGATCGGGAGGCGGGTATGGATTTTTTTCGCACGAGGTTTTTTTCACACGGAGGGGGGTATTTCACACCAAGGCACCCCGTCCACGACGAGGGCGTTGGATTTGGCAGGGGTAGATTTCATACGCTAGCCAAAGGCAGAGTCAGTGTTTGACAAAAGTTTGCCTGGAAGATAAAGGAAAAACTGCTTCGTACCTTGGTGTGAAAAATCATTGCGTGAAACCGCTCATAATCAAGGCGGGAGGCGGTATAGAATTGCGGTGCCCGCCGGAAGGACCTGAAGCAATTTGAAACCGTACCGATCATAGATCGTGCCCGTCACTACCTGCCAGGTACGGCCGCCATCCATAGAGCGGGTCACCCGATCTGACGCGTCGTCCATCCAGCGGACCTCGACCTCTGGATTGTTGCGGTTGACTTCTAATCGACGGGGAATGGGTCCGGTCCAGAGGTTTTGCGCGGCGAGTTGAGCGAGCACAACTTCTGTTCGCCACGGCAGATAGTCCGCGAGGCGATCTTGCACGACACTCTCCCAATCCGTGGGTAGAATCGGCCCGCTCGCCCGGTTGGCATCCCCCCAACGCGCAGACTCCGCGACCAGAGCCGGACCGATTTCAGCGACCCGCGCCCGAAATCGCCGCAAGCAAACCTCCGTCGTTAGAGCACCTCCGTTAAAGAAATGACGTTGAATTCGATCAGCAACGAGTTGGCGAAACTCTGAATTTTCGCGCAAACGACTCCATAAATAATGCGGGGTCATCCGTTCGGGACCATCGCCTTTTGCCGGTGAGCCAATGGTAGAGAGGCCCGTTCGATTCTCCTGAAGATCACGCAACGTGAGTTCGGAATCGTGCGTTACAAAACGAAAACCACCTCCGGTTCCATCCCGCCGACGCAGAGCGAAAAAATTATTGGGGTATCCCTCAGTCAATGAGCCGAAAATGGGTCCGTCGTAATTGCCCGTCCAGGCAATGGTCAGGAGATAATCCACCAAATTTGTTACCTCAAGAAGTGGCGGAATCGCCGGAGCCACCGCTCCATTTGGATCTCGGCCCTGCACTCGAAAATAATCCGTACGAGCAGCAAAGCCATTCGTGGCTGCCCGCCAGAGTTCCCGCCAGGAGTCGAGATTTCCATCGGTGGGCACTACTTGGTAATTCGTGTCCGGATCGACCTTCACCACATCATAGTCCGCGGCCGCACCTCCCAGGTAGTCCGCCGCGAAATGGCTTTCGGGACGTTCGACGAGTTCATAGAGCCCCCAATAGATGCCGTTGAGAAAAACGTGAGCCCAATGTCCGTGTTCACCGAGTTGTGCCATCGCAATTTGGGTATCGCGGGCGAACGAATCATTAATCCACAAACCATAAGGATCTCCCTGAAACGCCCACGAGCCGTCCTGCGCAGTCCGTAAATCGAGGCGATCAAACTCGGACACGGCCTTCGTCTCGGTGAGTCCAAAATCGGCGAAGGGCGGTTGGGTGTGAGGGAACTTCAGGGAGGCATCGCCGTAACTCGAACGAAAAAAAAGTCGCAGCGAATGTTTGGGATTCGCGGTATCTCTGGAGAATCCACCACGCACCCGCAACCCGGCGTTGGCACTCACGCTTTGTCCGTCGGGGGCGATAATTTCAACTCCGACGGGGCGTTCCCAGTCCCGGCCTTGCTCTCGGGGGTTGGCATAAATGCCGGTTTTCGAGTTAAAAAGGTCCGAGCGGGCGAGACTCAAAGCAACGACCGGCAAGGCGGCGAAGGCGGTCGGTAATTGTTCCCGCCATGGGGACTTGGTCGTAATGCGAGGATCGAGTCCATAGTCGACCTTGTTTTCTCCCCACGAGGCAGGCCAACCGATTGGGCGCTTTGTTTGAAGGAGAATATCCGGGAGAAAGAGATACGTGTGGGTCAACGTTGGGGACAGATCGGCTCCCGGCGATTCTGCCCGGGCGCGAACGACTGTTGTTCGAGTAATCGACAAGGGTTGATCGTACCGCACGCCATTGGTGGCGGCGGGTGTGGAGCCGTCCAGCGTGTACCAAATAGCGACGCCGGGGGTTGCGGAACCGAGTTGAAGAATCAGCGGTGCCGTTTGCCATCCACGAGTTCGATCAAACTCTGGTGAGGCGGTCACTGCGCCATAACCGGTGGCGGCGAGGGTTAGCACCAGCCCTCCGATCCAGAGTGAACGGACGCTCGGGCTCGTTCTCTTCATTCGCGGGAGGAGTTCTGAGTGATCAAGGTTTTTCCGCTATAAGACGACCAAGTCGTCTCGATGGACCACTTCGCTGCGGCCGGTACGGCGTTCGCGGATCGTCACTGCATCCGTGCGAGCCAAGCCGCGAGCAAACTCACGTCCCTCCGGAGTAACCAGCCGGAGAACTTCGCCGACCTTGAAATCTCCTTCGCAGTGGGTCACACCGACGGCGAGTAGACTCCGACCTTGTTCGGCCACCGCTTTGGCAGCACCCGCATCGAGGGTGAGCGTACCACGAACGTGATGGTAAAAAGCGATCCACCGTTTTCGACTGGTGAGTCCCGCCGCTCTGGGCAGAAAGAGCGTCCCTTCCGCAGCTCCGGATAGGATTCGTTGGAGCGCGTCAAATTTCCGACCGGGCGCGATCACCAGAGGGATCCCCGAGCGGACCACGATTTTAGCAGCCGTGATTTTTGTGGTCATCCCCCCCGTAGCCGTGACGCTGGTGGTTCCTCCGGCCATCGCTTCAATCGTCTCGTCGATTCGTTCAACCACGGACAGGAGTTTTGCCCCAGGCTGGCCGTAGTCCTGAATGAGTCCATCGGCCGTCGTGAGAATCACCAGCAAATCGGCCGGCAATAAGCTCGCGACGAGTGCCGAGAGTCGGTCGTTATCTCCAAATTTCAATTCCGTGACCGAGACGGCATCGTTTTCGTTAATGATGGGAATGACGCCCCGTTTGAGCAGGGTGAGCAAGGTATTGCGGGCGTTAAGATGGCGATCATGATCAGCGAGATCATCGTGAGTGAGCAAGACTTGGCCCACGTTGAGGTCGTAGTGGCGGAACAAAGACTCATACATCGCCATCAGGCGGGACTGACCGATGGCCGCGCACGCTTGACGTTCGGCGAGACTTCCGGGTCGGGTCTCGTAGCCGAGCACACCCATGCCGGCACCGACGGCACCCGACGTGACGAGCACGACTTCTTTCCCGGCTGATCGCAGATCGGCCATCTGAGCCACCAACTGGGCGAACTGAACTTGATCAGGACGTTTTCGAGCGTCAGTGAGGACGCCCGTTCCCAGTTTTAACACGACGCGCTGGACGCCGTTGAAGTAGTCGGACCGCATCCGCTCAGTTTGGCGTAAAGATCGGTGGGTTGTCAGGGGGCAAGGTGGCCATCTTCAAACAAATTAGCAGCGGGTCACTCTAACATTCCTCGCCGAGCTGCTCGATTTTTCTGAGGATTAAAAAAAGCAGGGATGGGCACCTTCCAACCTGCGAGAGCGACGCTTCGCAGTTCGCCGGTGCCCGAAGCTTCGCACCGTGTCGGGTCAACGCTTGTCGGAAGGAAAAAAGAACTTTGTGTCTTGGGGCCTTCGTGTGAAACGCCCTTTTTGTGTGAAAAACCTCGTGTGAA
>JAYVTS010000187.1:0-7597 GCA_043788645.1 Verrucomicrobiota bacterium
CGCCAACCACCCGTTTGTCGTGGAAGAACAAATGATGCCCTTCCTGCCAATCACCCGCGTGAAGAGTCTTGAGGAGGGAGTCGCACGTTCACTCGAAGCGGAACATGGATACAAGCATACCAGTATCATCCACTCGCACGATCTTGAGGCATTGACGGCGATGGGTCGAGCATTGGATACCACTTTGTTCATCAAGAATGGGCCGTGCATGGCGGGCCTGGGTTTAGGCGGCGAAGGGTATTTGAGTTTCAGCATCGCCACTCCAACCGGGGAGGGCGTGAGCAATCCGCGCACGTTCACCCGGGTACGCCGTTGCGTGATGGTGGATAATCTGAAAATCTATTGAAGCCGTTCGCTGCCTTTTAATTCCATGCTCCTCGCCCGCGTCGAAGGCAATGTGGTCGCCACTCGCAAGCATCCAAGCTTTGAGGGTTGGCGACTGGTTATTTGCCAGCCGATCGACCACGCGGGCGTGCCCGAAGGAGCACCCCAAATCGCGATTGATTCCCATGGCGCGGGCATGCATCAGCGCGTGCTGATTTCATCGGATGGCTCCGCCGCACGTCTCGCGGTGGGCGACCCCAAGAGCCCCGCCCGCTGGCTCGTGGTAGGCGTGGTGGACGAAAAAGAACCGGGAGTTCCCGTATGAAATTGGGTGCCGTCATTGGTCGTGTCACGCTAAGTAAGGCGGCGCCGGAACTAGTCGGCGCTCGTTGGCTGATTGTATCCCCGTTCACTCGCGAACATTATCAACGGGGTACCGAGACCCCGTTGGGACTCAGCAACGATCCCAGCCTCGTAGTCTATGACGCGCTGGGTGGGAGCGTGGGCCAAACGATTGGCTACGTGGAAGGACGTGAAGCCGCCCAACCTTTCGAGAAACCGATCCCGATTGACGCGATCAACGCGGCCCTCGTCGATGAGATCTATTACAACCCCCTGCTCTAATTTTTATGCCTGCTGTCATTACTGCGAAAGAAATCGAAGACATTATTGCCAAGGGCGGTGACCCGAACAATTTGCCGTCCGATGCAATCTTGACCCCGTCGGCCAAAGACACGCTCCGCGATTACGCCACTGCCCGACGGGGATCCAATGGTTCAAGTGCAACCACTACCCGGATGGTTGTACCGTCGTTCCCCGCCAAGCCGTTGAACTCTAAATCTTCGAAGGCCGAGTTGGAGGCCTATTTCAACTCACCGGCGGCGCAGGTCTTAAAGGAACAGCTCTGCGACATCGGCCGCCGACTTTGGGGCCGGGCGTATGTCGATGGCAACGGGGGTAATATCGCCATTCGAGTGGGCGAAGACATTGCTTTGTGTACCCCAACATTAGTGAGCAAGGGGTTCATGAAACCGGAGGACATGTGCCTAGTAGATTTTGAGGGCAATCAGCTTGCGGGGGTGAAAAAGCGCACGAGCGAGATTCTGATGCATCTCCAGATTATGAAACGGCAGCCCAAGGCCATCGCCACCTGCCATTGTCATCCGCCTTATAGTACGGGCTTTGCTATTGCGGGCATGGTGCCTCCCACCTGCATGATTCCGGAGTATGAAGTCTTTGCTTCCGTAGCCGTCGCCCCCTATCGCACTCCGGGCACTCCAGAAATGGGCCAACTGGTGGCCGACTTGGTGGATAAACATAACACGATTTTAATGGCGAACCACGGGGTGGTATCTTGGAGCCACAACAACGTGGAAGACGCCTATTTCAAGATGGAAATCTTGGAGGCATATTGCCGGACGATCCTGGTGACTGCGCAATTGGGTATCCCAGCCAAAACCATGTCGTCGGGCCAACTCCAAGATCTTCTCAAGATCAAACAGAGCCTGGGTATTCCAGATCCCCGCCATGGTCTCAAAGAATGCGAACTCTGCGACAACGCGGAATGGCGTCCAGGGGTTGCCTGTGCGGTCCCGCCCAAGGGCGCGTCGGTCAGCGGATTGGATGCGGACGCCGAGGCGGCCGTGAAGGTCATTACCGATCAGATTTTAGCACAGATAAAGTGAATTGAGAAACGACCGTCAAGGCCAATGCGTCAGGCGATGACGAGGCGTTTTGTTTGTTAAAATTTAACTTATTGGATATGAAAGTTACGATCATTGGCGGCGGTGGCCGCGTTGGATCTTGTGCCGCGTTTGCACTCCAATGCGGCGGCCTGGTCGCGGAGCTGCAAATTTTGGATGCCAACCAGGATCTTGCTGAGGGTGAGGCGCTCGATTTGCTCCATGGCAGCGCATTTTGCGGGGACCAGAAAATCTACGCAGGCGATTATAGTCGGGCCGCGGACAGCGATATTTTTCTAATTACTGCCGGACTGAGACGCAAGCCGGACGAGTCACGGTTAGATCTCATCCATCGCAACGTCGCACTGTTTGTACAGATTTTGGACAGCATCAAATCGGCAGGATACAAAAAAGGAGCCCAGATTTTTGTGGTTTCAAATCCAGTCGACATTCTTACCCAACTCGCGGTGCAACGGTTGGGTTTACCTTGGCCCCAAGTTTACGGGTTGGGAACCATGCTCGACACGTCCCGGTTCAGCTCTTTGATCGCTGACGAATTGAAGTTGGCGCCGACACAGGTCAAAGCATTAATCCTGGGCGAGCACGGAGATTCCATGTTGCCCGTTTGGTCGAGTGCCAGTGTTAATGGCCTTCCGCTGTCGGGGTTGCCCGAGTGCTCGCCGAGTTTTCAAAACACCATCTTTGAGCGAACGAAGGGCAGCGGGGCAGAAGTCATCAAACGCAAGGGCGGCGCCGGTTGGGCCGTCGGGGTCGCGATCCGCGACGTGATCCATGCGGTCTTACTCAATCAGCAGGCCATGCTCCCCATCTCGTCACTGGTTCAGGGTGCTTATGAAATTCGTGATATTTGTTTGAGTGTGCCGAGCGTGGTGGGCCGGGGAGGTGTGCTCCGACAGGTGGAGATTAAGCTTTGGCCAAAAGAGCAAATGGCCCTTCAAGCTTCGGCCCGCGCTTTGAAAGACACACTCGCGAAGGTGAAACTTTAGAAAGTGAGTCGATGAAATCCCTCGACCTAAAGTTGACTGAGATTCGAGCGAATCCGGCATCGAAGGCCTTCATCATTGCGGACGCCAAAGATGCCGACATGGCCTTCGGGGTGCGCGCTCCTGGTCCCCGGTCCTATTTATCTGGCCGGGGCGAACGCCCCGCCCATTTCTCCCCCGAAGTCTGGGGTCGGGAAGAATTCGGTTACCGCAACCTCCCTGAGTTCCTGGACATTATTCGAGAGGTCACTCACCAGGGGTTGGTCGATATCATGCTCATGTCCGCGTACGTGACCGAGCAATTGGCGATCAAGGAGGGCTTGTTCAAGAACTCCCAAGTAACCCCGGCCGCACGCGCTAATGATACGACTGATGTCTGGGCCGCCCGACATGGAGCTTATACCCGAGAGCCGAGCCAGCCGTTTCGTAGCGCCGCGATTGATCATATCCAATGTGGTGAAATTGAGTGTGACCGGAGTTCTGACGGGTTTCCTGGGGCGAACCTGGGACTCTACTCCATTACGTTCGTTAACCATTTGGAGCAAGACCGCGAGGCGCTCCGTTGGTACAAGGAATTTCGAGAAGAAGCGGAACGAAAGCGATTTCACCATTTTCTGGAAATTTTTGACCCCAACGTGGCGTCCGGCATTCCGCCCGAGAAACTCGGCGAGTTTATTAACGACACGATCCTGCGAACGTTGGCAGGGGTTCCCGAAGTGGGTCGGCCGGTGTTTCTTAAAATCGTCTATCATGGTCCTAGGGCGATGGAGGAACTGGCTCAATACGATCCCAACCTCGTTGTGGGCATCCTCGGCGGCGGTGCTGGAACGACCTATGATGCTTTTAGGTTGATTTATGAGGCTCAGAAATACGGTGCGCGAGTGGCGTTGTTCGGTCGAAAGATCAATAACGCCGAGCACCAACTCGCTTTTATCGAGATGCTCCGGTTGATCACCGACGGGAAGCTATCTCCGGAAGAAGCGGTCCGTGCCTACCACGGGGTATTGCAAGGAAAGAATATTAAACCACAACGGCCCTTGGCAGAGGACCTCCAGCTCACGGACCAAGCCATGAGCTACGAGGGCAGCGCCCAACGTCGGGCCGTGGTGGAGGTGCGCAACAATCCGCTCGCCGATTCGACGCCCGGTTCGCGGCCAGCTGCGAGCGAGTCCATTTGGCCCCAACTCATCTCGGGAAAACCCGACTTTGAAAAGATGAGCGCACTGGAACGGGTGGCCTACCATGCGTGGCGTTTGAAGCGAACATTCGGTTAAGGAGGTTGGAGTAACATGAAGGGCGGGATCAACACGGCGGGGGCTCGATCAAGAGTTCCAAATAGGCCACGTCCAGCCAGCGATCGAATTTGAAGCCGACGCGTTTGAAGAGCCCCACTCGCTCAAAACCCAAACGGGTGTGAAGTCGAATACTGGCCCCATTCTCGGCATCGATACAGGCGATGATGGCATGCAATCCTCGCGCCCGGGCGGCGTCCAATAGCGGCGCAAGCAGTTGCCGTCCCACACCTTTTCCACGCCATGGCGCCGCCACGTACACCGAGTTTTCACTCGTAAATCGGTAGCCCACACGATCGTGGAATTTGCTCAAGGCACTCCAGCCAACGATTTCACCGGATGCAGATTCCGCAACCAACACCGTCAATTGATCTCGTTCGTGCGCGTCAAACCACTCTTCGCGCTGAGCCAGTGTCCGAGGGGCATAGTCGTAACTCGCTGTGGTCGTCAGAACGGCGTCGTTATAAATGGCGAGAATTCCCGGGCAATCGCCCCGAAATGCCCGACGCACCGTGACGGAAGTTGAATTCACGAGGGGAACAGGTTTTGACGATCATTCCGACCGGCGAATACGCCGCCTTTCGGAGGGACGGTAGTGATCGAGGATCGGAGGAGGAATTTAGGACAATTCACTGGCAGCCAAGTTCCGACCGGGCTCCCGTTCCGCAATAGTCAGTTGTGAAATTGCAGGATCCCCAGAACATTGAGTGGCTTGACGGGGTGGCTTGAACGCCTTTCTTTAAGCTCCAATTTTTACATGCCGACTTACGAGTATTCCTGTCAGAAGTGTGGTCATACCTTTGAATCGGTGCAGTCGATGACGGCTCCGACCCTAACGTCGTGTCCCCGTGAAGCCTGTCCTCAGAAAAAGTGGGGCAAGGGCAAAGTCAAACGAGGCGTGGGGGGTGGAGCGGGGCTCATCTTCAAAGGCTCGGGTTTTTACATCACGGATTATCGCAGTGAAGGCTATAAGTCGGCAGAGAAAAAGGACTCCGGTTCGGGGGCAACCCCGACTCCGACTCCGACTCCGACTCCGACTCCGGCGTCGACTCCCGCTGCGGGTTCGACTACTTCGACTCCGGCGGCCCCCGCCGCGAGCGCCGCTTCGGTGCCCGCCGTCGCTTCCTCAGCCTCCAGCGGTTCAAAGTCGTCGAAGCTACCCAAAAAGTAATTCCATGCGCTGCTTCTGGGCGGCTTGGGGATTATTGACTCTATTGCTCCTCCGGGCTGAGCTTCCTCCAGCGGTGCTCAATCCGTCATCGTCGGCGACGGCTACCAGCCGGTCCCAGTTGTTCGTCGTTCACGGTCGGCCCACGCCGGCGGTACGGTTTGGTCGGGTTCGGCCAGCGGTAGATATAAATCCAGTCATCGAACTTCAACCTCAGACACTCGCCATCACGGCTGAGCGTGTTCAGACCGCGGTTTTAGGGCGGCTCGGGGCGGGGCCAAGCGGTGGGCGAGGAAGATTCCATTTATTTCTCATCGAAACTAACCAGTTTGGGGGCGGGCCGTTGCAAATTGTGCCCCGACCGTTTCGCGAAGGCTGGCAGTATTACGTGGGCGTGCCAGAATCCGCTGATTGGCGGCGCCTGGTGCGGGGCCTCACCGAAGTGGTATTGCTCGAACTAGCCAATCGGGGTGGGACTGAGGGTTTTGCTCGTACGCCCCTGTGGCTCAATGAAGGGATGGCGGGAATCATCGTGACCGAAGAAGGCCGCAGTTTGATTCAGGAAGCCGAAGCGGCGGTCGTGCGGACGGGGCGCCGGGGGGATCCGCTGGTGGATGTTCGAGCAACGTTGGCCGGAACTCCGCCGTTTACTTTTGCCGAACTCAGCCAACCCGAGGCGGCGCTGTTTGAGGATGCCGTGCAATTTACCCGCTTTCAGGCCAGCGCCGTCTTGTTGACGCAACAGTTGTTGCGCGACGAGGGCGGCCCCGCTCGCCTCCGCCAGGCGATTCTGTTATCGCCCCAATACCTCAATTGGGAGTTAGCGTTGCTCGGAGCTTATGAAGGGCGATTTCTCAATGCGCTCGACCTGGAAAAATGGTGGGCGGTGAGTGCCACGGCCGTAATCACCCGTGATCCGCTCAAACGCTGGACACACGAACAATGCCTGGCGCGCCTCCGTGCCTTGACCGTCGAAGCGGCGACCGTGGCGGCCACCACGAATGCCCCGTCGATGCGACAGCAGGTGTCCTTAGGTTCATTGATTTCTCTGCTCGATTTTGGTGCGCAGCAGGATGTGTTTGAACGGAAGACGGCTCAGCTCCGGGAATTATATGTCCAAGCGCCCAACGAGATATTGGCTCTCGTGCAGGATTATCATCGGACGCTCTTCAATTATATCGGCACACGGCGCTCCGCCGGGGTCGATCCGACGGGTCGTGGGCAATTAGAGGTCCGAAGTCAAATGTTGGCTCGTCAGACGGCCCGTCACCTGGATGAATTGGACCGCAAATTGGCGATGTTAAAATAGAAGTTCAGGCTTAATAACTGTTCGAGCTCCTAATCGAGTTCGTTTAATAGGTCGCAGAGGAATGGATCAGAACTCGCGCTGACTGCGGCTCGATCTCCCAAGACTTGCCATTGACCCTGATGCGCCAGGGCAAATTTTTGGCCTACGGAAAGCAGAGGACGGAGGTCGTCACTGGCAATCAGAACGGTTCGTGGTTCTCCGCCGAACAAGGCGTGGCCGGTGATAAATTGCCCCAATAGATTACGCCACCAGCGAACGTGGGCGTGATCCAATCCGGTCAGAGGATTATCCAGTAAGAGGACTTCCGGGCGGAGCGCCAGCGCACGGGCGAGGGCCACGCGTCGTGCCCAGGCCCGGGTGAGGCGGCCTGGGCGATGAGCGGCGACGGATTCGAGTTCGAGGACGTGGAGGAGATCACCGATGGATTCCACCGCCTCTGCCGGGTCCAAATTGCGGTGGTATTGGAGCGGCAGGAGAATGTTTTCCAAGACCGTCAGCGCGGGGAAAAGTCGCCCAGTGCCGTCAAAAACGAGTCCAAAACGCTGGCGAATCCCGGTGTTTTCGTCCGGCGCACTTGGATCCAAGACCTCCCCGAACAAGCGTACTTCACCCGCACTGACCGGATGCAAACCGGCGGCGGTTTCGAGTAACTGGGTTTTTCCAGAGCCTTGCATACCGGCAATGACCCAACACTCACCCGCTGCGACCTCCCAATTCACACCCGA
Organism: Verrucomicrobiota bacterium; assembly: GCA_043788645.1. GTDB lineage: Bacteria > Verrucomicrobiota > Verrucomicrobiia > Limisphaerales > UBA9464 > CANIZL01. The sequence continues at coordinate 7,505 of JAYVTS010000187.1, forward strand.
AAGCACCGTGTCTCCCTCGAATCGAAGTTGTGGCAATGAAACGCCGACCATGGAAATCAGGGGTGCAGTTTTCACACGAAGAAATACGTCACC
>JAYVTS010000188.1:0-7641 GCA_043788645.1 Verrucomicrobiota bacterium
AAGCGACTCGGGCCAACTCATCAGGATCTTTCCGGGTCAGAACGGTGATTTGTTTCATGGCGATAACTACCTATTTTGCATTGGCAAAATCTTGCGCAAATTCGTCAATAATCGCCTCCGTCATTGGTGGCAACGTAATGATATGGGCGATCTTTTTCTTCGGTGCGATCACCCATTTTTTCATCAGGGAATCTGCTGGACGGGGAAAAACGACCGTGATCGAGTTCTCGTCGTGTCGCCACGCTTCGATGCCGAATGAACGGAGTTTTTTCACCGCATACTCCGCTAAACGCAGACAGCGCTGCACCAGCTCGCGAATCCCCTCATCTCTCAACGAGCGAAGACGGTGCCACAGCATCAGTGGCGTGATCGCATTGCGGGAACCCGTGATGGTGGTATCCAACGCGCCGACATATTCGATGCTGCGTGCAATTCGATCCACGTTCCGTTTCCGCGCCAAGGCGACCCCGCACGGGATCGGGCAGCCTAAGAATTTGTGACCGCTGATGGAAATGCTATCCGCCCCGGCCGAAAAATTCCAGGGCTGAGGCTGATCGACAAACGGGAGTATCATCCCACTCAAAGCGGCGTCTGCGTGAATATACGATTCCGAAATGGCAAGGTCGTCGAGAATTCCCCGGATTTTTTTAAGGTCATCGATCGAGCCTTTCATGGTTGTTCCGATGTTTGAGAAAATAATCGGCGGCACGTCGCGATGAATCCGTAGAGTTTCACGCAAATCCTCGTAATCCAGCTGCCCATTCTCCTGACCTTTGATCATAATATTGCGCATGTGCTGCAAGCGAAGAATTTTGGCCACACTATAGTGCGTGTCCTCACTAAAATAGACCATTCCCTGCGGCAACAATTCCCGGGCAACGTAAAGCCCATACATATTGCCTTCCGTCCCGCCATTGGTGACGTACCCCCAGTAATCCCCCTCCGGCGCTTGGGTGTAGCGGGCAAACTCAGCCACCACTTCCCGTTCAAATTCGTGCGTGTTGGTTCGGAAATTGCTGCCCGAAAACGGATCGCCAACATTATTCGCAACGAACTCAAGAAAACGGAACAGGGCCGAATAGTCGAACTCCTGATTGCACGGATAGCCGATCGACAACGGTCGTAGGGCGGAAAATTTTGAATGGAGCGCATCCAGGCGAGCTTGGTCAGACGCAGTCAGTGGCATAGCGATCTAAAAATGGACACTCAGAATGTTACAAAACGAGCAGTGGAGAGGTAACCCCGAAGGCTTTCTCCTGGCAAACTTCAGGTGCTGAAATTGAGAGCGCAATAGGACGGGACGCACCCCAAGACCTAGCGCAGATATTTCCTGGTCTTTCGTCGCGAGACGTAGCGAGAGCCAGACTTAGAAAACACGGGCATTTAGGGACAGGCGGATTGAAAACAAAGTTTCGCGTCATAATAAAACATGATAGTTATTTTGACTGTTATGTTTTTTAACTCGCCTGTCCCTTGTTCGTGTCCCTTGTTCGTGATAGAAATCGATCCGCGGCCGACGAGCCACTTCACTCACACTGCGTTCTCGGGCCAATTGCGCCGCCTCCTCCCAAAGCGGTCCGGGAAGTTGCTCCCGGCCGGGCTGTCGCCCACGCCACCGATCCAATTGGCGGTGAAGCTGCGTTAGATCGGTCGTGGAAAAAGACAGCGTGCTCATCAACGCCCTCATCCTGCCACCGCTCCGGGGATTGATTGTGGTAACATTTTGTCCAGCGCGGTTCGCACTTCGGCCACGGAAAGCGTCGCCAAACCACCGGGAGGTTTGAGCAACTTGAACCGCTCGCTGCGGGGTCGCCAGACGCGGTCGTTGGTGGTTCCCCACAACGTTAATCCCGGAAGTCCGAGCGCCGCAGCGAGATGCCCGGGCCCTGTGTCGTGCCCCACAAACGCCGATGCACGATTGAGTCGTACCGCTACTTCAACCAGGGGGCGACCATTCCAGACTTCTCGGCGCTCCGATGGAATCAGCGGGGCCAGGCGGCTCAATCGTTCGCCTTCCGCTTCGCCGCCGAATAGGAAAAATCGGAGATCGGTGGTATGTACGAGGGTGGTCAGTAGGGAGGCCCAGTTTGTCTCCGGCCAATTCTTGGATTCACTGCTGCTACCAGGATGGAGGGCTAGCTCGCGGGTGGATGGATCTGGATGGTTACCCAGTCGGAGTCGAGGCACCGGATCGGGTTCATAAATCGCGAGACGTTGGAGCGGCTCAAGGAATTGTTCAGTCACATGAAGGCTTTTAGTTTCATCCGGGCGATGTGGGCCGGCGATGAATTGTGCCTTCGTTACCGAGACGACGTTTTGTTGGAAAAAACCGTCTGGATCGTAGAGGAAACTGAAGATGACATTAAAGCCTGAGAAATAGGCGGCCCAGTCGGTGTCAAGGGCACCGTGACGAGCGAAATATCCAGCTAACCCTCGGGATTCAATGGGGCGAAAGGCATGAGCTTGTCCGCTGGCGACCGCGAGCGAGGCGGGCCCGGGATAGGCCACCAGTTCAATGCGGGTTTCGGGAAAACGTTCACGAAGCGCCGCTAGGACTGGCATCGTGACGATGAAATCGCCCATGGCTCCACCACGAATTACCAGAATCGCGCCGCGGTTCATGGAGCCTAGTTGAGTACAAAGGCGGCATCCGGGCTGGTGAGTCGGATCGCATCCGGAACGTGCTGCGGCGTGAATTGAATCATCACTCGATGGATACCGGCGGTGACTTCGGTAGCACTCATTCCAGGGCCACCGATCTTTTTGCCATCGACCCACAACTCGGAGCCGGGCGCGGACGAAAGTTCGAAATGAATCGCTCCCGCTTGAGTCGCGTTGATTTGGGTGACTGCAAAGACGGCCACTTTGGAGGTCCAAAATTGTGCCTGAGTCGCTCCTTCCATTAATTGCTTGGTGAGTTGGCCGTTGACGCGTCCGTGGAGAGCGGTCCAACGCTTATCCGTGAGCGGCTGTTTCCAGGCCCAGTCACCGTCGCCATTCTGAAGGTCGGTATGCACGAGGTTGGCGAGATACCACCGCCGTGCGATTCCCCCTTTGCTGGCGTCAAATTCGCCCGGTTTACCGAGTTGAGAAAGAAACGCAAACAAGTCGAGCTGATCGGCTTCATTGAGGTTTTCGACGAGCCCGGACGGCATGAGCGAAGTCAGGCCTTGATCGCGTTTAGTGACCTCGGATTTCGCGATGGCTTGCTCAAGCCCAGCGGCATTGCGGAGGACGACTTCCTGCGGCGATTCACGGGCGAGGGTGCCGATATATTCGGTGCCATCTTGGGTGGTGATTTCGAGGGAATGGAAGCCTTCCTTAATTTTGGCATTGGGTAGGAGTACGGATTCAATGAGGTAATCCAACGGTGCGCTGGCTCCAATGCTCGTCATATCGGGCCCCACTTTTCCGCCTGCACCGCCGACCGCATGACAACTCGTGCAGGCGAGTTCGGTTCGCCGATAGACCAGTTCGCCGCGAACAGGATCGCCGTGGGTGGCGGTTTTGGCTGCCAGGTCTTTCACCAGTTGAGCGGTGAAGGCTTGAACGTCGGTCGTAAGGCCCGCTGCCTTCGCCAGTGCAGCCACGAGTTCGAGATCACTGCGACCCCCTTCGCGGGCAATGCGCATCCCGGCTTTGGCCACGATGGGATCGAGGCCGCTCGCGGGTAACGCAGCGGCAATTGCTTTTCCGGCTCCTTTCACCGGAAGCACGGCGCGCCAAAGGTCTTGTGCGGCGGACTCTTCGTGGAGCGATTTAGCGACCTCTACGATTTGGGGAACAGCGCGCCCCAGGTCCAGGGCGGCAAGGGCGCCGACCGCTTCGCGCCGAACCGCCGCACTTTGTCCACTCGCCGACAAGCCCGTGAGGGCCGAGATTGCACCAGGGCCGCCGATCATTCGCAAGGTGTTAAAGGCCTCGGACCGAACCGCGGGCGAGGAGTCTGTTGCCCCGGCTAATTGGATGATTTTCGGGAAATGCGCTCCGAGATCTTTCCACTGGGCCGCGAGTTGGAGGGCCGCAAGTCGTACCGAGTCGGATTGGGTAGAAAAAAGTTCTCCGAACGAAACGAGCGATCCTCCGGGCTTGAGTTTTCGCAGTCGATTGGCCTCGGCTAAGGAGTGCAGAGCGCGTGCGGTTGACGTCTCATCAAAGCCCCCTTTCAACGTTTGATCGAGTAAGGTGCGCAGTTCCTGGTCGGTACCGGCCGCTCCGATGAGTTCGATCCAGGGCCCTTGCCCGTCGCGGGACAAGGGATGTTTGGCTAAGACTTGGCTCAGGACGCGGCTGGCCTGTTCGGGTTTGATTGATTTGAGGGCAAATTCCAGCTGCTTTTCCCGACCGTCCGAGTTCCAAGCACCCGTCTCAAACGCGCTGATCCAGGGTTCGGATAGGTCATTAATGGTGAGCCACAGGGCGTAGTCCAGGGCTGGATCCATGGGTTGATCGAGGACGCTGAGGGCGAGTTCCGCGGATTTTGCGGTGGGAATTTTTGCGAGGGCTCGGAGGGCCTCAAGACGAACCCGGGGGATCGCGTCGTGGACGAGTTTCGCGAGGGGAACCAATCGATCAACGCGAGCGACGTCTGGGGCGGCGGCCGTGAGAGAAACGGCGGACCCTGTTGTCAGAGTGGCCATTAGAAACCAGGCGGGAAGGTAGGAACCGGAGCGCATTTCCGGAACCGTAAGCTGATTCCAAATCGCGTTCAAGGTGAGACTCCGGCCTGCCGGGGTCTCATTTTGAAAGCGATTTGGCCGAGTCAGGCTTTATCTTGAATTAACTCCCGTCGAGCGCCCCCCAAAAGACGCTCGACGAAATTCGTGGTATAGTTGCCCCGCCTGAAATCTGGGTCTTGAAGAATCGCTAGCGAAAATGGAATCGTTGTTTTCACCCCGGTAATCATATACTCCGTCAGAGCGCGACTCATTCGATCCATCGCTTCGGTTCGATCTTTGCCGTAGGTGATCAATTTGCCGATCATCGAATCGTAGTAGGGTGGAATCGTGTATCCGGCATAGGCATGGGAATCGAGCCGAACTCCGCGACCGCCGGGAGCATAGTACATTTCGATACGACCCGGTGACGGCCGGAAATCATTGAAGGGATCTTCGGCATTGATGCGGCATTCTATAGCGTGCCCTTTGCAAACGATGTCGCTCTGCGAAAAGCTTAACTTTTCGCCAGCGGCAATGAGAATTTGTTGTCGAACAAGATCGACGTTCGTCACCTCTTCGGTAATGGGATGCTCGACCTGGATCCTTTTATTGACTTCGAGGAAATAGAAGTTGCCGCTATCATCACAGATAAACTCGACGGTACCCGCGTTGGTATAGCCGGCCATTTCGGCGATCCGATAGGCGGCCTTCCCCATTTTTTGGCGGATGCCTTTGAAGTCCTTTCGGTCCAGCAAAGGCGAAGGAGTCTCCTCAATGAGTTTTTGGTGTCGGCGCTGGATCGAACAATCGCGTTCACCGAGATGAACGATATTGCCTTTGGTATCGCCGAGAATTTGAAATTCAATGTGGTGCGGATTTTCGATGAGTTTTTCGATATAAACCCCGGAATTACCGAACGCTTTTTCCGCCTCGGTGCGCGCTGTATGATATCCTTTGACCAGTGAAACATCGTTGTGAGCGGCGCGCATCCCGCGGCCGCCACCGCCGGCGATCGCTTTGATCATGACCGGGTAGCCGATTTTCTTGGCGGTTGAGAGTGCCTCTTGCTCGGTTTGCACCAAGCCTTCCGAACCCGGGGGCACAGGGACTCCAGCCTTTTTGGCCAAATTGCGGCTCGAAGACTTGTCATGCAGCGCGTTCATGGCGGCGGATCGCGGGCCGATGAAGCGGATATTGCAACTCTCGCAGACGTCCGCGAAGTGGGCGTTTTCACTCAAGAACCCATACCCAGGATGGATCGCATCGACGTCGGCGATTTCCGCCGCCGAGATCAAACGATCAATCCGCAAATAGCTTTCCGTGGAGGGTCCTTCGCCGATGCAGATCGCTTCGTCCGCAACTTGGACGTGCATGGAATTGGCGTCCGCTTTCGAATAAACGGCGACCGTTTTGATGTTAAGTTCACGACAGGCACGGATAATGCGCATCGCAATCTCGCCACGGTTGGCGACCAAAATCTTTTCAAACATGGGACGAACGAGTTCTACAAAACCGCTAAAAGAACCGACCGGACCGGTTCCGTATTTGGAATTAGGTGGGACGAATCCGAAACAGGGGCTGGCCAAACTCCACCGGCTTGGTGTTGTCAGCCAGAATAGCAGTAATGATTCCGCGTTGCTCTGCCTTGATCTCGTTCATGACCTTCATGGCTTCGATGATGCACACCACGGTTTCGGGCCCCACTTCGGCCCCGATATCGACGTACGGCGCGGCGTCGGGTGAGGGCGCCCGGTAAAGCGTGCCGATCATCGGGGATTTGATCTCGGCATCGGAATTGGCTGGTATCGGTAATTGTGGTGAGACCCCCGCCGAGTGGTTCCCCACCTGGCGGTAAAGATTGGACTCTTGCTCCTCTAAAAACCCACTTAAGGGGGCGACGAGGCCGATGGGCCGCTTGAGCTTTATCTTGAAGTCTTTTTCTTCCAGCTCGAACTCCGCCAGCGAGTTCTTTTTCATCAAGTCGATGATGGCCTTAATCTCTTTGAGGTCCACAGCGCTATTTTTTGTATTCAACCGGCAGGCAGTCCCGCCGATGGTGGTTAAAGTGCCAAATACCGAAAGGACGAAAGAGCAGAACCCACGGCCCTGCTCCTTATTCGTAACCAGACCGAGACAATTCAAAACAAGAGCGGTCAAGTCAAGAAAACCCTGACCTCCTCGCCCTAATATTTTGCAAAAACTGCGTCAATGAGGGTAAACTTTGGGGTTTACGACAGTTCGCAAACGATAACGGCTGCGTGTAATCCCAAAATGTAAGAGTCAATTCCAAAGCCACTGATTTGTCCACGGCATACGGGTGCGATGAGGGAATGGTGACGAAACGTCTCTCGAGCGTGAATGTTCGACAGATGGATTTCAATGACGGGTGTCGAGACGGCCGAAATCGCGTCCCGAAGGGCAACCGAAGTGTGCGTGTAGGCGGCCGCATTGAGGACGATAACGTTAAATTTATCCGGTGATTGTTGGATCCAACCGAGGAGTTCACCTTCATGATTAGACTGGCGGAACTCCAATTGGACCCCCAGCTCCTGGGCTCGTTGACGGACCTTTGCTTCGATCTCCGGCAGGGTGACGCGGCCATAAACCCCCGGCTCCCGCGTTCCGAGTAGATTTAGGTTCGGTCCGTTGAGGAACAGAACGTTCATACGACCTTGGACATAGCGGGCAAATCGCTTGTTGCCACGAGGATTTCGTCTCCAGATTTGGTTCTGATTTGTGACGCCGAATGTCAATCAATTATATGATTAGAAATTCACCAGGCCCCGAAATACAAACAAATATCCATTGTAATAATATTTACAAAATTTTTTAATAAATAACCAGATACAATAATTGAATCTCATTTCTCAGCGATTCCGTAGGTTGTTTTCTAAAGTTGCATCCTGCTCAATGATTCCGAGGGTTTGAGCGATTTCGCATTCCGGAGGCATTTTCTTATTCGTTGACTTGGTCTGTGGATTTG
>JAYVTS010000189.1:0-3937 GCA_043788645.1 Verrucomicrobiota bacterium
CAAAGCCAATCAGTTCCTTGCTAAAAGTGGCGAGTTCTGGCAGGCGGATTATTGGGACACTTTCATGCGTGACGCGGAACATGAGTCGGAAACTGGTAACTACATTGAAAATAATCCGACTAAGGCAAAACTGGTTCTTGATTCAAAGACTTGGGCCTGGAGCAGCGCACGGTTTCGGGACGAGTATGGGAATTTGAAACTTTGATACCAGCCTCCCCCTGAGCGCAGTTGTGTTCCGTGCTTTTGACGGGATCAACCGTAGCAAGGTCCACTGATCTCGACGTGTAGTCTTGCCGCAAATCGCACGCATTTATTAGGACGGAGGTTGCTGCGGATGGTCGCCGCGACACATCCGCGCTCCGGGGGGGGCGCGGTTGTGTCCCGTGCTTTTGACGGGATCAACCGCCGAAACGTCCACTTATCTCGACGTGTAGTTTTGCCGCAAATCGTATGCACCTATTCGTAACGAAGGTTGCTACGGAGGGTGGTCACGACCCATCCGCAGTCCGCATCGAACTATTGGAAACTGATCGGATCAGAGACCACCAAGCTCCCCTGTTGCCGACGGAGGACCCGGAATTGTCGCCGCGCTAGACTCGAACTGACCGGAACTCTTACCCAGCCCGAAACTCCATTAATTCCCCAAGAGTACGCCTCCCAGAGGCGAACCGAACTCTCGGAATTAGGGTCAAGCTGGCCAATCTGAATTTCGTAGTCCGCAGACTGGACCGTTTGTAAATCGAGATATTTTCTAGCTGAACTGGTGACTCCCGCCGTCAATTGCGGTGCTGATAGATTTCCGTCGGTGACATCGTTAGCTCCAGATAGCGGCACCCCGATCCACTCCGGGGTTCCTTGCCCAGCTCCCGGTTCAGTAGCCGACTGGGCCTGCGCGCTGCCATCGTCTTGAATCGAAATTGAAATTGAGGCCGCAGCCGAAGTCATATGGGCATCGGCGACCGTGAATTCAACACTATCTGAACCGACGAAGCTGCTAAACGGGAGGTAGGTTAGCTCGGAACCCGCACCGCTCAGAACCCCGTGTTCGGGAGCCCGCAGAATCGAAAAGGTGACTGAACTGCCGTCCAGGCTGTTTCCACTGAGGGTCAATGGAAGAAATTGGTCGCGATTCACGGTCCGACTTTGAGCAATCGCAACGGGTGGTTGTCGAGCGCCCAGGGTAGCGGCCGTCGCTTTTCGCTTCACCGGTTGCTTGTCGGATGCCACATTGAAAAACGCATCGAGCGAAATGGTCACCACGGTCGGAGACGACGAGGCGAGGACGTCACTGACGGTAAATAGAAACGAGTCCTTGCCAGTGGCATTTATATTGGGCGTATACACAAGCAACGGAGGTGTGCCAGCGAGCTTTCCCTTAGAGGGTCCGGTGACCAACTTGAAGGTTATTGGATTTCCATCCGGATCGGATCCTGATAGGGTAATCCGGACGGGAGTATTGGGGAGAGCCGTCAGATTCGCCGGGGTTCCAATCGGTGCCCGATTGGGTTTAACTAATATATCGACGACCACCGAAGGTGAGTCATAGATTCCATCGCTGACCGTGTAGGCAAACCCATCATTACCTGAAAAACCAGGTTTCGGTGTATACATAAAATTGGGTGCAACTCCGGAAAGCGTGCCGCTCCGTGGCTGTCTAAGAAGTTTATAGGTAATCGGATCGCCGTCCGGATCCGAACCAGTCAGGGTAATGGGCCAAATACCGATACTGCCAACGGTCAACGATTGTTCGGTGGTAGTAGGCGGGTTGTCTGGCTGTACGATGATTGAGAATGTCGCCGGTTGAGAGGTAAGATATCCATCGTTCGCAGTAAAAATAAACGAGTCTCGGCCGCTAAATCCGCGGTTGGGTCGATAAATGAGGTTGGGTGGCGTTCCCGTGAGAGTGCCGTTAAGCACCGAACGTGAGAGGGCGAACGTGAGAACGTCCCCGTCTGCGTCGGTTCCGGCGAGGGTAATTTTCCCGGGGCTTGCTCCGATCACTACGACTCCGAGTGCCGAGCCAACGGGAGCGTGGTTCTGAGGCACGCTCAATTGAACTTCGTTGGACGGTTCGCTCTCGACTCCAATGGAATTAAAGGCCTTGACGACAAAATAGTAAAGTTTTCCGCCGACTAAATTTGAGATCGAAGCCGTAGTGCCAGTGCTGACTTGTACTGACCAATCGTAGATTCCGCTCGTCGTTCCACGATAAATGGTACAGCCCGTAACGGTTGGGTCACTGATTGAATCCCATTCCAACGAAGCGCCGGTCACCGGAATGGCCTGCGCCGGCTGGATCAGTGCAATAAATAGCAAGAGAATAGCACAAAAACCTGGGTAGCGTTGAGATTGCGACTTTAGGAGTCGACAGATACGTCCGTTCATAATGGTACTGATGAGAATTCAATCCGTTGAATTACTGAATGAAATGTCCGAGGGCTGGCGCTGTTTAGCGCCTGCCGAGGACCGAAGAAAACGTCGCTGCACCCATTCCGACATGCCCTGAGCCGATCAGTTGCCCAATCGATCCAGAACTGGACGCGTCAGGAACGGCGGAGGGGGGGAGGCCAAAACCGTGGGCTACGGCACGGTAACCGACCTGGTGGGTCACCCGTGAAACGAGCCAAAAAACGGTGGCAATCAGCCCAACTGGGATTAACCAGAGAGAAAGGGCGGCGGCGCCAATGGCGGTGCCGAGATAGGTAGATACGGAGCAGCTCATGATTCGGTGCAAAATCATTGCGTGACTTGCTGACGCCCATACCCCAGGTTGTCCAAGTCATACGATTCCATTCGCGTGACGTCCGAACCCTTCGACAAGCCACCAGCACTTTCTTATCGGCAGCTCTCAAAATGAGTTTAGGAAAAGTTTCAAAATAAATTCAGGCACTGAAAAACGACCTAGGATCGACCGCCAAATCGGCAACCTTGGGCGCGCTTTAGGAGGCAGATTCGGCTGATCTATTCCAGGAAGGTTTTGCCTTCGGACCGCGGATGGGTCGCGGCGACCCTCCGCAGCAACCATCGTTACGAATAGGTGGGTGCGATTTGCGGCAAGACGACACGTCGAGATCAGTGGACGTTGCTGCGGTTGATCCCGTCAAAAGCACGGGACACAACCGCGCTCCCCAGCGCCCCCGGGCCGCGGATGGGTCGCGGCGACCCTCCGCAGCAACTCTCGTTACGAATAAGTAGGTACGATTTGCGGCAAAACTACACGTCGAGACCAGTGAACGTTGCTGCGGTTGATCCCGTCAAAAGCACCGGACACAACCGCGCTCCCCAGCGCCCCCGGACCGCGGATGGGTCGCGGCGACCCTCCGCAGCAACTTCCGTTACGAATAAGTGGGTACGGTTTGCGGTAAAACTACACGTCGAGATCAGTGGACGTTGCTGCGGTTGATCCCGTCAAAAGCACGGGACACAACCGCGCTCCCCGGCGCCCCCGGACCGCGGATGGGTCGCGGCGACCCTCCGCAGCAACTCTCGTTACGAATAAGTAGGTACGATTTGCGGCAAAACTACACGTCGAGATAGGTGGACGTTTCTGCGGTTGATCCCGTCAAAAGCACGGGACACAACCGCGCTCCCCGGCGCCCCCGGACCGCGGATGTGTCGCGGCAACCCTCCGCAGCAACTTCCGTTACGAATGGGTGGGTACGATTCGCGGCAAGACTACACGTTGAGATCAGTGGAAGTTGCTGCGGTTGATCCCGTCAAAAGCACGGGACACAACCGCGCTCAGGGGGAGGCTGGTATCAAAGTTTCAGATTCCCATACTCGTCCTGAAACCGTGCGCTGCTCCAGGCCCAAGTCTTTGAATCAAGAACCAGTTTTGCCTTATTCTAATTCGCTTTCAAATTTAGATTAACTCTGGCATGGTTGCGGCATGGCCAGACCACGCCGGATCGACCCGCTACTCGTCCAGCGGGCGCAG
>JAYVTS010000190.1:0-12393 GCA_043788645.1 Verrucomicrobiota bacterium
GGATTTTTCCCCCACTACCCAAATCTCAACGACAGGGGCTGACGCGCGAAGGTAATTGTAATCGGTTGGAGATTCGTTGTCTGGATCTGCGGGAGGTCACACCGACGCAGGTCGGCTTTGTGGGTGCGCGCACGGCCGCCCGCTTGCGCACGCGGACGAGGCGCGGGCGGAAATAGCAGCGCCAGATCGTCTATCTTATCAGTAGCCTGAGTAGGTCGGAACTTACCGCGCAAAGTGTCTTAAACATGAAGCGAAACTACTGGGTCATTGAGAGTCGCCTGCACCACTGCTTGGACATCAGTCTGCGGGAAGATTTCAGTCGCGTGCGCTACCCCAACTCGGCCCGGGTCTTGGACACCCTTCGTCGAATGGTCGTCGGCTGCAGCAACGCGGCCGTCGATGCGCACCGTCGACACCATCCAAAAACCAAAGCCAATCCCAAGAGCCTTCAGAAACAATTCACCAATGCCCGAGGAGGTCCGCGACGCCTCCACGCTCTCCTCTTAGCCAACCAACCCAATCTGTTTGACTTCTGATTCTCACAGGGCGCGTCCTACGATCCAGATGCGTACTGAAAATCGTACTTGTAAGTCGTCGTCACCGGTGTATTAACCGCCTTTTGGCGCGCGGCCTGCCGAACCGTCGGTCGTCCAGCGGCCGTGAATAAAAACTGTTGCACGTTTCCGTCGGCATGGGTCTTCTTTTCCGCCCAACCTCGCTGGAGATTGTAGCTCCATCCGGTGAGCGCGGCTCCGGTCAAATTGGGACTGGGATCCGTCAGAAAATTTTGAGCACCAGGAAACGTCCGCCATGTCGCCATTGTAGTCATCCGAGCCTGCGGATCATATAGGTATCCTACCGGGTACGTTCGACTACCCCAGGTGTGCCGCAGTTTTCCATTAGGCCAGTATCTAAAATTCACAACCGATTGGTCTGCGTATGTGTTTCCAGTGACTCGCCCCATATGATCGTAGGCAATGATTGTACTTTGCAGCAACGATCCATCGCCTGCCGGCGGAGCGACTACGATAGTAGGTTGATCAGCTAAGTTGTAAACCAACGTTGACTTCCCGTTCTGAAGGTCAGTACTTGCCCAAAGGCGCATATAGGGATCGTTGGAATAGCTATAATTCACTCGCCCAATTGTCTGGCCATTGGCATCCTTCTGCAACGTCGAACCAAGCAATCCATACGAGTACAAAGTGGCAGTTTGGCTGCCATCAGCCATAGTTACTGTGCCCCCCCGTCCCCAAGAGGGCGAGCCTGGATAAGAAATTGTCATCCGAGTGGAAATTGGGACACTACCGCCACTCGCCTCATCCCGATTTACGGTACTCCAACTCTTCAAACCATCGGTTGAAACTTCTTCCATCGAGGCGGTGATCCATTGTGCTCCATCCCAGACCAAACTTTTGGTTCGGTTTACTGGAACACTCGTCGATTGGCCGGTCGAGGTATCAGTGACGGTACCAATCTCCCGAATAGTGCGGGAAATCCGATCCACCGAAGAATTGACGTAAGCGTAGTTTCCAAAAATCGGATCCACGCTTGTCTCACTGCCCACAAATGCAGAACGGTGATCGGCAGCCTGGGCGATGCACTCCGCCTCGCCCTTGACGTTGTACCCAGTCAAGGTCGTAATTCCATCCGAATCGATTTCCTTCCAAAGCTGCCCCCGAACGTTGTAGTACGCTCTCCGTTCCGGATTTCCAGCTAAATCGACAGGCCGAGCCGGATAAACCGTCCGATAGGCGCGTCCTGCTGCCTCAAAGTAAGTTTTGACCCACTCCAATGTAGGGGCTCCGCTTGCATTCAAACACGTCTGCTTCATGTATTCCCGCCATGCCGTGTCAGCATGATCAGTCACGGATTCCACGTCTCGCTCATACATCACTGCGACCGCCGCACTTCCCGTCACCGATTTCAACCGTCCGTCCACATAATAAGATTTCATTTTTACACCTTGATCCGGGTACGAGGTGGTTCGTTGACTAGAGCCAGAAACCAATACTTCTGAATAACGGGTAATTCCTGAAAGCAGGTTGGTGTGCAAAACAAGACTTCCGGCGGTGTTGTAAAAATATTGGCTTACATTCGTCGCGCCACCACTTGTGCCAGTCCGCTGTTGGACCAACACTCGTCTGTCAATATCCAGTATGGAGGATTCCGTTACGGTTGGGCCGGATTCACTGGCTGGAGTGAAGTAACGCACGACCTGCGCTTGGTGTTTCCAGTAGTCCTGAATGGATTTGGGCTTTCTCAGCAAAATCTGTGGGTCGCTGAAGGCGTTGGTAATTTGCCAAGCGTGTGATAAAGAACGACTTCCATCGCACGGAAGGTCCGAAAAGCTAAGTCACGTTGCGCACCCCTTCGGCGGCCACTCCACTCCCGTGAGTTCCTTGGGCAATTGCGTCGGATCAACCGGGTAGATGAGCGAAAGGTCCATCTGAGATTTTGAGCCTTGCAGAAATTCCAATTCTTCCGGAGCGCTGATGATGAGCCAGAGCACCTCGGTGTCCGTGTCGTTGAACACCTGGCGCAACGGGTCCGGGCCGACCAGCACGCCGCCATATTTGGGAATCGTCAATGTCTCATTGCCCACGCGCATGCGGCCCTCTCCTTCTAGCACGAAATAGAATTCCTCCGCTCGGATGTGTTGGTGCAGCGTGTTCGCGCTCTGGGGTGGGAACCGCCAGAGCCGCGCGCCGAGATTCTCGCTCCCGGTGCGCTCTAGAAAATCCGCGTTCGGGATCTTCATCAGGTTGGACGGCCGCCAATGCAGGTCGTCCGCTCGGATCAAGTGGTAGCCGGAAATCGTTTTCATACGACCGCATCAAGCCAGAAAAACTTCCGCGTCACAACGGCTTTTTGCTTCCCGCCCGTCTCCCGCCCGGAAATTTCATCTCCTTTCTGCTACGACTTGCTGCGAGCCCGTCTGGCGGCGTTGGCCTCGCGTTCCGAGCGGGACAGGATGAACTCATACAGTCCGTAGTTCAGGAATACTCGTAGCGACGTGAAGGGAGCTGGATTCGCAGAAACACTATTGTTTGTTTGTTTTTCAGAGGAATTGCACAGGTGGCACGGCAAATGATCAAGGGGTCATACAACCGCACGACGCGGACGAAGAAACAAAACTGTTCGGCTTCGCGGGCGTGACCGCCGAAGCGTTCCTCGCGCAGGTGAAGACCGGTGCGGGCGACTTCGAGATGCTCCAATGGTTCAACGCCCAAGCGAAGCAAGCCCCGCACGAAATCGCCGCGTGGAGCGGGTGGACGGAAACATTCCTCGAAAACGATATCGAGACTCGCGAATGGCTCGCCGGGCGCATCAAGGAGATGGATGCGCGCCGCACGGACATTGGCTCGTTGTTCGATTATCTCGACTTCGATGACTACCTGTCGTTTGGCGGCCGGGCGTGAGTTCGCAGTCGCAGACGTTGGCTTCAAAAGTCAGTCAACGTTGTGGCCACGGCTTGGTTTTCAGCAGTTCGAGGATTGACAGAAGTATCCTTGTCAGGAATAGCCATTCGCCGCGAAGTGGAGGCGGAAACGATCAATTGACCGCCGTGCAGTCTGTGGCGGGCGACCCACCCCACGAGAAAAAGAATCAGCCCATGGATATTGGAAGTAGCGTCAGCGAAGACGTGCCCGTGGCAGGGCCGTTGATATGCCCCGAGCTCTAATCTGAAACTGATGTTTGACCGGTTGGTATGCATGAGCGGCGGCAATCCCAAGCAGGATTTGATTGAGCACAAAAATCCTGAACTGGCGATGATGCTGGAGCATTCGCCCGAAGGGGCGGAACTAAGTCGCAACCATCTAGAAGGTCGGACGGCCGGTTTTTTTTGCTACGGCGACGCAGGTGGCGATGAATTGGATCCTTCGGGCAGGCCCATACTACTTCGGCGCAAGGCGTATTTCGACCCGAAGGAGGAACCGCGTAATAGCCGTGAGTTGTATGCACCCTTCGTCTGGCAATGTCGCTACGGCGGCGTGGAGGTTCCTGATTCCCTCTGGCGCTACCTGAAATTCGGCGACGGCAAAAAATACAGCGACAATCAGGCCGAAGACCTGGTCACGCACCCCAACGTTTTTGCTGAGTTTGTCTCATGGACGCGAGCGTTCGCCGGGTTTGTCGCCGAGAAAGGAAAGGTCAAGCCCAGCCCCTATCGCGCGTTCAGATACAAAGCTCCCAGTCACCTTTGGCCGGATCTAAAACTGAAATGGCGCGCCTATCAGATGAGCCAAGGACGGGCTCCGGACGAATCGTCACCGGCCCGGCAGGACGCGTTGGGTCTGAATCAGGACACGCAGGTTTCCCCCAAAAAAAGCGAAGGCAAAAAATTGCGTAGAACCAAGAATCCAAGACGATCATGACCATCAAACTTGATGGCAGACGCACGCGGGTCACGGGCGAAAGTTCCGGCATCGGCGAAGCGGTGGCGCGACGGCTGGCGGCGGCGGCGGCGGCCGCGACGGTGACGGTCAATGATACCGAAACCCGCGACCCCGGCATCGGTTGTTGGTTCGCCGATTTGCCATCGAAGAAACTTCCCGCGGGTGTAATCTTGGTTTTCACCGTGCGCTGGCCAGAGGGATGGGCGGGGCAAGATTTTCCGGTGGCGATCGCCAAGCCTCAACCAACCAGAAAGAAATCATGACTGCACCGGTAACTCCCACCGCCAAATCCGGCGCTCGCGGGAAATCGCCGCTCTACTTCGGTGTGGCCGTCGTGCTCATCGCCGCGGCCATTGTCGCCTTCAAATATTTCCATGGTCAGGAATTGCTCAAGCAGGCGCTCGACTGGGTTGGACAACTCGGGCCGTGGGGTCCGATCATTTTCATCGCGCTCTATATCGTGGCGACGGTCTTTTTCATTCCTGGGTCGGTGCTCACGCTCGGCGCGGGCGCGGTTTTCGGCGTGGTGTGGGGTTCCATTTACGTTTCCATCGCTTCGACGCTAGGCGCGACTACCGCGTTTCTGGTGGGCCGGTATCTCGCCCGCGACGCCATCGCCCGAAAAATTGAAGGCAATCAGCGTTTCGCCGCGATCAACAAATCCGTCGCGAACGAGGGTTGGAAAATTGTGGGACTAACGCGGCTCTCGCCGGTGTTTCCTTTTACACTTCTGAATTACACCTTCGGCCTCACGCAAGTGAAGCTGCGCGATTACATCCTCGCTTCGTGGATCGGAATGATGCCGGGCACGGTGTTGTATGTGTATCTCGGTTCGCTGGCGAAGGCCGCTTCGGGCGAGCGCACGCGCACGACCGGCGAATGGGTGCTCTACGGTGTCGGACTCCTCGCCACGGTCGTCGTCACCGTCTTCGTCACCCGCATCGCGAAAAAGGCGCTCACCAAACGCATTTCCGAATAGAGGCTTCCGAGAACCATCAGAATGATAGGTAAACTCGGCCTCAAAACCATCGGCGCGACGATTCATCCGTATCCCACGCGGGCCGAAGCCATCCGCAAGACTGGCGACCTCTACCATCGCACACGGCTGACGCCATTCGTGAAAAAACTGATGAACCGCTGGCTCGCGTGGCAGCGGTGACGCCCCTACCATTGAGCCGTGGCCGACGAAGGCCTCAACATCAATTTCGATGACGACGGAGTGGTCGCGCTGACCGCGTGGATCGCTTTCCAAAATTTCAGCGCGAAGTTCAACAGCGCACTCGGCGCCGAGGACAACGGGCTCTGCAAACTGCCCGGCACGTCAACCGGACCCGCTTGACGGCGGTGACACTTTTGAGAAAAACCATATCCCTATCAAAAATCAGATTTCACTAGCGGCGCCAGCTGGATTCGGGTAAACCTCTCACCGGCGTCCATGTTGCAAGTAGTTCGAATTTCCGTGAGCGGTCGGCTCGTGTTCACCAGTGCGGTACTGGCAGGGTTAATACTTGCTTTGTTATTGGCCGCATTTCCGGCATTACATGCCCAACTTCACGCGGAGGCAGAAGGTGCCCAGCACGAATGCTTGGCCACGGTCCTTCATTTTGGGTTGGGATCGGGACCTGAGACTCCTCCGACCCTCGTGATCGAACTTTGGCAATGGGTCGGCATCGGTCCCACCGTCCCTCAATCCCGACGTGTCGAATCCGTGTTTCTGAGCGCGTGCGTCTTCGAACACGCGCCTCCGGTTTAGTCCGGCATCAGCCTCCGTCCGTTCTTACATCCATCCGTCCGCAGGCCATCCGTTGGACGTTTCGAGCTTTGGTTTGGTGTCGATTACCCCAGGTCTGATCCACGTGCGTCGCGTGGATCGATGTCATCAGGAGATGATCATGAGATTTCCCAATTTTTTCCGGTTACTTTTAGCCGCTGGACTTTTTCAAACGAGCAAAGGCAGTCCCCAGATCCCAGCCCGGTCCGCTCAAACCTCGGCGGTGCGGCAGCTGCAAAAACAGGTGCTCCAATTGCGCGCAGAGTTCCAAAGACTGCAAGCCCAGCATGCGTCCGAACTCGCTGACGTTCAGCGGCAGTTAGAGGCGCAACGACAACTTCTGCTTGCCTTCCAGGGGAGTGGCACCCCGCTCGCGCCATCCAGGATGAACCAGCTGGCCCCGGCGACCTCCGTGACGAGCAACCCCGCCTCGCCGTTCCCCACCTCGGAAACGTTCGACGCGGGAGCTTCGCGGGCATCGCCACCACGGGCCAACGTCGCCCCGGTTTCTACCCCATTCCCAACCTCCGATCCGACGGTAACGGTGGACGCACACGCGTCAGGTATCAGCCAGGGCAGTCGGCTGACCAATCCCATCACCGTTGCCGGTGGCGCAAAGACGTATCTCAATCTGTCCTTCGATGGGATATTTATCGGTGCCTTTTCTTCTGCCCACGCGCTCGATCAACTGGAAGTCGGTGATCACGATCCCCAACAACGCGGATTTAACGCCCGCAATCTCGAACTGGCCCTCGACGGTGCCGTCGATCCCTATTTTGATGGGTTCGCCAATATCGTTTTTAAGCTCGATGCCCAGGGCGGCACCGGAGTGGAGGTGGAGGAGGCGTTCCTCCAAACCAAGGCGCTCCCAGGAAACTTTCAGATCAAGGGCGGGCAATTTTTTGCGCCCTTTGGCCGAATCAATTCCCAGCACCCGCACACTTGGGACTTCGCTGACGCGCCCTTGGCGCAGGGTCGCCTCCTAGGCCCGGACGGACTCCGTGGCGTTGGGCTCCAAGCCGCGTGGCTGACTCCTCTCCCTTGGTTTTCCCAGGTCTCGCTGGCCGCGCAAAATGGCCGGGGCGGAACCGGCTATTCCTTTCGCAATCCCGGTGAAGATGGCATTTTTCTTGGTCGACCCACCCTCGATCGGGACCTGCGTGGACCCCAGGACCTCGTCTTCGTGCCGCGCCTCGAAAACTCTTTCGATCTAAGTCCCGAGCAAACCCTGCTCGTCGGTCTATCTGGCGCCCTTGGACCAAACGATACGGGGTCACACGCCCGCACCCAAATCTACGGAATAGATCTTTTCTATAAATGGAAACCCGCCACGGCCCACGGTGGTTGGCCCTTTGTAAAATGGCAGACCGAAGCAATGTATCGTCGTTTCGAAGCGGGGCGCGGCCTCGCGGATCGTTTCATCGCGAGCGAGACCTTTCATGATTGGGGCGTCTATTCTCAAATCGTCTGGGGCTTTTGCCCCGGCTGGACCACCGGCCTCCGCGGAGACTCTATTCACTTCGAAAATTCTAGCTTCACCGAGGAGCCAAGCCGGCAAAATCGTTGGCGAACCTCGGCAAATGTCACCTGGACGCCCACGGAGTTCTCGAAAATTCGCCTGCAATACAATCACGACTTCCTCGAAGCGAACTCGTTTCAGGTGACGGACGGCGCGGACTCTTTGTTCCTCCAATTTGAATTCAGTCTAGGCGCCCATGGAGCCCACAAGTTTTGAACTCAACTTCGTATGAAATCACTTCTCCTGCTCACCGCTGTAGCCGGGCTATTCCTCCGCGCTGAGGCCAAGCTCAATGTCGTGGCCACCTTGCCCGACTTGGCATCTCTAGCCCGCGCGATTGGTTCCGAATGGGTCGAAGTCACGACCTTAGCAAAACCCACCGAGGATCCGCATTTTGTAGATGCCCGACCTAGCTTCGTCGTGAAACTGCGCGCTGCGGACGTCTTGATTGATGGCGGTGCCGAATTGGAGCAAGGATGGTTGCCGCCGTTGTTACAAAATGCGCACAACCCAAAAATCGAATCCGGGGCGCCCGGTCGCGTGAATGCCTCCGCGGGACTCCAGTTGCTAGAAATTCCGAAAGAACTCACTCGGTCGGCGGGGGATGTTCATGCGTTAGGCAACCCTCATTTCATGGTCGACCCCATTATGGCTAAGGTGGTCGCGCAACATCTTGCCCAATCCTTCGCCAAAATCGATTCCGCCCGGGCGGTGGCGTATCAAAGCAACTACCAACATTTCGAGGCTGCCATTGATGCGAAACTCCAAATTTGGGGCCAGGCGATGCAACCTTTCCGAGGAGCTCAGGTCGTCGCCTATCATGATTCTTGGCTTTATTTCGCCCGCCGATTTGGGTTCAACGTCGACATTTTCTTAGAACCTAAGCCGGGTATCCCGCCGTCGCCGTCTCATTTAGCACACGTCATCGCTCAAATGAAAATGGTCCAGGCGCAGGCTATTATCGTCGAACCGTTTCATAATCGAAAAATCGCGGAGAAAGTCGCGGCCTCAACGGGGGCTCGCGTCATCGAATTTTCACAATTCCCGGGCGGACTCCCACAAACCGAAACTTACGAAGCACTGATCGACACCCTGGTCTCTCATTTGGTCAACGCGCTAAAACCCGCGAACTAGCGACGGGCTTTTCTCTATGTTGGAAATCATGCTTTGGCCGATGTTGGCGAGTGTCCTTTTGCCGTGGTTGCTGGTCTATCTGGGAGCTCACGTCGTGCAACGCGGGATTATATTTATTGATATCGCGATGGCGCAAATGGCGTCGCTGGGTATTTGTGTGGCGGTCATCCTGCACCTGGATTTGGAGAGTCCAGCGACCTTTGCCATCGCTCTGGGTTTTACCCTTGTCGGGGCCGCAATTTTTTCCCTGGCGGGCAAACGCACGAGTCAGATCCCGCCCGAGGCGGTGATTGGCATTGGCTATGTCGTCGCTGCGGCCGCCGCGGTATTGATCCTGAGCCGGGCTGCCGAAGGCGATGAGCAGATAAAAAGTATGCTCGTGGGCAATATTCTGCTGGTGACCTATCAAGACGTGGCCAAATGCCTGGCCATTTTTCTCTTGGTCGGGATATTTCACTGCTTTTTTCGAAAACAATTTCTCCGAGTTTCATTTGAGCGAGAGACTGCCTATCAACTGGGTTGGCGAGTTCGAGGGTGGGATTTTCTGTTCTATGCTTCACTGGGTTTGGTGGTGACGAGTTTTGTGCGCATCGCGGGTGTGCTTCTTGTTTTTACCTACTTGATCGTGCCCGCGGTCTGCGGCTTAAAACTCGCTACTCGATTTGGCCATCGCCTGCTGGTCGGCTGGGTTTTGTCATTGATCGGAGGGGTTGCAGGTCTGTTCCTTTCATTCCGCTTCGACCTTCCGTCCGGCGCCGCGATCGTGTGCACCTTCGGCGGTCTCCTTGTCCTCGTGTCACTGGCCCCCTCCAGACAACGCCTACCTTGACCCGAGCTCTTGAGCAACAAGACCGGTGCCACTCGGCTCGGTTTCGCAGGGCTACTCAAGGCTTTCCAGTTCGAGGGGCGTTTTCCGGATCGCCGCGAGGACATCGACGACAGTGTCATCAGACCTCAGAAAAACGGGGGTAAATCTTAAAAAGGAATGTCCAGTTCAAATCCCTCAATTCTGGTTGGATTCGGCAAGCGCGCCGTTCAGCGTCCGATCCGGACTTTGAGTTCCAACTCGGCCTTCGCTAGGTTAAGGCCTACCCCCCGGGCGCATTCGATATCCCAAATGCTGAGGTTTTCTTTTGGAATATTGAGGCCTGCATCCACTGCCTTTGGCCCCTCTTCAAACCCGCCCCGGGTCCACCACAGGGCAATATCCCGGCGAGTTCCTACGGCGAGTTGCTTTCCAGTGGCCGTAAGTGCCAGAGCACCCGCATACGCCAACTTCAGATTCTCCGATTCCGTAAGCGCCAAAGGCGGAACTCCCGTCGCCATGTCCCAAAACCGAACCTCACGGTGGCCGCCGGAAACAAGCGTCATTCGATCTGGCGATGGCGCCAAACTCAATATGTCTTGGAATGAACCACGGAAATTTGTAACGATCCGGTTCTTTCCGATGTCCCAAAGAAAAAGGCTTCCACCTTGGCCACTGCACGCAATCAACCAATCATTTCTTGCCTTTTCGATGGATTGAGGGGGCATTAGGTTTCTCACAAAGGAAAAGGCATTGGCCAGGTAACCTTTAACGGTCTATTTGCCGACTTTTATACGATACCTGATGTTGCTGTCGCTGTTCACCACCTGATAGTTCATCGTCGCGGGAGCAATCCTGCAAGGTTGTGATATATATCGTGACTCGGTTAAAGGTTCTCATCATGATGCCCAGCGAGTTTACCAGATCTTCCAATCACCACGCTTGTGAAAGCAGTTCCTTCACACTGATCGGATTCAAAACTGACGTGCAGGTTTCCCAGTCGGCGTCTTCCACTTTGCTGTATTTCACATCGAACGGGTTCCTTGTGGCGGTGGTCCGGTCGATGAGCTGACGAGCGGCTTGCTCGTCGTTGAGGGCGACTTGCACCCAAACATCTTCCAGCGTGTCGGGGATCTGGCCGAACAGGCCGTGAATCGCTTCGAGGCGGTCGGCCAGCACTTGGTGGACACGGTCTTCGACGGAATCGCGGTAGCGAAGATTGGCGATCCAGATTTCGCTGCGCGCTTGCCCGATTCGCTGGATGCGGCCCTTGCGCTGTTCGAGTCGCGTCGGGTTCCAGGGAAGGTCGATATTGATGAGTGTGCCGAGGCGCTGGAGATTGAGACCCTCCGAGGCGGCGTCAGTGCCGAGCAGGAGCTTTAGATCGCCGCTGCGGACACGTCCCTTGAGGATATTCCGGTCGCAGCGCTGGAACTTGCCGTCACGCCAGAAGCCAGAACGGTTGCTACCGGCATAGAGGCCGATGTCCATGTGTGCGAACTCCGCGCGCTTGGCCAGCTCGTCGCCCACCCAGCGGACGGTATCGAAATACTGCGAGAACAGGATGCAGCCGAGATCGAGCCAGCCACATGTGACTCCTGGATGAGTGCCGCGTAGATAGCCGATCAATGCTTCGAGCTTCGGGTCATTGTTGCCGCCTTGTTTAAGCAAGCCGAGGCAACGGCGGAGCGATGCTATTTCCGCGCCGGTGAAGTTTTTGAAATCGCTGGCTCCCTGCGGTGGTCGGCCCACTTGCGCTGGCTCCTCTTCCTCGGCGTCGTCCTCCTCTTCTTCGTCCGGTGTGTCCGGTTCCTCGCCGAGCAATTTTCGGATGGTGCGGCGTCCGGCTTCCATCGAACTGCCGATGCGACGCAGCAGCAGGGTTTTGAAGAATCCCGCGCCTTTCACCCGTTGCTGGAGAAGCTGGGAGAATGTTTCCGCCTCCTGATAGGCTTCGCGGAGGTAACTGCCGAGAACGAGCGCGCCTTCGTTCTCCTCGCCGAACAGCTTCACTGTGACTTTCGGCAGGAAGTAGCTGCCGGTCGCCGGATTGATCGTCGCCTCCAGATAGCCGCGGGTGCGGCGCACGATGCACCGGAGCAGCGGATTGTAACGTTCGCCGTAGTGCGGAAGTAATCCGTTCTGGAGCTTCACTCGTCGGATCGCGGGCGAAAGTTGGTCGAGGCTCTCCGGGTTGAATTGCCAGCGGGTATCGTCGGCATTGATCCCGCGCCGGATGCTTTCAAAGGCTGAATCTTCAAACCGTGAAGGCAGCGGATCGCGGACGTATTGCCAGCCATCGCGGACATCGGCGGTCGGGACGGCGCAGATGCCGGTGGCAATGTCGAGACATTGGCTGGGCCGATACCACGGGCTCGTCTGCGTCCATCCGCCGAGCACGCCCGCGTTTCCGTGGGAGAGAATGTGGAGAAGATCCCAAGCCTCGACCGGGTGTAGTTGCACAGGCGTTGCCGTCGCCAGCAACATGCTTTTGGTCCGCGTGCCAATCTCCCGGAGGAAGGCCATCAGCTTGTTCGGTTCACCCTTTTCGTCGATTTCACCGGCTCCGGCATCCACCTTCGGCACCTTGTGGCGGCGGGCACGGTGAGATTCGTCCACGATCACGCACGTGTAGTGCCGGCCGAGAAGTTGATTCACGGCTTCCGAAAGACCGCGCACCACCAGTCCCTGCGACACCAGACCGATCCGGCGCGGGCATTTGCCGAGCGATTTCACGCCTTCAGACGGATATTCCAGATCGTTCTCG
>JAYVTS010000191.1:0-11243 GCA_043788645.1 Verrucomicrobiota bacterium
CGTTGCAACCGAACTGCCGCATTCTCGTCGTGGACGATCATGAGGGGATTCACCAAGACCTACGGAAGGTCTTGGCCGGTTCGTCTCCGAAAGAGGTTGCGTTGAGTGAACGCGAATCATCTCTGTTCGATCAGACGAGGCCTCCAATCAGCCGATTTGAAGTTGATTCCGCATACCAAGGGCAGGAGGCACTGGTCAAGCTGAATCAGTCCATCGCCGAAGACCGACCCTATGCCGTCGCTTTTGTTGATGTTCGGATGCCACCCGGTTGGGATGGCATCGAAACCGTCAGCTATCTGTGGAAGGCCTGCCCAGAATTACAGGTGGTGATTTGCACGGCCTACTCGGATTATTCTTGGGATCAAATGATCCGCCGAATTGGTCATTCGGATAATCTGATTATTCTTAAGAAACCATTCGAAAATATCGTCGTTCTGCAAATCGCCCATGCTTTGACCCGTAAATGGCAGGTCACCCGACAGGCCCAATTACGCCTCGAAGATTTGGACCGCTTGGTCTCCGAACGGACCAGATCTCTGCAGGCAGCCAACGAACGGCTATTGATTTCCGAGCGACGCTTCGCCAAGGCTTTTGGTGCCAGCCCCATTCCCCTGGCCCTTCAAGACGGAGCGGATGGCCGATTCGTCGACGCGAATGATCGGTTCCTCGATATTACCGGTTATTGCCAAACGGATTTGGTGGGGCACACCCCGACGGAGATCAAACTGTGGCCGGAAGAAACCGACGACACCGCCTGGATCAACCCGGCAGCGGGCGCGTTGGGGTTGCGGGAATTTGCCTGTCAGTTTCGTACGAAAAACGGTGAGATCCGGGAGGCGCTTGTCTCCACCGAAGCGCTGCAGATCGGGGAGGGCACCCATCGCCTCCTCATCTTGCAAGATATTTCTGATCGAGTCCGACTAGAAAATCGCCTCCGTCAAGCGCAAAAACTAGAGGCTGTCGGCCAACTCGCTGGCGGCATCGCCCATGATTTCAACAACGTCTTAGCCGTCATCCTCGGGAACCTTTCGATCGCCGAAATGGAGGTCACCCCCGACTCTGAAGTGCATCAGGCGTTGAAGGAAGCGGCCCTGGGCGCGCAACGAGCCAAGGAATTGACCACCCAGTTGCTGACGTTCTCCAAGGGGGGCAAACCGGTGAAGAAGACGGTCGCCCTCGAACAAATCATCCGCGACGCTTCCGCAGTAGCCCTGCGCGGATCAGCCATCCCCTGTCGCCTTCGAGCAGCGCCCGAACTTTGGCCAGTACAAGCGGATGCCGCTCAACTAGGTCAAGTATTCAACAATCTCCTACTCAATGCCCAACAAGCGATGGCAGCGGGAGGGGAAATTCGCATTGAATTGACCAACCAAACCCTCCGTCCCGCGGACGGTCATCCGATGAAGGAAGGTCCTTATGTCCAAATTACCATTCAGGACCAAGGCCACGGTATTGCACCGGAAAATGTCGCGCGAATTTTTGATCCCTACTTCACCACCAAGAAAACCGGGAACGGACTTGGTCTGGCGGTCGTATACTCGGTGATCAAAAACCACCACGGGAATATCACGGTGGAATCCACTCCGGACGCCGGCACGAAATTCAGCATCTTGCTCCCCGCTTCAGAACCCAAAAATCCGATGGCCAGCGCGACCACGCCCTCGCTGGAATCCACCACGAAAAAGCGTATTTTGGTCATGGATGACGAAGAAATGGTGCGCCGACTCCTTAGTAAAATGCTGCACAAGCTGGGTTCGGAAGTGGTTTTGACGGAGGACGGTGCCGCGGCACTCAATGCCTATTCCGAAGCAAAAGCCAATTCATGCTCGTTCGATCTGGTGATCATGGACCTAACCGTCCAACGAGGAATGGGTGGCCAGGAAGCCATGCAACGACTGCTCGAGTACGATCCCAACGTGAAGGCCGTGGTTTCTAGTGGTTACTCGGATAATCCCATCATGGCGGACTATCGGGCGCACGGTTTTTGCGGCGTGATTAACAAGCCCTATACGCTCGCCCAGCTCACGGCCGTGCTCCGTTCCGTGCTCTCACCGTAGCCCAAGTCCGCGCGGAGCCGAGTTCGGCGAAAGGTGAATCGGACTTGGTCGAACATTGAGTTCGTGCCGTTCAGGTTCCATCTTGGAAAAGAATGAAATCCGTGTTCGCCGCCACCTGGGCCCTCGCTGCGGCCGCTCTCGCTGTCACCGCGGCCGAAACGAAACTGCTTCGCTTCCCAGCGATTCATGGCGATCAGGTCGTCTTCAGCCACGCCGGCGATCTCTACACCGTCACCGCCGCCGGGGGTATCGCCCGTCGCCTCACCAGTGACAAAGGACAAGAGATTTGTCCGCGCTTCTCGCCCGATGGATCTCAACTGGCGTTTACCGGCCAGTACGATGGGAACACCGAGGTCTATGTCATGCCCGCCTCCGGAGGCGAACCCAAACGCCTCACCTACACGGCCACCCTGGATCGCGATGACGTGTCGGACCGCATGGGACCCAACAACTTGGTCATGACTTGGCGCGACAATGAAACCGTGGTCTACCGCTCGCGGCGAACCGAATGGAATCCTTTCAAGGGCCAGTTGTACTACGCACACCTGAAGGGCGGTCCTCCCGAGCAAATTCCGCTGCCCCGCGGGGGCTGGTGCAGTTTTTCGCCGGACGGAAAACGACTCGCCTACAACCGGGTTTTTCGCGAATTCCGCACTTGGAAACGCTACCGGGGTGGCCAAGCCGACGACATTTGGACGTACGACTTTGAGACCAAGGAAACCCAGCGGATCACCACCGACGCGGCGCAAGACCTCTTTCCGATGTGGTCTGGAGACCGCATTTACTTCGTCTCGGAACGCGACGAACGCCGACAGGCCAACCTCTACGTGCAAGACCTCAAGACTGGAAAGGTCCGTCAACTCACGGTTTTCACTGAATTCGCGGTCAAGTTTCCGTCGTTGGGAGATACCAGCATTGTGTTTGAGAACGGGGGCGAACTCTACCGCTTTGACCTCGCCACCGAACAGATTACTCGCATTCCGGTCGAAATTGCCGAAGATTTTGCCAGCGGACGCGATGTTTTCCGAGACGTCAGCCATAGTATCACGAGTTTTGATATTTCTCCGGACGGCCAACGAGCTGTCTTCGGCGCCCGCGGTGAAGTCTTCAGTGTCCCCGCCAAGAATGGCCCGACCCGCAACCTCACCCAGTCACCTGGCGTCCACGAGAGAAACGCGGTCTGGTCTCCGGACGGTCGTTCCATTGCCTATGTCAGCGATTCTACGGGTGAAGATGAGATTTGGCTCCGGTCGCAAGACGGCTCGGGCGTACCCGTCCAGCTCACGAGCGGTGCGGACACCTATAAATACGAAGTCCTCTGGTCACCCGATTCTAAACGCCTTGCGTGGAGTGATAAACTGAATCGCTTGCAATTCGTAGAGGTCGCCTCGAAGGCAGTGACCGTGGTCGAAACAGCGATTTGGGAGATTCACGATTTTACCTGGAGCCCGGACAGCCAGTGGCTCGCTTATACCCGACCCGAAGCTCGACGATTCAGCAATGTGGTCCTTTACAGTTTGGTCAGCAAAGAGAGAACAGTCGCCACCGACGGATGGTTTGAGAGCGGACAACCGGAATTCAGCACCGATGGCAAGTTGCTGTTTTTTGTCTCTCAACGGGCATTTAACCCCACCTACGGAGAGACCGAATGGAATCACATCTATCATGATATGGCCGGAGTGTTTTTTGTCACGCTCACCAAAGACACCAAATCGCCACTTGCACCGAAAAGCGATGAGGTAAAACTGAAAACAGCAGAACTGATCGAGGTTGCCACCGGCACTAATACCCCAGCACAATCCACCAATTCCCTCACAGCCGCCGTCGGCGGAACCAATTCGCCGGCCAAAGAGGACAAGAAAGTCGTCGTCAAAGTGGACCCCGATGGCTTGGCCAACCGCCTGGCCGAATTGCCGATACCCGCTTCGACCTATGGCAACCTCACGAGCGTGGGTGACAAGCTTTACTACCTTCGCCAAGGCAAACTTTTCCTCTTTGAACTCGAAAAACAAAAGGAAACCGAAATTGGAGAGTTCGGTGGCTATCGCATTTCCGCTGATCAAAAGAAAATACTCGTCCAGGCGGGGACCGATTATTCCCTACTTGATCTGCCCACGGGTAAGGCTGATCTCACGGACAAAAAGCTCAATTTGAGCGAACTCCGAGTGCGGGTAGATCGGCGGGCGGAATGGAATCAGATCTATGCTGAATGTTGGCGGCAAATGCGCGATTTTGTCTACGATCCCCGTCTCCATGGTGTGGACTGGCCGGGATTGCGCCGACGCTATGAACCGTTACTCGACCATGTGCATGATCGGACGGATTTAACCTATTTGATTGGTGAACTCATCGGTGAACTCAATCTCGGCCACTCCTACGTGGGTGGGGGAGATCATCCGACGCCGGAACGAGTCAAATTAGGTCTTCTCGGTGCGCGCCTTTCTCGGCATAGTACCGGCTTCTATCAGATTGCCGAAATTCTGCCGGGCCATAATTGGGAAAAAAAATACCGCAGTCCGCTCACGGAAATCGGAGTTGATGCAAAGGTGGGAGATTTCATCGTGGCGGTGAATGGGCGGCCCACCGATCAGCTGCCGGATTTCTACGCTGCCCTGGTTGGACAGGCAGATCAGCAGGTTGTTCTGCGGCTGAATTCTGAACCCAAACCCGAAGGTGCCCGTGAGCAAGTGATCGTGCCCACGGCGGATGAGCAACCGCTCTATTACCTCCGCTGGGTGCTCAGCAATGTGGAAAAAGTGAACCAATCCAGCGAGGGTAAATTGGGGTATGTCCACATCCCGGACATGGGCGTCGTGGGATTAAACGAGTTTGCAAAATTCTACTATGCGCAACTCCACAAAGAAGGGCTCGTCGTGGATTGCCGAGGCAATGGCGGCGGCAACGTTTCGCCCATGATTATTGAGCGTTTGCGCCGCGAACCCGCCATGTGGACGGTCGCCCGCAATGGCAACGTGAACGTCGACCCAGTCGGACAAGTTTTGGGGCCTAAGGTTCTCCTCATCGACGCCTTCAGCGCGAGCGACGGGGACATCGTCGCCTACCGTTTCAGGAAGCACGGGCTTGGACCCATCGTTGGAATGCGGAGTTGGGGTGGAGTGGTGGGCATTCGCGGCTCGCTGCCGTTACTCGACGGCGGGTACTTGAATCGGCCGGAATTCAGTCGATTCGATCTCGAAGGCAAGGAATGGATTATGGAGGGCCAGGGCGTCACTCCCGACATTGAAGTGGACAACGATCCCGCAAAGGAATTCGCCGGAGAAGACCAGCAACTGGATCGCGCCATCGGTGAACTCAAGCTGAGCCTGAGCAGGAAACCCGTGACCATTCCACCACCGCCACCGTTCCCCGATAAATCGAAGTAAGTGCCGAGTGGGCCTCGCGTCAGGGAAAGCCTGATACAGCGGTCCGGAAAAACAGGTTGATTCTGTAGGGCGAGAGACATATTGAGTTTTGAATAGTTCAGTTCAAAGCCTCAAAATAAGTGATGACATGGCACCATTCCGCCAATGCACTCGGAGCGAAGCCATCTTAGTCAACCGGAAAACAGGTTGGGGCGAAGAACTGAAATCCCGCAAAGTTAAAGTTCATTACCTCCTATCAACCTATGTATCTCTGTACAATCCGCACTCGCCCCGCCAGGCGGGGGCTAACGCTCATCGAACTTGTGGTCGTCCTCGCGATTCTCGTCGCGCTGGCTGGCCTCATCATCGGGAACTTCCCGGGCCTACTTCAAAAGGCCACCGGGGCGACTTCTGCCAATACCCTCCAGGATATCTCTCGGGCATTGAGTGTTCAGTTCGTCGCCAAGAACTCCTATGGTGCTGGCTACGATTCGTTGCTGGACAGTCTTGGGGCGAGCGCCTTCGCAAACCTCCCACCGGCCTGTACCAATGCAACCCAACTCACGCCTGCGGCTCTCTCGGCGGGCGACGCCTCGGCTCTGAAAAATCTCGGCATTACTAACGTGTACAACTTAGCCTTTGTCACCGATGCCACCTGGACCTCATCCGATGCCTCCCCGTCAACCCCAATTGCTGCCGGGGCCACACTCGCATCCGCCGGCACGAACCTTCTCGCCAAATTGCTCGGCGATCGCATCGCCACGCTATCGAGTCCGACCGTTTACATTTTTGGCTTGGGTAAACGCAGCACGGTGGTGGGCCCGGATGGCGTCTTGCTCGAGGCGCCTACCCGAACGGGGACCACTGATTTGGAAAACTCTCAAAACTACTACCAACGCTATTGTGTCGCCTTCTTGGTTGACGGTGCGTCCAGCCGCAACGCCCGATTCCTGACCACACTGGCTCCCACGTCGCTTGGTTTCTCGGTCACCGATGATGCCACGCAGATGTACAGCAGCAATTGAGGAATTCGGCTGGCTCCATTTCCGGATCCTGCCCGTCTCCACCCGCTGGAGGTGGGCATTTTTAACTCCGCGAACAGGTTGATGTCGCGGTACGGCATCAACCACACGGAGATTCGTTTTGCTTAGGCTGAATATTCGGGCTAGCGGGCGACCGCTCGGAAATACCGCTGAGAATTCTCCAGCGATTGATTAATCTGGGTCGGTCCGGTGTTGGTGGCGATCATCGTCCAGGATTTCAAGTCCGCCGAGACTTCGAGCGTGGAGGTCTGTCCGGCGGCGGCCGCCAAATCAACGGTGAAGTGTCCCTCCGCAGAGTGCGGATTGCGGAGGCTCAACGTCTTTTCTGAATCGGGTTCGGGGCGTCCTGGAGAGCCGTTAGGAAGGGTACTCCCACGCCAGTTCGTGGGCAGGCTGCTGTTCGGCGGAGAGCCTGAGTTGGGTACCAGAGATCGCCCCGTTCCACCCACTGGAAAGGGCCAGGGAGAGGTCGACCTATAACCAATCGAAAAGACGATGGCTCCGCCGGGCGCAGTTCGGAGAGTGATCGTGTCGGTATCGTTAGCCAGGGAACCGTAGTAGGGACCCAATACCGTGACGATCATGGGGAGGCTGTGAAATCCACGAAGGCCATCCAAGTCCGATGATCGAGCGAGCACGACGTAGGCATCGGGGGCGAGCGTTGTGCCCGTCGGGAATGTGTAGTCAATGCCTGCCGTAAAGGTGGCCCCGTCCAGCACGAGCGGATCGTGGAGGCTCCGATTGTGTAGCTCCAAATACTCATAGCCGCCCGGGGCAGGATCATATTGAATCTCGGTTAATTCGAGATCGGCGAGGAGAGCCGGACCGGTATTCGGTTGGCCCGTGGTGAATTCAATGGGCTCGGACCAATGACTGGCGCGGCCAGTGGCATCCAAGTATCGCACCCGGGCTCGATGGAGTTGGCCCGCCCGCAAGGCTCCCGCAGGAACGTGGATGAACGCCGTTGGAACCAAGAAAACCTGAGATTCCCAGGCCGACTCAATTTCGTAGTGCCAGGGTTTTCCGGGCTCAAATCCGGGATGATTCGTCCGGGTTATTTCTCCCACCCGATATTGAACGGAACCAAAATTACCGGTACCCACAAATGCGCTCGCCGAGAATTCCAATTGGTTCTCTGGAAATCCTGCGGGGCCGATATAAGTCAACGTCGGGGTTGCGGGGATGTTGACCTCGGTCGCAATCGTAGTGAGTGAGTAGCCCGTGTCTGTCGCCCGATAAGTCACGTAATCCTTCATTAACTGGACCATGCCCTCGAATGTTTTTGAACCGTGTCCGATTTGGTAAAACCGCCCGACTCCCGCCTTGCCGGAGTCCGTGATCGCGGAGTTTTTCATGATCGGGTTATAATCCCATTGGGCGCGGTCCGCATCAATAAACGAGGGGGAATTGGTGCCGCGAATCAGCAACGCCTGTTCGTCAATTACCTGCCAGGCCTGGTCTGGATTGAACAGGAGATCGCGCACCTCCCGGACCCGATTGCGGAACTCGCGTTGGAGATTGGGTAGCCGCGGATTCGACCACTTGAAACCATTGAGGATCGGCGTCAGAAACGGTTCGAATCCGGATTGTTTTCCGCCCCGGTACATGCTGTCCGCCCAGGTCAGATCCAAATCCCACGCTTGGACTGACCATTGTCCGGAAATCGGATTTCGGTAGTAGAAGTAATTTTTACCGTCTTGAATATCATAATGATGGATGCCCTGGACGATGATTTGATAGCCGAAGTATCCGCGGAGATCGAGGTTCGTCCGCCACCAGGCTTCAGTGAGCCTCAGAGAGTTATTGCCGCTGTAGGCATTCAAAAAAGTCCTCAAATCGGAGGAGTCGGTGGGCCCGTCACGGCCCTGATGGTTGGGGTTTCCAAACGAGCCTTCCATATCATAGATGTTACCGTCCGGCAGTCCTCGTTCCTTCAGCCAAGTTCCGTCTTGCTCCTCGACCGCGAGATAAAGTCCCCAAAAATCACCATCATATTGCTTTCCTACGGGTGCTTCCTCGGCTGCATCAATCACTCGGAACTGAATATGGACCGAGTTGTTGGCGGCGTTTCCCGCCAATTGAAGCAAACGGTAGCCCACGCTTTCAAACAGGCCTTGTTCGCCACGATGCCCATAGTCGCCCTGTTGAATATCTGGCCGAAAGCTTAGCTTATCCCACGGCACTTGGAAACGATGGTGGTAGTTGTCCCGCATCCGGAGTTCATGGCCGCGGTTAAAATCGAATTTCCAAGCGTTCTTGCCCATCGTATAGCGCCACACGCCTCCTCGCGTTCGATAGCGGATATGGTCGTAAACCTCGCCGTCGTAGACGAGCGCACCTTTCCAGAGATAGTCGTCGCCTCGATATTGGTTTAGAGCGGATCCCGGTGACCATCCGGTTGCTTCTAACACCTTTTTCTTTTGAGAGAGAAGCTGAAAAGTTGGGACTCGATTCATTTCTTCCGCCGCGACGGTAAACGCTTGGCCTGGAGCCGTGGTGGCCCCGGGGCGCACCGCACCGGTCCACGCCGGCACTCCGTTATAGACAAAATAGGCAAAATTAGGTGTCGAATCGTCCGGTAACGGTGCCTGGACGGTTGCTCCGAGGGAATCTATCGCCGTCAAACGGTAGCGAATCAGTCGCCGATGCTTTTGGACGTCGGCGGGGAGGGTGGCCTGATAGAGATTGTTCGTGCTGGAGGTCATGAGGGTCCGGGTCCAACCTTGACGATACGCCGGATCGTCCAACGAGATGTAGTTGCCGGGTTCAACGATTTGATATTCGAGCGCGACCTCGATGACACCCTCCGGATCGGTGGCTTTGACGGTAATGAGGACGGGTTCGTCCGCCCGCGGCTGGTGCGGAGTGTGTTCGACTTGGCGAAGGGCGGGAGCGGTGTGGGTGGTGAATACGTTGTTTTGACGTCCTGGTGTGGGGCCATGTCCGACGCTGGCCAAGACACTGGGGCGCCAGTTTCCGCCGAGGGAGTTGTCAAAGGATGGATTTAGTAGCTCGATGGAATTGCCGGGCGGATCGCCGACGGTGGGCCAGGGAAATCCGAGGGCGTAGTTGACTTCATCGATCAGTCCGTTGGAGGCGTCGTAGAGCCGAAGGCGGTCGCCTTTTCCGCCCAGGCCGCCCTGCCAGGGGCCCAGGACCGGGGTGACGCCATACTTCCTGGTGAGCGCAGCTGGGTCTTCGCCCACGACCAAGTAACCTCCGGCGGGTAAGGTCGGGCCATTAGTAAAGGTAAAATCAACGCCCCCAAACAGTCGCCAACCGGCCAATGAAA
Source organism: Verrucomicrobiota bacterium (assembly GCA_043788645.1). Taxonomy (GTDB): domain Bacteria; phylum Verrucomicrobiota; class Verrucomicrobiia; order Limisphaerales; family UBA9464; genus CANIZL01. The sequence continues at coordinate 9,755 of JAYVTS010000191.1, forward strand.
CCGGGTGGGTGTTCGCGTTGTAGAGTTCGATGAATTCGACGCGTTCCGGTCGCGGATCGGGGGAATGATGGATCTCGTTGATGACGATTTGACCCCAGGCGGAACTGGCCAAGCTTGCCCAACCGAGCAGACGACAGAAACAGGCGTTCATGAATAACGCCCTTACCCTGCGGAAGTAACTGGGAGATTACAAGCCGGTCTTTACTTTCCCGGTTGCACGTCGGGCGCCTCTGCCGAAGGTTGGGAAACAAGGAACTGAAACAAGGGACAGGCGAACAGGACACAAGGGACAGGCGACTAAATAAACTTGGTAGTCAATATAAATAACCTGGTTTTATTTGACCTGAAACCTTTTTTTTTGCCTGTCCCTTGTACTAACGTGATCGCGCAGCGTCTCCTCGGGGTGCTGGAGGACTTCGGTGAGCTTGAGGACGAAGTCGCCCTGCTGGGTAGATCGAAGAGTTCACTGAGGAACGTGGGCATGACGTCAGTATTAAAATGAAAGTCTCGGTGGACGAGATCGATCCGTTCACGGCCATTTTTGCAGGGGGCCTTGGTGGGACCTAGCATATAAAGTTAGTCGGGTCGCCTCACGCAGTTCCGGACGATGACCACGTTGGCACCTGTCAGGCCTCGCTCTCTCGCCGTATCGGAAGGAAACCGGATCGACGAAATGCCAGCTTGTTGGTTCACCGCTTGCCCGAGGAACTGCGTGGTAGTGGGCGTTCTGGCACCGCGCCAAGCGACTTTCAGGTCGCTGTTCCGCAGGCCCAATACGGAGAGGGTTTTGGGATCCGTCAGGTCTAGCACCCGCGTCAGTCGCACTTTCGCGTAATAGGTGACAAATGGAAACCTCACTGAGCCCTGGCGCTCATACTCGATGGCGGCGGTTTCCTCGTCGTCGGCAAAATAAACGCATTCCACACCGCGGGTGTTGAAACGATTATCCGTGCCGATGTGAATAGAAAATCGACCGGGGCCACCGCCATCATCGCTAACAGAGGTACGCGTCGGATCAAGGTGGCTCGCAGTTCGCGCGACGGTGCCGAGGGTAGCACCGTCTCATAATGGAGGGTGTCGCGCTTCATCCCGGCGTCCCACTTAGGATGCCATCCACCCAGTCCGATAGGGCCTGCCACTCGCCTCGGGCTAGTAGCTCTAGCGGATTCTTTGCGTCCACGTCCGGATGCGGCATCCGCAACCACTTGCGAAATTCCGCATCGGTCTTTGTGATTAAACGTAGCCGGGCGACGCGTTCGAAATACCGCAGTGCGTCCTGCAATGAATCCGCATCCGGCGTTTTGCTGAGCGCCTGCTTGGTGCGCCCCAGCCACTGGGCCAGTTGGGTCAAACTGACCCCAAAGAGCTGGGCCACTCGCGCGGCGGAAAGATTTCCATTGGGTTCGCGCAAGTCCGCAGTCGATTCAAGTACGCCACGTAATAAATCCAATGGACTGCTCCGTGCAGGCAACACCTCAGTGCGAGTTCT
>JAYVTS010000192.1:0-15752 GCA_043788645.1 Verrucomicrobiota bacterium
TCAAGGCATTTGATCGGCTGTTGATTGAACCTACGGATTTAGCAACGTGCGATAATAGCGTTTGGGAAGAATCTCCGATTGGGGATCAATATAAACAGCTTCTGTTCCATTGGCGACCAGGTCCGTGATGGTGGCCCAGGTCTGGAGGTCCGCTGATCCTTGGACGCGGACATGATCGTTATTGGTGATCCCGGTAACGCGAAGCTGGAAAACACCTCCGGTAAAGCTAGGCACTAGGCGTCCTTTCCCGGTAGCAGTTCCGGAGCCAAAATTCAGGGTAATGGGCGCTGAATTTGCCTCGGCACCAATGGTATCGATCGCTCGCGCTATCAGTTGGAGCTGGCTCTTGGGAGTCTCGTCGAGCTTTAAAGTAAAATTGTAGGGTGCTTGGGTAGCTTCGCCCACCAAGGTCGAACCGATATAAAGTTCGACCTTGGCAATCGCTGATTCGGCATCGGACGCCGTGATCTGGATCGGAATAGATACCGGAGCAGTAAACAATTGGTTCGCGGTGGGAGACACAATGGTCACGGTCGGTGGGGTGTTTTGCGGTGAAAAATTCCCACGGCGATAGATGGCTGCAAAATCGGCGTCCGCGAGCCAAAGCGTTGGATTGCCCAAAGGTGAAAGGCCATCCTCTCCTAATCCCTGGCGCAGGAGGGAGATGGTGGTGGTCGTGCTGAGATCCACCTGACTGTAGATAATGGCTTTATCGTCACCCGCGAAGCTCGGAAAACCGTAGATTCCGCTCTGGGTAAGTTTGCCGATCGGTTTTGAATGGCCCGAGTTAAGGTCCGTGACAAAAACCGTGGAAACCCCTGTTTTCTTATCGACGACCTCAAAGGTTAGCAGGTTTGGGTGGACTTTACCGAGGCTCGGATTGCCGAAATCCAGCCCGTCATTGAGATTGATGAGACTCACGATTTGTTGATGGGCAAAATCTAGCGAATAGATTCCCCAACCCGAAAATACACCGCCGTTCTCTAAACGGATTTCGGCGTAAGCATCATAGATAATTTTTTTACCATCGGGAAGGAAAGTCATAGAATCTGCGTATTTAATAATATCGAGGGGCTGGTTGCCATCGAGTGCCGGTGACAGGAGTTTGATCGAGGTGGCGTGGCTCGTCGCGAGGTCGAGGATGCCGATTTGATTTAAGGGCTGGCCGGCCGAATCCAGAAGCACCACGGCGACGCGATTTCCGTCGGGCGAAATTGTCACCGCATGAACGGCGCCGGACACATTGGCAAAACTGACGCCCTGGCCGTCAGTTCGGATGACTCCGATGTCATTGTCTGCGGTGACGAAGACCGCCAGGGACCCGTCGCCCGTGACCGAGATACGCTTACCGGATGGGATGACGTCATGGGTATTAAGAATTGTTCCTGTGACGGGATCGCCCGAGACTAACTCACGGCGCCCCAAGTAAAGCTCTCTAAAAATGGGGTCAACCGTGAGGAACAGCGTAGAATCCGCCGCATTGATCGTGGGAATGGGGGCGGGGGCGGGGCTATCTGGGGCGTCGAAAATCTCCACACCATCGTAGGCCTGTTTGATGCGTTGAACTTGCTTGGAATCCGCACCAAACAATTCCTGCGCCGAGGCAACCGCGGCGAGACGCATGTCAATAAATTGGGATTGTTTTTGGAGGTGCATGGTCTGGGCTCGGTAAAAAATTTGCTCGGCATCCTTTAACCCCAGGGCGTCCGGCAGGCCCTCTGCGGCCAGGTAAAAGGCATGATTATTGATACTGCTATTGACGTGGACTCCCCCATGATCCTGGTCCGGTCCCAGTTGGACGTATTGGCTCATATTCTTTGGATAGGTAATACCGCCACTGACAACATTATTGGGATCTATGAAATCTCGAATGATCTCATCTCGCCCATTTTTCAGTAAGCGAATTTTCCAATCCTGTGCGCCGGTGGCATAGAGTTTCACCATATTGCCGAAAATATCTGATAACGATTCATTCAACGCCCCAGACTGTGCTTGGTACTCTAGAATGCCCCCATTGCCGGTGTTCGCCGTGACCCCGTGGGTGAGTTCATGGCCGGTTACTTCGATGAATTTCGTTTCGGAATCTCCGAAGACCATGGTTTTCGTTTGGTTAATATAGAAGGCATTTGCGAGATTCAGGTCGTAGCGAATAATCGAGCTGATTTTTCCGCCCTGCCCGTCGAGAGAATTTCTTTTGAAATGAGCTTGATAGTAGTCATAAGTTGCTCCCAGGCCCCAAGCAGAACCCACGGCATCGGGCAACCAACCACTGGTGGATGAGGCAGATTTCACAAGTCCGGAACTGAATTGAGTGTCCTCAACTTTTTTATTGGCGCCATCGTAGATCGCAATCACGCCGCGTCCGTTGTTGGGCGGCGTGGAAGTGGGATCAAACATTACTTTGCTGGTATCGACGGTGTAATAAGTGCCCCCGTCCTGCCATAGATCGAGACTGCGGATCGTGCCGGACACGTCCGAGCCCGATCCTTTTACCGCCACGTCTTGCACCAAACTGGTTCGGCGCAAAACGGTTCCGTTCTCGGTATCAACGACGAAGTTCCAGGCACTGAGAACGCCGACGGTAATATCAAATCTCCAAGCGAGTCGGGGGATATTATCCAAAGGCGCGTAGATAATGAGTTCGGGCGACGTGGTGATCCCGTTGGCGGTAAAGGGGAGGGAGGCAAAAACTTTGGTGATGGCTTGGTCAGGATCGAGCTTTGGCCCGGCCGGAAGCCGTTGCGGAGTGGGGACTTGAGTTCCTTCGATCAGATAGACGGTGTCAGCGGCGTTGAGGCGGACAATCAGTTCCGCCGGCCAAACCGTTCGTCCGGCAAACTGCTGGGAAAAGCGGAGAGAACGCAGGCCTTGATCGTCGGTTTGATCGCCAACCAGTTTGAGTTCTGCCTCTGAATCATCGAGCAGAAAAAGATCGTGGTATTGGAGGAGAAATCCGCGGGCAATTTGCTCGGGTCTAGACCGTGGATTCCCGGTCGTGGCTGGCCCGGCGCCGGTGTGTTCTCCGGGCGAGGTCAGGTTCCCCGACACAAACATGGCGCCACCATGCTCGGGACGAAAGCGGACCTGGATGTCGGAACCTCGAGCTTGTTTGAGTTTTTCCCAGGAGGCTCGTAAGCGGGCTGCTCGGGTGCTGGCGCGTGGGATTCCGGCCGCGGCCGAGTTTGCATTCGAGTTCGTTCCGGAACCGTTGGACCCCACCTGATTTTTCAACCAACGGCTCAATTTACTGAGCGTCGGATCGGTGGAATCACTGGTAGAACTGGAGTCTGGTTCCAAGTCAATGGACGGTGCCGTCGAGAGCGGATTGACTTTGAACGGTGGAAGGGTGTTTTCATCGGCGCGCCCCAAACCAAGGACGGCGATCACGCCCAACGACGCGAGGATACGAAACGGCTGTCTTAAGAATACGGTGGACTTCATAAAAAGACCCAGTGGAAGATTTCTTATTTTGGAGCTCTGCGCTCACCAAAAGGCAATCTCGGTGCTACTACTGGACTATAGCGCCGAAACGGAGGAACTCTTACAAAAAAATCACCTGAGGAATAAAGAATCGCTCGGCTAGCGCACCCGGCCGCTCATCCTTACCCGCAGAAATGGGTTCGCCATTGTGGGAAAGGAGGAGGGAGCCACAGGCGCACTCCGAAGACCTCCTTCGGGCGTCGTAGGTCGCGATGAAAAAGAGTTGCACCCGTCGGCGCTCAATGCGCTTTCACGCTCCAACCCGCCTTCACCTCTACGGCTCCTTCATATCGGGCCTTGCTACGATCATCCTGAACGGTTTCAAGCACGAGTTCACCGACGAGCTTTTCATCCGTGAATACCACGTTTCCTTTGTCATCCTTGGTATCGACGGTTTCGTAAATTTTTACTTTGTCGCCGACTTTAAACCCGTGGTTTAAGCCGAGGGAGACAATGACAATCCCTTGGGACGGGACGGCGAGGACTTTGCCGGGGACACTTTTCAGGGCGGAGACGGCGGCATCCGAGGCGGCGCGTTCCCTGGAAGCCGCTTTTTCCTTCGATTGAACACGGCCTGAGGCGGGCACATCCATGCCGCTGACGTCGGCCATGATTTTTGCGATGGCCTTAACGGTGGCTTTTCCAAGCGCACTGTTCATGAATTCCGAGTTGCTAAAACCGACGTTACCGCCGCGCCCGTTGATGCCCACGCCAACGTCGAAACCCAAACCCTTTTCTTCTCCGATGGCTTCACCCGTTTTGATGACTTTGCGAGTGGCCGCATCCACGAGGCGCCAGTCGATACGCACATCAGATTTGTTTTGTTTAACACCCAAATTGCCGAGGCTGCCCGGAACGAAGCCGCCGAGGTTGATCCCTTGGGATTTCGCGCCGAAGCGGGTGACCTTCCCACGAAACATAAAGTCCGCGCCGGCCCATCCACCCTTTTCGACCTTCTCGTCGGCTCCAACAAAACCTTCGTCGCCCAATTTGATCTCGTTTTTCAAATGCTCCAGCGCCGTGGATTCGAGGACTTGAAATTTCTTAGTCTTGCCCAACTCGGTGATCAACATCTCGGCCAACCCTTCGCCGAGTGCCGGTTGCCATCCTTGAATTTGGCTGAGATCCCCGTCTAACGGAGCGACGAACAAGGTGGGCTGCGAATTATCGTCCGCGCGTGCGGGTGAAGGAGCTAAGGCGAGGCACGCGGTCAAAAGAACCCAAAGCGGTTTCATGAGTGCAAGTTTTTAGCCAGGGCGAACCCTTGGCAACAGAATTTCGCCCGGGTTGACCCGCTTGAATGCGAATTGGAATTAGTCAATTCGGACACACGACTCGATTTCCGTGGCCTTAAACGCGACCCCGTCCACGCGAAGTGCGAGCGGGCCAACTTCAGTCGGTTGCACAAAGAGTGTTTCTTCTTGGAGTTGAAGGCGACCGCGGAGTCGGACCCCGTCGCGAAGTTGCACCTCAACCTGGTGATTCAAAGGAAGCCCGGTTTGCCGACCGAGACAACTGAGCGAATCATCGCGCTGACGCCGCCACGCATCGTAGCCGTCACCGGATCGTTTGGGTGCACCAGCGGCGTCGAACAGTTCGGGTTCGGCCGACGAGTCGGTCGAGGGCAGGCGAGCAGCCGATTCCATGAAGTGTATCGTGTCGGTGGCCTGCTCCGTAGGTCAAGCGTGGGTTATTGGCGTTGTGGCTGGCTCGATTGGCATTCCTCAATGAGCAGCGGCTTTTTTCGCCGGAGTTTTGGTGTTCACAGCTTCTCCCGCGGCAGCTTGCCCGTGGTCCAAGGTGTTGTTAGCGACCCGGGTCGGGTTGCCCGTCTTCTCTTTCCCTGCTGCCAATTCCGAACCCTTGGCGAACCCTGATTTGGATCCGTGGGGGGTGGGGTTCGCTGGATTGCTCACGGGTGAACGAGCGATCGGTTCGGGGGTAGAGTGGCCCGAAAGGAGTTCCTCCTGACCTGGATGACTACCGAGCCAAGCGACGCGACCCGTTTCGAGATCGTAGACTGCGCCTACCACTTGCACCTTTCCGGCCTTGGCCCGCTCGCGGACCAGTTCGCTCTTTTTCAGGATATTTTCGATGGTAAGCCACACATTTGCTTCAATGGCGGCGGCAATGGTGGCTTCTGGATCTCGCGGAGTGCTTTTGGCCTTGGCGGCGGCGGGCTGAATCTGTTGCGCCAAGGCGGGTAAGTGGCCATGGAGTTCCGCGCCATTTACAACGGCAGTGACGGCACCGCACCGGGTGTGACCCATGACCAGTAAGATCGGTGTCCCCAGGTGATCGACACCATATTCGACCGTGGCAAGTTCGCTCTCGCCCGCAATGTTCCCGGCGACGCGTACGACGAACAGATCTCCTACACCGCGATCAAAGATGAGTTCGGCCGGACTGCGTGAATCGGAGCAACTCAGAATGGTGGCCACTGGTTCTTGCCCGTTGGCGACCGTGCTGGTTCGACGTTCGCCATCGAGATTTGGGTGTTGAGATTTCCCAGCGGCGAACCGCGCATTGCCTTCCTTGAGGACGGCCAACGAAGCCTCTCGCAGAAGACGTTCCAGGTGGGCTTCTGAGGTCCCGGGATCAATGGGTTCCTTGCCGAGGGCTCCGAACGCGAGGTGAGCGCAGGTGCCAGCGGCTAAAAGGAGGCGGATCGTCATCGTCATGATTTTGCCGGGCGCTCAATCCATGAGCTGCCCGCTGAACCATCGGCGTAAAACGATCCGGACTTTAACTCGGTCGGGGTTTTTCATCCCGTTTCAGAGGTTTGAAGCATCGTTTGCCGAATTGTTTCGCCGGAACGGGAACCCCGGGGTTCGTCGCGTAAAATCGAATTCGGAGACTGGCATTCGACTGGGAGGAGCACTTGTCGTCGTCGAGACTCCCATTACGCTTGCCGCCGTTGTATGAGTTCCCGCTGTCGCCGAATTTTGCTGCTGATCATCCTCGCAGGCACCCAGCCCGCGAATGCCTCTGTTCCCGCCGAGCTGGTTACCCCAATTCGTGAGGTGCGTGCCGTTGAACGGGAAGGCCAAGGGAATGCTGCCGCCACCGCCGCCTGGAAAATCATTGCGGCGTCCGAGGGAAAGGCGATTCCAGCAATTCTCGAAGCCATGGATGGTGCCAACGACTACGCGCTAAACTGGTTCCGATCGGCCGTCGAAGTCATCGCCCAACGAGAAACGGCTGCCGGACATCACCTGCCGACCACGGAGCTAGAGACCTTTCTGCGCGATACCCACCACCAGCCACGAGCACGCCGCATGGCGTATGAACTGATCGTGCAGCTCAGACCGGACCTGGCGCGAACGCTGCTTTCCGGGTTTGTCAACGATCCCAGTAACGAGTTGCGCCGGGACGCCGTCCAACAGTTGGTCAATGCCGCGGAGGTCACCACCGCCAAAGATAAACCCGCTGGCATCGCGAGCTATCGACGGGCACTCGGGTTTGCACGCGAATCGGACCAAATCGAGGCCGTGGCTAAAAAATTGGGCGAACTGGGTGACCCAGTCGACCTGCGTTCGGTCTTTGGCTGGGTGACTCGATGGAAACTTATTGGTCCCTTCGACAATACGGGAGGCACCGGTTTTGAGCAGGCGTTCGCGCCCGAAAAACAAGTCGACCTTGCGGCCGAGCAGGACGGCAAATCCGCTAAGGTCCATTGGGTGGATTTCGAAACCAAGAGTGACTATGGCGTGGTCGATTTCAACAAACCGTTTTCGTCCCTCAAAGAGGTGACGGGTTATGCTTATGCCGAATTTTGGTCGGATACAGCCCGGACGGTTCAGTTGCGGCTCGGGTGCAAAAACGGTTGGAAAATTTGGGCCAATGGACAGTTCCTCTTTGGCCGCGACGAATATCATCGGGCTGCCGAAATTGACCAATATCGCCTGCCGTTACCGCTCAAAGCCGGACGCAACCTCTTGTTGGTAAAATGTTGTCAGAATGAACAAACCGAAGATTGGACCAAGGAATGGGAATTCCAGCTACGGATCACAGACGAACAAGGGACCCCGATTGTCTCTTCAAAATAGTCGTTCGTATAGGCCTTCTAAATTTCCCGACCGTCACCTTTGAATCAATTCCCTCGTATGATGAAAACCTTGGCTCTCGCTGCTTTCATTGCGTTTTCCGCCCACGCCGAAGATTGGTCACAATTTCGTGGTTCGCGGAGTGACGGCGTCGCCACGGATACCAAGGTGCCCGTCAAGCTCAACGCGCAATCGGTGACGTGGGCCGCGGACTTGCCTGGCCGTGGTTTGTCATCACCCATTATCGTTGGCGAGCGAGTATTTGTTACGGCCAGCAGCGGGGCCAAACAAGATCGGCTCCATGTGATGTGTTTCAACTTGGGCGATGGTTCGTTGCGGTGGGATCGCCAATTTTGGGCGACGGGCCGAACCATGACGCATGAGAAAATTAGCGCGGCTGCGCCCACTCCGACCACGGATGGCCAGCGGATTTACGCCCTCTTTTCTTCCAACGACTGCGTGGCCCTTGATCTCGATGGAAATCTGGTTTGGTATCGAGGGCTTGGTCGTGACTATCCCAACGCCAGCAATTCACTCGGCATGGCCTCTTCACTCGTCATCGCGGAAGGAGTCGTCATTGCTCAGGTTGAAAATGACAGTGAGTCCTTCACGGCGGGCCTCGACGCGTTGAGCGGTATTAATCGGTGGAAGCTAGATCGACCGAAACGAGCCAATTGGACTTCACCCACCCTCCTGAAAAATGCCGACGGCCAAACGCTCGTGGTATTGCAATCCACCAAAGGGCTGTCCGTGGTGGCGCCGAGTACTGGGCGCACGCTCTGGAGCTATGATGAAGGCGCGGCATCGGCTCCGTCCACGACGGTGAATGGCGGAAGACTCTATGTCCCTTCGCAAGGCCTAACGGTGCTCGAACCGGGCGCAACCGGTCAGCCGCCTACGCGGGTTTGGCGTTCCAACCAACTTAGGCCGGGTACCGCGAGCCCGCTCGTGGTCGACGGTCGAGTCTACGTATTGAATGACGGGGGAATCTTAGCGTGTGGCGACACGGCCGATGGGCGTCGCCTTTGGCAACTCCGACTAAAGGGTGCGTTCAGCGCCACACCCATCGCCGCGGGCGGACACCTCTACTGTGTGAACGAGGTCGGGCTCGTCCAGGTCGTTGACCCCTCCAAACCCGAAGGCGAAGTAGTCAGCGAGTTTGACCTTGGCCAGACGGTGATAGGTACGCCGTCGATCGCCGCGGGCTCTTTGTTTGTCCGCAGCGACAGCAAATTATGGCGAATTGGCCGAATGAGCCCCCTATAGAAAACTAGGAGCAAGCGCCCCTCCCTTTCGGGGGGCGAGTTATCCGACTCCCCGGAAAACTCCACTCAAAGATCGCAACACTGCGGCGATATCCGGTTGCGTGCGGTGGCTCACCTAGAGCCAGCTCAAACCCCAATAGGCCGTTTTGCAGCCAAACCCGGGATGCCATCTGGAAGGACGGCGGTCGCACGGTTCTAGTATCCCGCTGCAAATCGGCGATTACGACCCATTTCACGTCAGTTCCAATGTTCCCTTCCGTCATCGGCCGCAAGGGCATGAAAAATTTCGCGGTCTGCCTGGCGATCAAACTAAATCCTAAATTGGGCGTAACATTCCACAGCCTTTCTGTGTCTTCACTCTTGGTTATGTCTACGCGAACCACTCTTTCATCCGGCCCGATACTGGCTAAAGTTCGAGGAAAGCGGTTCGGGACGGGGTTCACTTTGATTGAGTTGCTCGTGGTCATCGCGATCATTTCGATCCTCGCCGCCATGCTCTTGCCAGCACTTTCGCAGGCCAAAGGTAAGGCGACCCAAATTTCCTGCCTCAGTGGTATTCGTCAACTCGGCCTCGCTTTCCGAATGTACACCGATGAATTTGGCCAGCGAGTTCCACCGCGGATCCCGACCAATCGTTGGCCCACCATGCTGCGGCCCTACTACTTGGATCTTAAGATCTTAAAGTGTCCCAATGACCGTTCTGCTCCCCGGACCAATCAAGTGGGTGCCGGCGGTACGACTCCAGCCAATCGACCGGCAGATTTTGCCCCTCGCAGCTATTTAATTAACGGTTGGAACGATTGGTATGTCGCCAATCTCACCAAGGCCGAATGGAATTTTATGCGGCTCCTCGGCACGGGACAAAAGCCCATGCCGGAAAGTGCCGTCCTGGAACCGAGTGACACGATCGTCTTCGGGGAACGGGTGCAGAATTCCGGTCATTACCACATGGACTTTGAGCAATTCGATGATTTGGTCCAAATTGACCAAAATCGCCATGGCACATCCGTGAAAACCGGTCGCGGCGGCGGGTCGAACTACGCCATGGTCGATGGGAGTGCTCGGTTCATCAAATGGGGCCGTTCCTTGGCCCCTCAAAATCTATGGGCAGTACTTCCCGAATATCGGAACGTGGGCGTGACGACGCCCTAGACCCCATGAAACCGGGGCGTTTTTGGAGCTTGATCGCGTTGATCGGCGTACTCAGCCTTTGGTACGCTTGGTCTTATACCGAATGGATTCGCCCCGAACCGATCGAAATCATCCCGCAATTCCGACCCCTTCCGAAAGGGCAAAGCACTCGCACCAGCACTCGGGTCTCGGATATTACCACTGGGGTCAACAGCGGTGGGAATGACAGTGGCAGCGAAAATTCCAAACCTATCGACGTAACTCTTGGCAACGGTCATCGACCAAAATCCGATGCCACTCGAGTAGAAAAACCCGTTAGAGCCACTGCTACGCGGTCCCGGGCCAGTGGGATTTTTGGCGGGGGCCGCGACCTTCAACCCTTTATCTTCAGCCTCGACGGTAAATATCGCCTCACTTCCCTCAAAGTAACGGAAGCCAGTCCGACCAACCCCACTCCGCGGCTCGTCTGGTCGATTCGTTCCAAATCCAGCTCACCGCCCACGGATGTTATTATTTACGGTCGCGCCCCGGACACGCTTGTTCCCCTCACCGCAGGAAATCGACCGGACAAACTCGTCCCCGGTCGAACCTATACGCTCTTTCTGGAAGCCGGGCGGCGACGCGGTCAAAAATCGTTCATTGTTCCCCAGGAAGCCGAACCGGCTGAACCGCCCACCCCGGACGATGGTGATTACAAGCCAGAAAAAGATCTGCGGTGAGGGACCAGGCGTCTACGTCAGTACTCTTTGTAACACCTCGCCGTGTACGTCTGTGAGGCGTCGTTCGATTCCGTTGTGATAAAAGCTCAGGCGTTGATGATCCAGCCCGAGGATCTGCAAAATGGTCGCATGAAAATCATAGACGGTGGCGACCCTCTCCACGGCCTGGTATCCGAATTCATCCGTGGCGCCATAACTGAAGGGTGCCTTGACCCCGGCGCCGGCCAGCCACGCGGTAAAACCGGCCGGATTGTGATCGCGCCCGCTGGCTCCGGCTTGGAAGGTCGGCATGCGACCAAATTCCGTACACCAAACCACCAGCGTGTCCTCCAACAGACCACGCTGTTTGAGATCGACCAGCAAGGCTGCCGTCGGTTGGTCTAAAATCTCTCCGTGAATGGCATACTGCTCCTTCAACACCTTGTGCCCATCCCAATTGCTCACTCCCTCGCCTCCCACTTGATAGGCGCCATTCAAGAGTTGAACAAATCGCACACCCTTTTCGATCAATCGCCGAGCTAAAATACAGTTTCGGGCGTAGCCCGCTTTGATTTCTTGGGTTCGATTTCCCGTCGCATCCGCCCCGTACATTCTTAAGATATGGGCGGGTTCGGTCGAAAGATCGGTCACTTCCGGCACCGATAACTGCATCCGTGCCGCCAATTCATAGCTGGAAATGCGCGCTGCTAATTCGGTGTCACCCGCATCCTTTTCCAGGTGGTGTCGATTCATTTGAGCAATGAATTCTCTCGTCGCCCGATCCTTCTCCGGACTGATACCCGCGGGTCGCGCCAAGTTTCGAAGCGGTTTTGTAGCGTTAAAATCCGTCCCCTGAAAAGCCGCGGGCAGGAAGCCCGGATTCCAGCAGTTGCCAGCCGATTGAGGCGCGCCCCGCGGATCGGGAATTGCCACGTAGGCGGGGAGGTTATCGTTTGCACTGCCGAGGGCATACGTGGTCCACGCGCCGACACTAGGAAAGCCATCGAGCGTGAAGCCGGTGTTCATAAAATTTTCGCCCGGCCCGTGAGTATTGGTTTTGCCCTTCAATGAATGGATGAAACACATCTCATCGGCCAGATCGCCGAGCCGTGGGATGAGATCGGAAATCATTTTACCGCAGCGTCCTCGGGGGCGGAACTCCCACGGGCTCCGGTTCAGAGCGCCTTGGCCGCCCTGGAAAGTCACGAGTTGATCGCCGCCCGGCAGGGGCTGGCCGTGTCGCTTCACCAGCTCCGGCTTATAATCAAAGGTATCTAAGTGACTGCACCCACCGGCAGAAAAGATCATCAACACTTGTTTCGCCTTCGGCACGAAATGAGAGTGACGGACCGCATTGGGATTTGCCGGATCGATCCGCGGACGAATGGGAACCAAACGACCTGGCTCCGGTACCGCCCCCAAGACACCGTCTCGCCCCAGCAACTGGGCGAGCGCCATACCGCTTAACGCCGTGGCGCTATGGCCTAAAAATGCCCGCCGGTTGAGAAAGGGATGAATTCTTGGCTGCGACATGGTAGCGGATCGTTAAAAGATAAAGAGGAATTCGCTCGTGTTATAGAGCGCACGGCAGAAGGCATTCAAACCTTGATTTTGAATCATCGCAACCGAGGTTTCACGTTCATAACCATCCGGTTCCCGCCCATACATCATCTGAAAAGCGCGAGCGATCTGCGCTTCAGAAGCATCGCCCGCATCCCGCTTTAGGCGGGCCGCAAGCAACTCCGCTTGTTGTAATACAAAATTGCTATTGAAAATATTGAGCGCCTGTAACGGGGTGTTGGAACGGCTCCGCTTAGGCACGACTTGATTGCCGCTAGGACAATCGAAGGAGCCGAACACAGAATCTTGCTCCTGCCGGATGCGGATTAAATAGACCATCCGTCGAAATTCGTTCGTGCCGAAAATCTCCTTAGGAAAGTACCGATAGACATTGTCCTCTTCCACTTCTTGGAGGTGGAAGCCAGGGCCGCCCATGCGTAGATCGAGCGCTCCAGAGGTTGCCAGTATCCCATCACGGATCGCCTCTGCTTCCAGTCGGCGTGGTGGAAAACGCCAGAGCCACCGGGCGTCCGCATCCGCCGCCAAACCGGCCGACTGCGGCGCAGAAGACTGACGGAAGGTACGGGAAAGAAGAATCAGTTTCTGTAGCTGCTTCAGGGACCAACCGGTGCGCATGAATTCGTCAGCCAGCCAATCCAATAACGCCGGATTCACAGGGATTCCACCGTTTGCCCCAAAGTCGCTGGGTGTATCCACTATGCCGATTCCAAAAATAGAGTGCCAAACCCGATTGACGATCACGCGTGCCGTTAGCGGGTGGTGTGGGTCGGTAATCCATTCTGCCAATCGAAGGCGGCGCACCTGTTCCGGCGCATCAACCGCGAGGTCCAAGGAACCCAGTGCGGATACGGCACCTGGGCCTACGACTTCCCGTTCCTGCAGCGGTTCTCCCCGGTAAAGGCGGTGGGTGGCCTTGGGTTGAGAGAAGGTTCCCAACCAAGCGTTCAGACCGTCGGACAATTTCGAGACCTCTGTCTTAGTCTTTTCAATTTGTCCGATTAACTTCTGGGCCGATTGGGCATCCCCCTCGGATAGCCGTTGGAGGAAGGCGTTAGCCTGGGTTGTGCCGGTCGATTCCCGCTCTTTGGACGACGCGATCTCAACCCATTTTCCAGGTTCAATCGCCGCTTCAATTTGATAGTCCGTCGCCACGCGATCTTTAAAATGGCTCTCTCGATCACGGCTCCACACGATCCGCTGAATCTGTTGGGGCGCCGCAAAATCCAGTTGTACCCAACCCTTCCCGGCAGTATCCGAGATCCAGCTTTTATTATTACCGAAAATCCCATCGTTAATGTGCTCTAGCTTGTGAATCGCGTAACCGGGGAGCGTACCCGAAGCATTGGGCTTCGTCCCAGCAGACGCCAGCGCCACATTCGTACCCCGGTTATCGTAGACCTCCAATTCGTCCAAACACGGTTCGGCCGCGGTCGTTGCAAAAATATTGAAACGCACCGCGACGGCTTGGATCGCGGTAAAAATCTCTTCGTTAAACCGTTCGTTAACAGGGGGACGAAGGGTTTTTGCAGAGGCGACGACCGGGACCTTGATGGCTGCCTTCTCTTTTAGCTTGGCGAGCGCATTTTCGCGTTCTGCCAATTCGATCCTGAGTGTAGTTAATTGACCTTCTTCGGCCGCACTGAGCTGACGTCGCAAAGGCCGATCCCCAAAATTGACTCCCGCGAAAACCGCCTGTACGGCATAATAGTCCTGCTGCGAAATGGGATCGAATTTGTGATCGTGGCAACGCGCACAGCCCAGGGTAAGGCCAAGGAACGCCGTGCCGGTCGTATTCACCATATCGGCCAGCTCATCCTGACGCTGCATGAGCGTCAGGTTCACATCCGGACTCTTGACCAAGTCATAAGCGCCAGCGACCAAAAATCCAGTACCGGCATCCGCGCCCAAAGCGTCGCCCGCAATCTGCTCTTTAATGAACCGATTGAATGGCTTATCGTCGTTGAGCGATTGGATAACAAAGTCGCGATAGGGATACGCATTCTTTCGTTCCCGATTCGTTTCAAAGCCATTGGAATCTGCGTAGCGGACGACATCGAGCCAATGACGCGCCCAACGTTCTCCGTAGCGGGGACTGGCCAGAACTCGATCTATCAAATTCTCAACGGCTTCGGGCTGAGGATCACGGATGAATTGCTGCACCTCATCGGGCGTGGGCGGAAGACCGTGCATGACCAGGTAAAGCCGACGGATGAACGTGCGCCGATCCGCCTCGACGCTGAACGAGAGTTTATTTTCCTCCAATTTGGCCGCCACAAATGCGTCAATCGGATTTGCGTTTTTTGATTTGAGGCCGCTGGAGATCGGTAGGGGCGGACGCCGGATGGGTTGGAGCGACCAGTGAGATGTTTTAGCCAACTCGATGGAAGCACCGCCGACCAGCAACGTGCCGAGGGTCAATACGACGGGCACTGCCTCTGTGAGTAGCCAGAGCGACCTCTGTAGAATTGACTTTTTGGACAGCATAGACTGGACTCCCGGTGTCTAGCGTGCATTGCGGTGTAGAGCAAAGGCGAGGTGGTCCCAACCTTGAAAAGGCCTGTTGCTCGAAGCCGGCATGGACCCGAATCAATCCAAGGATATCTACGGCGGTTCCACTTTTGCCGGCTTGGTATCCCATGTGAGCAATCCGGCCTCTGCTGAGACATTCCGTGTGTTCCTTGAGCACGGAGCCAACCCAGACGTCTTGAGCACCTACCGGCAAGCTCTGTTGTTCCACGTATGGGAAAACCTCGATAGTCTCCGTCTGGTCCTGGACCACGGCGCCAACATCAATATCCGCGACGACGAGGGCAACACGCCGTTGCGCTACTTTGTCTGGAATGGCCGCTGGGATGCGGCTCTCCTCATGCTCGAGCGCGGCGCCGACCTCCAGGAGCAGACCCACCCAGTCGGCCACTCTTACCTCATTTCGACTCCGGCGGCAGCGAGCATTCCAAAATACCCAAATCCAATTCCTTAATTCTCCCGTCCGCCGGCACGACAAATTCGGCGAACAAAGCCAATCGTCTTTTCATCCTGGGGAGTCTTTCCAATAAAGCGGCCTCAAGTCGATAAATTCCTGGGCGGACTGCTGCAAGGATCACACTCCCATCGGCGGCAATGTGGGCATGAGCCACCTTGGCTGCTTTTAACTCCGCCCGGATCTGAGGCTGCTCTCTCCACTTTTTCTGCTCCTCCCAATTTCCCTCCATTTCGGCCGGGGGATAAGGACCCGTCCGAGCGAAGGCCGCCCAAAAACAATTGGGAGGAATTTCAAAATGAGTCGGCAATTGAATGCGCCCCTTAACCCGAATCCCACCCTCCAATAGAACCCGCGCCGTCTCGCCAGCAGCCACCGTGACATCGACCTCATCTCCCCCAGACAAATTCAAGGTCGATCCGTCGAGACTGGTTCGCGGCATCTCCCAGAGCGACTGGATCTTCCAGTCTCCCGGTGGAATTTTTGGATAGTCAAAATGCCCCGGTGAGTTCGGGCGTTGGAAAGACGTTTCGAAATCTAGATCCACCGCACTCGTCATTGGATCGGTAGG
>JAYVTS010000193.1:0-16702 GCA_043788645.1 Verrucomicrobiota bacterium
GTTGGGGCGCGTTGAGTGACCACTTTGAGTTCTGCCGCGGAGGTGAGCTTGAGGTCACGTTCTTGCAATAGATAGGACTCGGCACCGACGCTCCGCAGATCGTAGGGCGCAGCGACCGTGGGATTTTTCCTCACTCTTAACAATCGTAGATTTTTTTTCTGCTGCAACAACGCGAAAGCATCCGGTGCAAATTCAGGCGCAATAATCACTTCGCTGTAAATCTCGGCAATCGCCTGAGCACAAGCGAGATCTAAGATCGTATTCACCGCGATAATACCCCCGAAGGGTGCTTGTTTATCCGTGGCGTACGCCAGGGTCCAGGCGGTTCGAAGATCGGTCCCCTGCCCTACCCCGCACGGATTAGTATGTTTCAGAATTGCGAGGGTCGGCGGAGTGCCCGCAAATTCGGCGATCAACGCCGCCGCCGCGGTGAGATCAAGAATGTTATTATACGAAAGCTCTTTGCCGTGGAGCTGCGTAAAGTATTCCGGAAATTTGCCGTAAAGCGCCGCTTTTTGATGAGGATTTTCACCGTATCGAAGCGGTTGAACGAGCGGCGCGCTGATCGCCAAAGTCGGCAACGGTTCGGTCCCGGCCGAGAATTCTTTGGTCAAATGTGCTGCGATGGCCGCGTCATAGGCCGCGGTGCGGGCGTAGACTTTGGCGGCCAGTTTTCGGCGTAATTCCAACGTGGTGTGGCCGTGGGAACGAATCTGTTCCGCCACGATGGCGTAATCCGCCGGATCGACGACCACCGTCACGGACTCATGGTTTTTGGCGGCACTCCGAAGCATTGAAGGTCCGCCAATGTCGATGTTTTCAATCGCCTCGTGCAGCGAAACACCCGGCTTGGCCACCGTGGCCTCAAAAGGGTAAAGATTCACCACGACGAGATCGATCGGCGCGATCCCGTGCGCCTTGACGGTCGCCTCGTGTTCGGGGTGGTTCCGGAGAAAGAGCAAACCGCCATGGACCTTTGGGTGCAAGGTCTTGACCCGACCATCCAGCATTTCGGGAAATCCGGTGAATTCGGAAATGTCGATCACCGGAAGGCCCGCTTCGCGAATCGCCTTCGCCGTACCGCCAGTCGAAAGCAATTCGACGCCGGCCGCCACGAGGGTGCGAGCCAAGTCCGTGAGACCGGTTTTGTCGGAGACCGAAAGGAGTGCTCGCTGAAGCTTTGCCATAAACGAGCGGGCAGATTGGCGGACTGGCTGAAGGCGTCAACGCGCCGAAAGGACGTTCGAGGACAAATATCCATAAAGCGGATTGGGTGCAACCGAACGATTCCTTCGTCCGCGATTTCCGCCCTTGCCGAACCGTCCCCGAGCGTTGTCTTTAAATCCTATCATGAAATTCCTCTTCTATGCCACCGGGTGGTTAATGGCCGTCATCCTTAACGCGGGCGACCTGCCGGGTCTTAAACGCACCGAAGTCATTTACGGTCGAAAGTTTGGAACGGCCCTCACCCTCGACGTGCTTCAGCCTCAGAAAACCAATGGATTCGGCGTGATCGGCGTGATCAGCGGCGGTTTTTTTTCGAGTCACGAAGCGATTAACCCGGAATTTTTCAAGGCGGTCTTGGATCGTGGTTACACGGTGTTTGCTGTAGTACACGGATCTCAACCCCGGTTTACCATTCCGGAATGTGCCGCCGACTTGCATCGGTCCGTGCGCTTTATTCGCAGTCACGCCGCGGAATATGGCATACGGGCCGATCAACTAGGGGTTTTTGGAGCCAGTGCTGGCGGGCACTTGTCCTTGACGTTGGGTACTCAAGGAACGCTTGGTGACCCTACCGCACGGGATCCGATTGACCGGGAATCGAGTGGGGTGCAGGCGGTCGCCGCTTTTTTTCCGCCCACCGATTATCTCAACTGGGGCCAACCCGGTGATGATGCGGTGGGAGTCGGTACTTTGGCCAGTTTCAAACCGGCGTTTGGTCCCCGGAGCGAGACCGCTGAAAGCCGGGCACAGTATGGTCGGGAGATTTCCCCGCTCTATTTCGTCACGGCGAAGATGCCGCCCACGCTGATTATTCACGGTGAGGCCGACAAGCTGGTGCCGATCTATCAAGCCGAAATCTTTGAACGAAAGGCGAAGGAAGTCGGGGTCATTTGCTGGGTGGATCGTCGCCCGGGCAAAGAACATGGCTGGAGCGGGATTGAGCAGGATCTCGTCCTATTTGCCAACTGGTTTGATCTTCACCTGCGGGGATTGAAGAAGTAGGTACCTGGCCGCAACATTTGGCGAAACTAAAGTGCCCCAGGCAAACCCCTTAACTATTATGTCGTAAAGTGAACAGCGTTTTGTGTCGTTTAGTTCGGTTATTTCATACTCTTTCTGCTGCGACGTGCAGTAAGAAGGACTCGGAGCGTTGGCCTGACAGCCTCTCGCTGCGTCTCGCGACGAAAGGGCTCAGACGAACCGGGCTGCGGCTCCTGCCTTGGGGGTGCGCCCTGTCTCTGGCCGCGGCGGAACGGGTCTTCGATTTTTCCGAACTGAAATCCGGGAGCATCCCGCCTGGATGGAAGGCGTTTGTGGCCGGAACTGCGACTGCGTCGGCGGATTGGCAAGTCATCTTCGACGAGGTTCCCTCTGCCTTTTCGCCCCTGACGCCCAACGCCACCCAGACGGCGCGGCGCGGCGTGGTCGCCCAATTGTCTCGCGATCCAGCGGATGAGCGATTTCCGGTACTTGCTTTTGAAGGCGAACGTTATGGCAATTTTAACGCCACCTTGCGCTTCAAATTGGTGGACGGCCAAGTCGAGCAAATGGCCGGATTAGCTTTTCGCATCTCGGACCCAAAAAACTTTTATGTCGTTCGGGCCAGTTCGCTCGGGCACAATGTCAGATTTTACAAATTTGTGGAGGGCCAACGCAGCTCCCCGCTCGGGCCGGAGCTGCCGATCGAAAAGGGGCGTTGGTACGAACTTGGGATCAAGGCGGAGGCAAATCGCCTCCAAATCTTGCTCGATGGCAAAGAGATTATGCCTGAGCTGACCGATAATTCCCATATCAGCGGGCAAATCGGGTTGTTTACCAAATCGGATTCCGTCTCCTATTTCAGCGATCTTCGGCTGACCTACAAGCCATTGGAATCCCTGGCGGCGTCTCTCGCTCGGACCCTTTTGGAAAAGCAGCCGCGTTTGCTCGATGTCGAAATTCTCGGCAAAGAAGTCGGCAATTCAGAACTCCATGTGATGGGCGCAAAAAACTCCAAGAGCCTCGGACGCCTGGCGAATGATGTTGAGAAAATGGTTTTTACCAAAGATCGCGCCAACTACCACCGAACGATGGTCGCTGGCGTCGTCATTCAGCCCTTGCATGATCGCAATGGAGAGGTCATCGGGGTCGCCCAGTTCACCCTAAAACCCTATCCGGGCCAATTGGAAGATGCGATGATTACCAAGACAATTCCTTGGGTTAAAGAGATGGATTTGCGGATCGGCGCATCGAAGGATTTGTCCGAGTAGCCGAGTTCTTTTCCGGGTTTGGGGGATTCCAGAAAACCGCAGGGATCCGAATACTTTTTGGGGGCGATGAGACCCGCCGAAAGGCGTAGTGCGTCGGCCAAAGTTGGCAGGAGGACTGCTTCTCTCATTCGCGTGAAGAAAGCAGTCTTTATAGAACGCGACGGGGTGCTCAACGAGGTGACTGAGAGCGACGGTCAACCCGTCCCGCCGTGCCGGGTGGAAAACTTCCGAGTACACGACGGCGCTCGGGAGTCGTTGCAACAACTTAAAGACGCTGGATTTCTGGTGTTTGTAACTACCGTTCAATCAGGGGTGGGTCGCGGTGAAGTGTCCCGGAGTGAAGTAGACCGAATGCACCGTCGATTGGGTGTTTTACTGCCAATTGATGAAATTCTTCTGTGCGCGTCCGACGACGAAACACATCCTTGTTTTAAGCCGAACCCAGGACTTTTCCAAGAAGCCATGCACCAGTGGCGCCTCGAACCTAGCCAATGCTTTGTGCTCTCAGACAAAGCATCCGACGCTCAAGCGGCCCGAATCTTGGGCCTGACCTCCATCATGATCCGCTCCCCCTGGTTGGGCGACGATCATCACGATTTTGTGCTCGAAAATCTCGCGAAAGCGGTGGCTAAAATCATCCACCTCAGCAAGGAATTGCGCAGCTGGAACTGGGTTTAGGCGGAACCCTTTGAACTAACCTCCCCGCAAGCCAGGTAATTGATCCCGATAAGTGCGGGACAATGTGACCTTGGCTCCCGTCGTGAGCGTCAAGGCGTACTCACCATGGGGCAGGGGCTGAAGCGCCGTCACTCGCGAGCGATTGACAATCGCTGTCCGGCTGACCCGGCAAAAAATATCCGTCGGCAAACGCTCAGCGAGATGGGCCATCGTTTCCCGAATCAAGTGGCTGTGGGTGCCCACGTTCAATTCCGCGTAGTTGTCCGCACTATTGATCCAGTCGATGTCCGCCAGATTTACAAACGTGATCCGGCCGTTGTTCTTGATGGGGAGCCGAACTGGCGTCCGGTCTCCGGCTCGAATATCCGCCAGCATCGCAGCGGCTTTGGGAGCTAATTCCTCAGCGTGCTGAGTTTGAATCCGAGAAATGGCCCGTTCCAACGCCAAATGAAGGCGTTCACGTTCGACGGGCTTCAGCAGATAATCAACGGCATGAAACTCGAAGGCGCGAACTGCATAGTGATCATGAGCGGTGATAAAAACGACGGCTGGAAGGGTCTGGATCGGAAGCCGCTCCATCACCTCGAATCCGCTCAACCCAGGCATTTGAACATCCAGGAGGACGACTTCCGGGTGTTCCCGGGAAAATGTGTCGAGTGCGGTCGCTCCATTCGCCGCCTCAAAAACCGCCGCGACCCTCGGGTCGCGCGCTAAAAGGCCTCGCAGCCGCTCACGCGCCAACGGCTCATCATCGACGACTAAGACTCGAACCCCGGTCACGCCGCAATCTCGCCACCGATTCTCAATTCTGTCGAAACTAAATCGCGGATTTATTCTTCCTGTTTCGTTGAGATGATCGGCCGATGAGCCGGTTTAACGCCGATTCCGACTACAAACAGAAAACGAGGTTGGCTACTTCTGAGGCTTGAATCTACCCCCAATTCACACCGAGACTCCAGGAGTGCCGCACTCCCTGCCCGCCGCTCCTCGTCGGCTCGGTTCGCCTGCGGCCCGCATCGCTCCTCCGAGCGCTTCGGGCTGGCGATCGAGCCGGACGAAGCTTTGGCTGGGGATCCTGAGCCTTGGCCTCCTCGGGGCGGCCGTCGCTCCGGGCGTCCGGGGTTACGCCGCGCTTCGCCATTTTCGATGGTTGCGCGCCGCTCAAGCCGCCTTCAGTCGGGGTGATCTTCAAACCGCCAATTGGACCGCACTCCGTGTTCTCGAGCGCGATCCAACCAACCTGCGGGCCACCCTGCTTTTAGCCGAAACCGCTACCCGCTTGTCGTCGCGAGATGCGATCCATTGGCGGGCGAGAATGGTGGAGTTGGAGCCGGACAATTCAGCAAATCTGCTCGCTTGGAGTCAATCGGCCCTGGATTTTAACGATCTTTCGACCGCCACGATTGCTCTCAGTCGCGTCCCCGAAGACGCCCGGAACTCGGTGGCGTTTTCAGAGGTCGCCGCGACGCTCGCCCTCGCCGAAAATAATCCCGACCTGGCAGCGCGCCATTTGGCCGTTGGCGCCGCCTTGGAGCCCAACGCCCCCGCCCGCCAACTTCGACTCGCCTGCGTCCAATTGCAAACCGGGTCGGAACTCGTTCGGAGCGAAGGCCGGGCGGTGCTCGATCACCTGCGCGGGAATCCCCAGCTACGCACCGAAGCACTGAGTGCCCTCGCTCGTGAAGCACTCGAAAATGGCCGAAAAACCGAGGCCCTCGAAGCCTCGCGCGAACTCCTCTTTTGGAATACCCAGGATTGGTCCCCTCGCCTGCTCCGAGCGGAAGTTTTGCGCGCCGCACAAACGAACGCTTTTCCAAAGTATTTGACAGAACTGATGGGAGACGTCGCCCAAGCGACCCACCCATCCCATCTCGCCCAGCTGTTGAATTGGATGTCGAGTCAAGACCTGGCCGCGGAAGCTCTCGCTTGGGTGAAAAGCTTGCCTCCCGAGCTCGCGACCCGCCCGCCGGGAGCCGTCGCCATCGCCGAACTCCACGCCGTACAAAACGATTGGCTCGGATTGGGCGCTTGGACCCGAAGCTCGAACTGGGGCCGGGATGAGCCTTTTCGGTTCGCGTACGAAGCTCGGGCGGAAAACCAAATGCCCGCCGAGCAACGTCGTCCAAATGTCATCGATTCTCTATGGAATAAAGCGTTGAAACTCGCCAATCGAGATCCCGCTCAACTCGAACGACTCGCTCAATTTTCCGTCGCGTGGAATTTGAGCACTTCCATTGAACCGTCGTGGTGGGCCGTGGCTGAGGCCGCCGCGGACCCGGAACCTGCCCTGCTCCATCTCGCCACCCTGTACCGGGCTCGAGGTGACTCCGTCGGCCGATTTCGAGCGGCTAAACGCCTCTTGGAATTTCGACCCGATGATCGCTTTGCCCAAAACGAAACCGCTTATCTTGGTTTACTGCTGGGCATCGATGATCCGGATCCTCATCCTCTCGCAGAACGCCTTCGCCATCGACCTCCGATGCGCCCCGAGGCCGTCGTTACCTATGCTTTCAGCCTCTGGCGACGCCACCGAATCCGCGAAGCGGTAGGGGCCTTTGACGTGCTCCCCGTGGCGACTCGGGAGGAACCCTCTCTGGCTTGGTTCTATGGTGTGATCTTGGCTGAATCCGGCGACCTCACCAAAGCGCGCCGTTACCTCGCACTCGGATCCGAATCCCACCGTTCAACCGAAGAGGAGACCCTTTACCGTGCCGCCCGACAACGGTCCGGATCTCGGTAGCCGACCCGCGGATCATTGATTCAACTTCTCGTTCATGGCGACCTCGTTCCCTGCTCTGCTCGAAGAACCTGAATTGGCGGAAGCCGACCTCGGGTTTGCCACAGTCGATCTCGACCGCCTCCGTCGCACCGGTGCGCCGGAGGTCATTTATGGTGCCGGCAAAACGGCCGCTCAAATTGTGGCGATCGCTGATCGAATCGTTGCGGTGAATGGCCGAGCACTGATCACCCGCGTCGAGCCCTCGCAAGTGAAGGTGCTTCGACGGAAATTCCCTAACCTCCAGCATCACGAACTGGCGCGGTGCGTCACCATCATTCGGGATGCCGCTCAACCCTGCCCGGGCCATATCACCGTCGTTTGTGCTGGGACGAGCGATCTTCCGGTCGCCGAAGAGGCGGCGGTAACAGCGACCTTTCTCGGACATCACGTGGAGCGGATTACCGATGTGGGAGTCGCCGGTCTGCATCGGTTGCTACGGCGTGTGGCTGATCTTCGACGTGCCAATGTCTTAATTGTCGTAGCCGGCATGGAGGGCGCCCTGCCGAGCGTGATCGCGGGCTTAGTTTCACGCCCGGTGATCGCCGTGCCCACGAGCATTGGCTACGGCGCGAACCTGGGCGGGCTGGCGGCCTTGCTGGGTATGTTGAATTCCTGCGGCTCGGGCGTGACCGTCGTCAACATCGACAACGGCTTTGGGGCCGGCTTTGCCGCCGCTCAAATCAATACCTTGGCGGGCGGTCCGCTGGGGAAACATCCGCGCCCTGCCGAGTAGCCCGGATATTCCAAGTCTATTCCGGTCGAGGCATTTTATCGCCCAGCCGCAAATACTCCCAGACGGCTTGGATCGTTTTGGGGCCGTCGCCACCCAGGATATCGCTTAAGGGACTGGCCCCCGTTTCGACGTCAAAATAGGCGGGCATTTTTGTTTCTGGATCAATACTTTGGGGGTTCCGGAGCCAACGCCGGAAATACGATGGTTGGATCCGGTCATTGGAATACGCGAGGTTAATTCCCGGTGCTTCGAACACGGCCGTCGCTCCGAAATCACCCACTCCATGGCATTGGGTGCAGGACAAACCGCCATTCGCACTCACTAATTTTCGACCGGCTTCGATCAGTTCCTTGGCGTTTTCAGGGATCGGATCCGCGTCGGTCTTCGGTGGCAATCCGCCTTGGGTCGCCAGACCACTGGCCAGGGACTCCGCATAGGCCGGAAATCCCGGCATCCGCAACAGCACCCACGGACGAGGCTTCCACGGTTCTCGCCCGGCAATGAATTTGGCCGCCCACTCCGGTTTTAATTTTCCCGTCAGCAACTCGTATTTCGGAACGCCTTCCACTTTCCCGTGACACTCGCGGCAATTTAGTGCCTGGCTTTGTCGCTCCAGAAAATCGGAGGCCACCTGTCGCCCCAACGAGGTTCGATCCGTTGCGCCAAATGCCCGCAGCGCAACGCGCTGTTCCGTAGTCAAGTGATACCGTGGGGCTTTTCCACCCCCGTGCGGCTCGTCCGCCAAACAGCCTTCTGTCCAACGGGCGGCCGGCAGGTCCACCAATTTTCGAGTCGCAAATTGGTTTTGTGCTTCCAGCTGATGACAATTTAAGCAACCCGAAGTTTGAATCAGCTGTCGTCCTCGCCCGATGAGGGCCGGATCGGTCGGACTGGGGCGATCGCCGGGTGCCTCCGCGTTCGCGTCCAGGTAGGCGGCCAATTGGGTCGCTTCCTCTTCCGTCAGCTTAAAGTTGGGCATGCGAACCCACTTGAAATGTTCCTCGGGTTGACGCAGGAACGCGACCAACGCGCCGGGCGTGAATTTCGCTGTCACGCTCTTTTGAGAAATTCGGCCCGGCCCCGGCGCTTCAGTCGTGTCCGGCGCCACGTGACACGCCGCACAATGTAATTGGTCGTAAAGCGCCTTGCCCGCTGCCGCATCACCCGTCTTCGCTTCGTATTTTAACTCCCCCTTCAGTGAACGGAGGTACGCCGCCACCGCATCTGCATCCTCCTGCTGGTGTTCGCCGGAGAAAATCGCAGGCATCGGCGTGCCCGGACGCAGCGCGCTGGGGTCGAGGATCCACCGGGCCATCCAATCGAAATTTCGCCGCCCGCCCAACCCAGACAACGCGGGCGCGTCCGCCGCGAGTTCTGCCATCCGCCCGCCCTCCACCCCATGACATTTTCCACAGCGGAATTCCGCAAAAAGATCACGGCCCTGGTGGATTTGGTTCGATTTTTCTAACTCCAGCGAGGCATCATGTCCCAATACCCCCAGTGGGATCGGAGTGATGGGCACCTCTTTATTGGACCAAAAAAGTCGGACAAAGGCGTCCCCTTTTTCTGGCGCTTTGTACTCCACCTTGATTGCGTTAGGACCTTTGTTGAGCTTGACCTTGGATCCCGTCACCAACTTGCCCTCGGCCGAAGGTGTGGCCAGCGCGGAAACATCTCCAAACGTCACCTTCAAATCCCCTTTGAATTCGGCATGGAAAACATATTCAGCCCGCAATTCCGAAGTTAAAAAACCGGTCCAAGTAGCCGTAAACGGGCCTGCGGGAAGAAAAGGCGTCGGCGCTTCACCCTGGGGGACAAAAAGTTGAACGTTTTCCCGCACCGCCACATCCCGAGCGGCTCCGTTGACAAAAGTGACGACGAGTCCGTTGGCTTTGTCCTCCGCCAAGAGCCCAACGGACCCCACCGCCCCCACCCAAGCGAACGCGGCCAACCGCCGGACCAGCCGGCAAGGAAACATCATGATTCGGATCGTAATAGTGACCCCCCAACGGTCAAGCGTCCTCGCGATTCAAAAACGTGAGTAAATCTGGAAACTCACGGATACCAATGGCGATGGCCTCGAAGACACCGCCTGGCGTTGGGTCGTCATTCGGGTCGTGGCGCCTTATTTGAAGGTGACGGTGTCAATGTACGCGTAATTGCCCAAATAGGTGCCGTCGTTCACGGACGCCAAGCGCGCGGCCTAGTCGTAGTCATTGCGTACCCAGGATGAGGCGATCTGTGCAGGAAGCTCTGGGGCACAACTGCAAAGCCGTTCTTCGCGCCTACGCCAAGGTTGCCCAGGCGGTGATCCCTACCTTGGACTCCTACGAGCGGAAGCTGGCTGCCGAAGCTGATATCTTGCCCATGCTGCAAGTACGGATCGCCTGAGGACTCAACCAGCGGAGTGGCCGTGCGGCGTTGCCGGTACCGGACGATGCCCGTTCCGTGACTCGTTAACAAAACGGTCCTTTTGCGTTTGTTTTGCCGTTGCCAAAAAGATGCCCGAATTTCTTCCCCGCCAAGAAGTCTGAGCTACCTCCAAAATTGTTCCCAACTCTCTTCAACGTTAAGGCACGGCGGTCAATCGGGGACTCAAGCGGTATCGTTGAAGAAAAATGTCATTTCCGAAAAGTTTTATCTGGTATGAATCGAGGAATATTCGCCCTTTGGCTTTCGGTGTCGGGCACATTCGTAGCCACCGCCCAGACAAGCATGCTGCAAACCAACCGCCTTCAGTTTGGCTGGAATTTGCTGACCTTTCAGGTATTGCCAGCAATCTCGTCCCCAGAGGCAGCATTCCCCACAAACTTGTTCCGCGGCGTCTGGACCTATGACAACGCCTCCGGCCAATGGTCCCAGTACGGCCGCCCGAGCCCGGGCCAGCCGGAGCAAAACTCCGTGCTGCCGATGGCGCCCATCCAAGCCGGGCGGGCCTATTGGGCCTTTTACGACGCCGGCTTCCGTACCAACTGGGTAGTGGATGGCTTGGCCCCGAAAAGCGCTCTGTCGCTGGATTTTCAAAAAGGTTGGAACCTCGTCGGCATCCCCTCCGGCGGATCGACAGATGTCAATGTCGTGAGCATCTTCAAGCCTGGCGACCTGGCCAAAATCGAGCTAATCGCACGCCGGGAGGCCGGCAGCCAGCGGTATCAATTATATGACCCCAAAAAACCCGAATTATCCGAGTTCCAGTTCCTCAACCCCAATTTGGGGCACTGGGTGAAGGCGACGTCGAGCCTCAGCATACAGCCGGATATGGTGGTCGAGGCCGAGGGAGACATCGACCTGCCGCCGCTCGCGTTCCCGCCGCCCGCCAACGGCGCCCCGTGGACCCCGGGTCCGGAAGACCGGGATGTGGGCTTGCCCGGAGCGCCGCCGGTCTTCAACGACCGCCGCACCCAAACCACGATCCGGATGGCAAAGGGACAAACCACGCTCCTGCTGCCCTTGTACAATCAAGGCGGCGGCATCCTGCTATGGAACGTCTCCCTGTTGGCCGGTGAATCGCAGGGCGGTGCCACCGGGTTGACCGCGACACAGGCGGCCAGTGTGTTGTCCGTATCCGAAACGCACGGCGTGACCAGTTCGGAAACAGGCACGTTGAAGATTTTTGTGGATCCGACCCATCTCTCACCCGGGACGTATCTCGCTAAACTGCGAATCGATGCGAGCACCGGCCAATCGAAGACCTTTGATCTGGTGATCGAGGCCGGTGGATTGGACGGCCAGTGGCAGGGGGTCGCCAGCATTCAGACGGTGAATGGGAAAAGCAATCCGGTCGCAGACATCGATTTGTTCATCCACCTTTTTCAGGATCACAAGAGCGGTTCGGGCCAGTTGCGCGGCATCATCGACAGCCAGGAGACTTTGCTCTGGCCGCTGGACGCGCCGTTGCTGGGACATCTCACGGACACGCCGGCGGGCGGCTACGATTCGAATTTCGCCAGCCGGTTCGTGATCAGCGGCGGGTTCGTCCAGCCGCCCGGGGATGTGAACCGCCACCCCTTCGAGAACTTCGCGACGGATCCGAATAATTCCGCCCTCGATCCGGACACCGGGCTTCGTTATCTTACAAACGCGGAAGGCGACCGCTGGTACAACACGCTTCCCGGGCGCGCCTCGCAGCCGGATTTTTTAAACCCGCTGCCCCGGTTCATCTCCCGCGAAGTGGAGTTGATCGGACAACTCACCGGCTCGGAAGGCGGCGCCGCGGTGGCTCAAGGCGAGTATTACGAAACGATTGCCGGGATGACCCCGCAGCCGATTACGCTGCGCGGGACTTTTCAATTGACGCGCAAAGGCCGCAGCCCCTTGGAACGCCGCCCGTACAAATATTTCGCCGATATTCCGCTCAATGGGACCAGCGTGGCGGGCGGCTCGGCGAGCGTGAGCACGATTCAAGTTCCCGACCGGCTGCTCGCCCAAAGGATTCTGGTAATCGTCGCGCAGGACGCCGGGGTGGAAAAGCACACACTTCAACTGACGGGTCCCAACGGCGTGACGATCAACCTGCACGGCGGCGAAGCAGTGGGGCCGAACAAGTCGGTCATTTTTGATTCCGGCGAGCTGCCCATCGATCCCTTCACGCTGCTCGAACCGCCGGAACTGCGGGGCGCGAAACCTCTTCCAGTCGCGGTCAATGGCAAGCTGGATCTGGGACTCTACGAAGCCAGGCTGCGCGACTCCCTTGCCAGCTACGCGGTGCGGCGGCCGCGGCAATCTCTGCAGGTCTTCAATGATATCGATGCCTTCGGCGCCTGGAAATTGCGTTACGCCAACACCGACTCCGGCGCGGCCCATGCGCTCCTCGGCTGGAGCCTGCTGGTGTATGGGACGCCGGCGTATCCGGTGTCGGGGCAGATCGCGGTTGAGGGCAGCGGCGATCCGAATCGCTTTCAGGACGTATCCGTGCAAGTGCTGGGGTTGAACGCCGACCTGGATTCCGCATTCACCGTTATCGATCGGACGACGGGGCGCTTCACGATCAATTGCCTCCCCGGTTTGCGCATCAATCTCCAGGCCAGCAAGACCGGTTATCTTCTTGCCGGGATCGATGGCTTGAACACGGCGGGCGACCCGCGGGGCTATCGCGACAATTTGGGCGGAATCGTCCCCGGGCCGGGATCAAGCAATCTGGTGCTCACCTTGCGACTGCCGCCTCCAGAAGTCACGGCGCGAGTTTACACTCATCAGCAGGAGATCGGCGTCACAGCCGTGAATGGATTTGCCTCGATTTCGGAGGCGAGTGTCGCGTTGGTCGCCGGCCTGTCGGAATCCGAAATCGGATGGGAATTGGAATGGCAGGGTGCCGCAACGCCTCCCGTGGCTTGGTCGGCCCTTGGACAACGCCAGCCGACGATTAACTTGAGCATCCCCAGTTCCGCTTTCTCCGCCGCGAACAACTACACCCTGGCCTACCGCGCCCGCGCGTACCGGATTCCCGGAGGTTCCACACTCGCGTTGGGCGATTGGGTGGTGGTGACGCTGCGAAACGTTGCCCCGCCACCGGATGCCAGCCCCTATTTCAATGCCACTCTCGTGCAGGGCACGATTCTGCAAGGCTTTGGCGCAGTCGCCGGCAGCGTTGCCGACGGTGTTGATGCCACCGGCTTCACCGCGCTCCACGCCCAGAAGACTGATTCCGCAATCGTGGATGTGGACCGCCCCCCGCTGATCAACGGAGACAGCAATCCCAGTTTCGGCTTTGCGTTGGATGGATTAACCAGCGCGTCGGGTGACGACGCGGAAGACACGGATTTACATCCTCGCACGTTCACGATTTACGGGCCGGGTGAAAATGGCAATCGATGGGCGTACGCCACGATCAATCCCATTTCCGACCTTCGGCTCGCCCTGGTCGCCGCACCGATGCCAGGCCAGACCCCGGTTTACGACGACTACGACAAGGGCATCTCCGGGCGCGATATCAACGCGCCAGGCGCGCCGGTCCGTCTCTACACCGCCATCGGCGGGCGCCTTTGCAATCTGGGAGTTTCCAGCACCGACGGCTCGCACCGGATTTCGGCGGGCGCCAACCCGGGCCGGGATTGAAGCTCACCATCAAACTTCCGCCCATGACCTTTATGAAAACCCCTTTCGCCCAAGGCCGCTCCCTGCGTCTTCAGCTGCCTCGTGATTTGCGCGCCTGGTCGTTTGCGTCGCTGATTTTGCTCTGCCTGGCCCTGCCGGCACGGGCGGATTTGGATCAGGAAATTGCCAGCGTGGAAACTGCCATCAAAAATTCGGTCCGAGCCTACAAAGGCAGTTATCCCTCGGGCAACAACGATCCCAATCCCGTGCGCCGGCGGTTTCTCGGGCTCAATTCCAGCGACCAGCCGGGCGGGACCGACTATAGTGCCACGCTCCGGGAATCGCTCGATCAGGCGCTTTTGCTCCGCCGACAAGTTACGAGCGAAGCCCAGCTCGACCGCCTCTCGAAGGTCATTAATCTCGGATTGGAGGTTTCCCTGCAAGGCTGGCTCATTTGCGGCAACATCTCGCTCTTGGAAGGATTACGGATCAGTTATCCCACCGGCGGCAGCCAGTCCCGCCCGGTGAATCCGTCGCTGCCTTACGGCTGCATTGAGGAGCAGTTCCCGTTTGTCGCCGTCAAAGACGCCTGCCGCGCGCAGAATTTTTACGCGGAAGGAGTGCGCGCGCTGGCCGATGTCATGGCGAATCACGCGGGCAACAGCCTGGGCAAAGTGGTGGTGGACATCGACACCGACACCATACCGGCGCCGATCAATGGCTATCCCGGCGCCTTTCGGAATGATCGATTCCCGCAATACACCTATTATGTGGACTTGATACCCGGGCAGTCCACGAATGTGGTGCCGATCCAGACAGAAACCGCCTTGATGGGTCAGTTGCTGCATAAACAAGCGCAGGCGACCCAGACCATTGGCTACCGGCTTTGGACCGGCGCCTACTTCAACAGTGAGACGCAGCGCGATCCCGCGAAGCGCAAACAGTTGCTCGACGCCGCGGTTCACGAATATCACGCGGGCGCCAATCTTCAGTTTCTCAGCAGTGTCGACCTCGCCTCGCAGGTGGGCGACAGCGCGGAAACCACGGCCGAGTCCCCCTTCGATCTCACGCAGCTTCGGAATGCGCGAGTCAATGTGAACGAGGCTCGATCGGCCATACGGCGCATCCGCAACCATGAGAAACCCACGCTCCCGATTGACGAAGTGATGGCTGGCGATGCGCAGGTGAACAGCGTCATCAGCACCCTCACTGGGACGGGCGCCGGCAGCATCGCGCGCGCCCAGGCAGCGTATGAGAGCGCCCGCGCGACGCTCTTCAAGGTTCAGAACAATCAAGTCCAGGCGTTCCAGGAAGAGCAGACCCGTCAGAATGGGTTTTATGAGAAGCTGGCCAACCTGACGGGATTACCGGTGGATGCCGGAGCCATCGCCACCAGTGCGGGCCAGGCGGCGTATCGCGCGCAGATCGGGAAGATAATCGATTCCTTGATGAACGATCCCAACTCTGATTTCAGCCTGGGCGCGAGCGAATTGGTGCAGGGGATAAAGCAGGTGCGTTATCATCGCCAGGAAACCATCAATAAAAAGGATTACGTGGACAGTTTTCCTGCACGGATCAAGAACATTGAAGACACTTTGGGGGCCAACATAAGTGCCATTCAGGTAGCGGAAGGCAAAATCACTGCGTCTCAGCTGGCGATTGGCGTTGCTAACTCGATCAATTTCAGCCGGTCCGAGTCTTTGGCGGTAAGCGTTGGGTCGCAGCCTGGGGTGACATTCACGGCAGGGGTGTCGATCTCCTATAATCTTAGCGCGATTCCGGTGGCGAAGCTGCAAAACGACATCACCTACGCATCCAATCTCAAGGAAATGCAATTCCTCCAGAATTCTGCCGCTGAGAATTGCCGCAATCTTCTTCTGGAACAAAATCAAGCCGTCGGAGCCCTGAAGAGCCAGATTATTCTGCTTCAAAACGCCGAGGACGACGTACGGCGGATTCTCGGTTCGGCCGACCGGATTCTCGCCCAACTCAACAACTACAACCTGCTCACCGACCAGCTCTACTACAACGATCCCACCTTCAATCAAGAGCTGACGGCGGAAGAGGAGCAGGCGAACCGCGATCTGGATTCCGTGGTGGGCAATCTCTACAAACTCGGCCGCCTAATGGAGCAACGCTGGCTGGAACCTTTCTACAATCCCGTTTCCAGAATCGGCCTGGAACCCTTGAGTTTAGGCGACGCCAATTTCGACCGCTTCTGGAGCCTGGAGAGCGTCTTCTCCCTTGGCTCGGTGAATGTGCGAGACAACGCCAATGCGGCACCCGGCCCCCAGCAGGCAAATTTCTTCTATTCGGCACTCAAGAAGTGGGACGAAATCCTGCGCACCGGAATTCGCGCCTTCGACGGCGACCTTCCGCCCGTGGAGATTTCGCTCCGCCAGGATGTCTTCGAACTTGCCGACGTCAAAACCCAGGCGGGTGCCATCCAGTACCTCGACGTCAGCCCGATTACGAATCCCGCCGGCTACCTCGGCGACTTGGAAATCAAGCGGAACAACCTGCGCCGTTTCAAGAACCTGCTGTTAAATCACGGCCTTTATCTCACCGGTCAGAACAACCTTCCCGTGGGAGACAAGTACCGCGGATTTTTGCTGCCGTTCTCCCTTTCTTATTACGATGCCGGCTATACCCGCGGTCGGCTGGGGGTGGCCAACCTTTTCACACCGATCAACGCTTGGAATTTCCGGGTCAGCAAATTCAAGGTCAAGATCATCCCCGAAACCGGGAAAACCGTTTTCACTGGCCAGCCCACGACGCCGATTCTCTTCGCGCAAGCTGGTTTGGTCTCCAATCTTGATTTCTTCGAGCGCAATGCCGGGCGGGTCAACACCCAGCGGCGGGTCCGGGAGATCAATCTGGATAATTATGTCCGGTACAATCTGGAACGGAACTTCCAGCATAATCCAGCGGGTGGGATTGCGATTCCGACCAGTAAAATCAGGCTTTTTGAGCTGATTTTCGACGCTTGGAAAGGTCGACTCG
>JAYVTS010000194.1:0-11587 GCA_043788645.1 Verrucomicrobiota bacterium
CCGAACTGACCGGTGTGGTCGTGACGGACAACGCTCCGGCGGGCACCCGTCTGGTGAGCGCCCCGGGCGCAAGCGTGGTGGGCAACAACGCCACCTGGAACGTAGGCAGCCTCAAGGCAGGAGAATCCAAGTCGTTTGACGTCGTCCTGACCAGTCCTCAAGCGGGCAAGACCTGCAACGTCGCGAGCATTACGAGCGCCCAAGGCCTCCGTGATAGCTCCGAAGCGTGTACCCTTTGGAAGGGTATCTCGGCCGTCTTGCTCGAAGTAATCGACGAACCCGATCCGCTCCAAATTGGCGAAACGACCTTGTACACGATCACGATCAAAAACCAAGGCAACGCTGATCTGACGAACATTAATACGGTGGCTCAGTTCCAAAAGGAAGTGTCGCCGATTGCGAGCCAAGGCGGCACGATTGACTTCAGGACCGTCAAGTTCCCGACGGTGGCCCGCTTGGGTGCGAAGCAAGTGATCACCTACACCATCACCGGCAAGGCGTCGGAGATTGGCGATCACCGGTTGGTCGTGACCTTGACCGAGGACAACCTCCTCTCACCGGTTAAGGAAGAGGAATCCACCCGCGTTTACTAAGCTAACCCGGCTAGAATTGAGAGCCCCGATCTTCGGATCGGGGCTTTTTTTGTCTCAAATCCAGGGGGACGACCGATGCAGGCTTGCCGGGGTGGCTCAGAGAGGCTTTGATTGTTCGCATGACCTCAGTTCCGGTCCTCGCGCTCGACGAAATTCAGGAAGATCGTCCCATGCCCAGCCGCAATCATGCCCGCATCGCCCAAAATTTGGGGGCGCTCTTGCAAGCTTTTCGTCCCCGGTACGAGACCTACCAACAGCTCTCGTTAGATTTGGATGGCTGGCCAACCATCCCGGATATCTGCACCTATCCGACCGGTACACTGTCCAAAGACTGGGCCAATGATGAAGATGTCTGCGGCGTACCGCCGTCCTTGGTCATCGAGATTTTGTCCCCCAAACAAAACCTTCAGCCGCTGCTCGACAAGGTGCGCAACTATCTTGCCCGTGGCGTGAAGTCCTGCTGGGTGGTGGTCCCCGGGACGGGCACCGTTTCCATTTTCCCCGCCTCCGGTGGCAGTCGCAGTTTTGTCGAAGCCGATGTCGTTGACGTGGTGCTCGATCTTCGCCTGCCGGTGTCCGCGGTTTTCGCGTGAATCGGTTTTGACGCTGGCCGCTGACGTCACTGATGCGCGGGACGCCGCCGGGGCGGCTCCGAACTGAGTTCCCTCTCCTGGGAGGCAGGGCGAGGCTATCCTTAGCGGACTCGGATCCATTGATGCCCGGCGGTCAGCGTGATCGGGAGTTGAACGGGGCTACCGCTCACCGTCGGATCTAATACCAACCACGCCGACCAGGGCGTGGCGGCCGCAAGATCGGTGGCGATTTCGATTACGTAGCCGTGGCCTGGCGCAGCGTTGAAATTCAATTGGAGCGTGCTCACATTGAGCCGAGTGACGCTCAGTTGAATCGGTGGAACGAGATCGACCGCCCAGTTCAAAGGGTCATTGCCATATTGCCTCGGATTGAGCCGCAAGAGGGCTGCGCCCGTCCCGTCCACACCCGTCGGCCAGGGCGCGGTCGGCAAATAGCTGACTTTTTCCACGAGAATCTGGGGCACGTATCCCGCGTCGGGGTGCGGTGGATCTTGGGGCGGATCCGGTTTGAAGAGTTCAATCGTATCACCCGAACTACTGAGGCTATTGGTCCAAGGGCCAAAAATTTGTTCGATCCCCGCGATGTGATACTTGGTACGGAAGAGAGCGGGCGCAATGGGGACGATCAGCGCCTTGGCCCCCGGGGCCAGTTCTACTCCGGTCGGGAACGTGAAATCAATGGCGTTCTTCAAACTCCAAGTATTGGTGGTGTGCAAGAGGTCGTAGAGCGGTACATTGGTGCTCGCGATATTGAGCAATTCGACGAACTTATCCCCGTTGACGGGGGGATGATACTGGACCCGATTGATGATGAGCGGACCGACGCGGGGCAGTGCATTCGAGGCGCCGATGCCCCGTCGAAAATCGACAATAAACGCGGGCGGATAGGTATCATCGACCGGCGTGCCCAATGTGTTGTGATCCAGCGTCACCAGCGGACCGGTAAAATCCGGGTATCGGCCAAAGCTATAACCGTGTTCGGCCGAGCCAAAGCTCACCGAATCGACCCAGTATTGAAGGTGCGTGCCGCCGGTGGTGGACATCAGGACGGCTTCGTCGCCGTGCGCGGAATTGAAAGTGAAATCGGGCTTATTACCGGTAATCGAAGTATTAAATCCGGCGGCACCGGCCACCCCTCGTTGCTCAAAAAACACTTTGAAACTGTGAGGGGGCATCACGGTGCCGGCCGGAATATGGAATTTGGTCGGATCACTGCGTTGATTGGAAATATACCAATGACTAATGTCCACACTCGTCGCTGAACGATTATAGAGTTCGATGGAATCTTCGATCGGCGGATCGGTGTGGGTGAGCACCTCGTTGATGACGACGGTGTTGAGCGGGCCCACGCCCGCGACGCCGGGTGATCCGTTATATTCCGTACTGCTTCGCCAGTTCAGAGGATCATTGAGGTCGCCATTGGGATCCAATACCTCCAGGGAGCTTCCCAACCCATTGGCGCGCGAGGGCCAGCTGCCGTTGGTATCGTACTTCATCTTGATCAGCTCAACACCGGCGCCGGTGGTCAAGGTGATCGTATCTCCCGTGTCACTCAGTTTCTTTTTGTACGGTCCAAGGGCCGTGACCCCCGGATAGCGGCTAGCGAACTTGGTGAGATCGCGGGCCAAAACCAACCGGGCGCCGGGAGCCAGGGTACCGCTGGCAAAGACGTAGTCGATTCCGCTGGTGAACTTGCAGCCCGTGAGCATGAAATTGGCGGTGCCTGAGTTAACGAGTTCGACGTATTCGTAGTCCGAGCCGTCTAAGGGGTTGTAGTTGATTTCCGCGAGGGAAATCGGTCGAGCCCAGGCGGCCGTGGCGAGACTCAAACTAATCGCCAGCGCCGAACAAAACGGAGGATGCATGGAGGCCACTATGCAGAAGTCCCAAATGAATTCAAGCGGCCACCCGATTTTCGCTACAGCACGACGCCCGGCCGCTGACCACGCTGACCACGGCGAAACGTCGCCAACGCCAAGAGCGGCCACGCGTTGCGGTACATATCGTACTTCAAATAAAACACCTTCGGGAAGCCCGTGCCGGTGATTTCATCCTCGGTCCAAGAGCCGTCCTCATTTTGCTGGTCCGTGAGCCATTGGATGCCTCGGAGTAGGGCGGGATCACTCGGGTCGCCCGCGGCGCAAAGGCCCATGATGGCCCATGCGGTTTGAGAGGCGGTCGCGGGGCCGGCCCCTTTGAAGACGGGGTCGTCATAGGTATTACAGCGTTCACCCCAGCCCCCATTTGCTAATTGCACACTCCGGAGCCAATCGGCGCCGCGTTTTAGCCAGGGTTCATTCATGTCCCAACCCAAGGCACTCATTCCGCGGAGGACTTGCCAGGTGCCATAGATGTAGTTGACACCCCAGCGGCCGTACCAAGATCCGTCGGTCTCTTGCTCGTTCCGAAGGTACTCAATCCCACGGACAATTTGCGGGTGAGAACGGTCGTATCCTTCGTAGCCGAGTAACTCCAGAATGCGAGCAGTAATGTCCGCACATTCCGGATCGAGCATCGCGTTGTGATCGGCAAAGGGAACTTTTTCTAGGATGGATTTGGTGCAATCCTTGTCGAATGCGGCCCAACCACCATCGCGGCATTGAAAGGTGAGCATCCACTTCACGGCGCGTGCCCGGCATTCGTCTCGTCGTGCGGGATTGTCGGTGGGCGTGTGTCTCAATGCGAGAATCACCATCGCCGTGTCATCCACATCCGGATTCCATTTATTGGCAAATTCAAAGACCCAACCGGATGCCTCCACGTCGACCGGGTTTTTGTGGATCCAATCGCCGCGGAACCGGATTTCGTGATCCATGATCCAATCGGCGGATCGTTTGAGCTTCGGATGACTGGCGGGCACGCCGGATTCGCGCAGGCACATGTGGACGATGGCTGAATCCCATACGGGCGAAAAACAGGGTTCGATGCGGAGGGTATCCGCCTCGAAATGCATCAGTTTCACGAGTTCGTGATGCGCCCGAATGACTTCCGGATGATCATCTCGATAGCCCAACGCGATCAGGGCAACCAGGGCATTGAGCATGGCCGGAAAAATCGCGGCGAGACCATCGCTGCCTTCGAATCGTTCCAGCATCCAGTGTTCGGCCCGTTTCAAGGCTTTCTGGCGGAAGGGATGGAGGCCTTTGCGCGAAACCCATTCCGCAATTTTGTGCAGGCGATCCAGCCAGAGAAATCCGTTCCGAAGAGAAAAGTCAAAGTAGCGCGGGCGGAGGGGTTCATCGAGTTCCCATTTTCCGTTCGGATAAAGTTCGTCAAGATTGACACCACTGAGTAAAGGACGTGTCGGTCGGAAATGGTTAATGATCGCGAGCGGGATGAGCATGGCGCGGGACCAATTGCTCATCTCCCAAAAATTGACATGAAACCATTTCCCAATGAGAAGGACTTCACATGGGATCGTGGGGACATGGCGCCAACCGACGAGTCCGATGAGTGCGAGGTAAAGCTTGGAAAAGGTGTTGGTACGGGGCACGCCGCCGAGGGCATTCGCCATCGCCCGCGCTTTGAGCATGCGCGGATCTTGAATCGGAACTCCGGCCAGTTTGAGGGCGAGATAGGCCTTGATCGTGGCGTTGACCTCGGCGGGGCCATGCGGGTAGATGTTCCAGCCACCGTCGGAAAGTTGTTTGTCGAAGATGTGTTGGATCGCTTTGCGTTCCCATTCCCGATCTGCCTTACCCCACCAATGATAAAAGATGAGCATGTCGGCCACCAGCGTCACGTCCACGAGCAACTCACCGACCCAATAACCTTCGGGCTTCAACTCTGAGAGGAGGAAGCTTTGCGACCGGGTGATGGCTTCATCAAGCGGGGCGGAAGCAGCCGTTTTACCCACGGCGATGGACCCCACAGACGTCTGCGACATTACGTCAGAATGAAGGCGGACGAGCGTCCGGCAAGGGCTTTATGGGGGGCGTTTCGTCGGTGGCGTCGAGTGCGTAGCCATCGACAATTAATCGCGCGACCAGGCCGAATCCTTGGCCGCGACCTCGGCGTGCCGGTAGTTGATGACGATGCGGAGAAACTGGGATGAACCCACGCCTTCGCTCCTTCGGCGTCGTCGTCTACGAACTCATCCACTCCAACGGTCGGCGCATCTGGGTCGATCCGTTCCTCGACGATTGCCCGGGCAACCCGGCGAAGTCTGACCCACTTGAAAAGGTCGATCTCGTGGTCGTTTCCCAGGCGGCGATTGATCACGTGGGCGACACGGAGCAGGTCGCCAAGAAGCACGGTTGCCCGATCATCTGCGACGGTGAGGTGCGCGCCTAGCTACTGGCGAAGGGCGTACCGAATGAGCAAATCCGCATTACTTCCTCTGGCGCGCTCAGCCGACGGTCCTCATTACCTCTGGCGTGCTGCTAGACCGTTTGCGCCGGGTAGCACCGACGCTTTGGCACACCGGCGTATTTACGCGGCCCCCGGCTGACCATAGGCTCTGTGCATTCATATGAGCGCTGCCCGAGCCAAACCCATTGCGACTAGGCCATCCCGGATTGCTGATGGAGCGTGGCCGCGTCTACGGGAGATCTGCCATCGGCTCCGCTTCGAGCCGCACGACATCGCCCGGCAACTTGATGCGCGCGGACGCTACGACGTGCCGCTCGATGAGGAGTTCCCCTTGCTCATTAAACTCTTTCACTACACTTCGCGTGGGCACACGCGGGGAGCGACGTGGCACGAACGCTTGGAGTTGTTTCTGCCGCTGGACGGGTCGGCGCGGTTCCGCATGGGCGATCAGGAGGTGGAGTTGCAGGCGGGCGAGCTGCTCGTGGTGGACAATCTTAAGCTGCACCATGTCGTGGATTTCCTCGGCTTCGATACGCGCGTCATCGTGATCAGTTTCCTGCCGGAGTTTGTTTACAGCCTCGGCTCGCCCTCGCACGACTACGCTTTCCTGCTGCCATTTTACTCGAAGGTCGAGCGGCGTCCGCATGTCGTGCGGGCCACCGACCCCGCGGCCCCGGAAGTGCATGGCGCGCTGGAACGATTGTTGCAATGCTACTTCACCGGCGCGGCCAAGTCGTTTTATCAGGCTGGGTCAAAGGCGTTTTTGCTCGAACTGCTCTACCATTTGGCCACGCACTTCCGTGCCTCGGAAGTGGTGAAGTGGGAGTTCATGCGCCAGCAGGAACGTTCACTGCGACTGAAGAAACTGTTCGACTACATCAATGCCCACGCGGCGGAGAAGCTCTCGGTCGGCGCGTCGGCGCGAATCGTCGGCATGAGCACGCCGCAGTTCATGAAGACCTTCAAACAGGTAGCAGGTCTGACGCTTGTGGCTTATCTCAACCATGTCCGGCTGGCGAATGGAGCGCGGCTGTTACGCGAGACCACTCGCTCCATCGCGGACATCGCCAACGCCACGGGCTTCTCGGACCAGAGTTATTTCGACAAGCGCTTTAAGCGGGCCTTTGGAAAGACACCCAAGGAGTTCCGCGCCCAAAGCGCCGGCCAATAAGCCGCACCGCGTTCACGGCGGGTCAAAATTGTCCAAGAATCTTGGTCGGCTTGTCCTAGTCGGCGCGCTTCCCTCCATGCATCGTTGGTTCCATGAAGCCTTTTTACACCGTGCTCGCGCTCGCCTTCGCGGGCAGCATCGCCTTTTCTGCCGGGTTGCCTCAGTTGAAAGTCTCCGACAACAAGCGCTTCCTCGTCACTGCCGATGGACAGCCATTCTTCTGGCTCGGCGATACGACCTGGGAATTGTTCCATCGCCTGAACCGCGAGGAGGCCGTTAAGTTTCTTGATAACCGCGCGGCCAAGAAGTTCAACGTGCTCCAGTCCGTCGCCGTTGCGGAACTTGAGGGCCACACCGACCCGAATCCTTACGGTCATCTGCCGTTCGTCGATCTCGATGTTACCAAGCCCGCGGTGAATGACGGGCCGCAGAATGACTACTGGGACCATGTCGATTTCATTGTCACCGAAGCGAACCAGCGCGGGCTCTACCTCGGTTTCCTGCCGACCTGGGGCCGTTTCTGGCACGACAAGTCCGACACCCGCAAACCCCTCTTCACCGTGGCTAACGCGGAAGTCTACGGCGAATGGCTCGGCCGACGTTACCAGGATGCCGGCCTCATCTGGATCCTCGGCGGCGACCGCGGCGTGGACAACGACGAGCAGAAGGAAATCATCCGCGCGATGGCGAAGGGCCTTCGCAAAGGCGATGGCGGCTCGCACTTGATGACCCTGCATCCGTCCGGCGGCAGTGGTTCCTCAAAATGGTTTCACGACGACGTGTGGCTCGATTTCAACATGCGCCAGAACGGCCACGTCGCCGAGTTCACTGAGCGCTATTCACAGACCCGCGTTGACTACGACCGCACCCCGGCCAAGCCAGTGCTTGATGGCGAACCACTCTATGAGGATCACCCGGTGTCGTTCGACGCCAAAAACCTCGGCCACTCGATCGCCGCCGATGTCCGTCGCCCGCTTTACTGGGATCTTTTCTCCGGCGCGTTCGGCCACACCTACGGTCACCATTCCGTCTGGCAGATGTGGTCGCCGGGCAAGAATCCGATCAACAATCCGCTCCTGCCGTGGTTCGAGGCCATGGACCAACCCGGGGCCGCGCAAATGCAACATGGCCGCGCGCTCATGGAGTCGCGTCCGTTCCTAACGCGAGTCCCCGACGACACGATCATTGTGACCGACCGTGTGCCGACCCGCTTACCGGGAGCCGGCCGCTACCACTTCACCGCCACCCGCGACACCGACGGCACCTACGCGATGGTCTATGCGCCCGTGGGCCGCACTTTCAAGGTGCGGATGGGTGTTATCAACGGCGCAAAGGTGAAGGGTTGGTGGTTCAATCCCCGCGACGGCTCGGCCAAGGCGCTCGGCGAATTCGCCAACACGGGCGAACGCGAGTTCACGCCACCGGACAAGGGCGAGATGATCGACTGGGTGCTGGTGCTCGATGATGCCGCTAAGAAGTATCCGGCACCGGGAAGCCGGAAGTGATCGATTTCCTAGACGGATCGCCCTGACCTCGCGGCAATCCCTTAGCGTCGGCCTGTTCATCCTCGGATCCGTTGGGCCAACGTCGGTCCTCGCCGTCGGCTTCCGTGCGGGTGCGGCCACGGGGAATATCACGCCGCCGCTAGGCATCGAGATCAACGAACTCAAATCATGACTCCCCTGTTCCGCATCGGATTGTTAGCTCTCGCTTTGTCCTCCTCCGCCCGGGCCGCGGAGTCAAACGCCCCTCACTACGTCGAGTTGCGCCTCTACACCGTCACTTCGAACAAAATGGAGGGCGTGCTGGAGCGCTTCCGCGAAACCGTGGAGCCGGTGCGGCGGAAGCACGGCCTCCAGACCGTGGGCTACTGGTCCGCGCCTGGCACCACGAATGGCGGTACGTTCGCGTATTTGATGGCGGCCACCAGCAAGGAAGAATTGCAGAGGCAGGAGCAGGATTTTGGTGCTGACCCGGATTTTCAAAAGGGCTACGCGGCTTCGAACCAGAACAGCAACCCGCTGTGGGACGCGACCTGTCGCCGCGTTCAAACCCGTGCGTCGCCTGTTTTACGACTCCGATTCGGATGCGATGTATCTGGCGGGCGACGTGGAGGAGCAAAACTGGGGTTCGTTCCTGCGGGTGAAGAATTTCACCGATTGGTCCAAGGGCAATCGCACGGCCAGTTACACCACTCTCGCTCCAAAAGACGAACGATAAGTGAACCCTCGAATCAATCCCCTTATGAACTCGTTAAATGCACTTCGTCTGATCGCCGCGCTACTCGGTCTCACCGCCAGTTCATCCGCGCGGTTGTTTGCCCAATCCGCCGACTGGCAGAACGTCGTCTGGCGCGAGCCGCAGGTGCGTTATCTACTTGCGGACATGACGCTGGGCGGAAACACAAAACTCTATCGCGACGACGCCACGACGGAGCGCGACCCGGGTTCTTGCGAAGCCATCCGACTTTGGGACGCGGGCGCGCGCGTGGTGAACACAAATGAAAATAGTTCAATTCCTTAGGTCAACAGTGTTGCTCGTCCTGGCCGGTGGTAGCATTCTTGCTGAAGACTGGCCCCAGTTCCGCGGCCCTGGCGGTCAAGGCGTTGCCACCGAGACGAACTTGCCGCTGAAGTGGAGCGCCGACGCCAACATCGCTTGGAAAACTTCCTTGCCCGGCGACGCGTGGTCCTCACCCGTGGTCTGGGGCGACCGCGTTTTCGTGACCACCGCGACGGACAACGGCGAGTCCTGCCGCGTGCTCGCGCTGGACCGGAAGTCGGGGAAGATTCTTTGGGACAAGGAAGCTTTCAAACAGGTGCCGCGTCGCAAGGAGGGCCGCAACAGTTACGCGACGCCGACACCCGCGACGGACGGAGAGCGGGTCTATGCGTGCTTCGGAGACGGCAGCATTGCTGCGCTAAATTTTGCCGGTGAGGTTGTTTGGATCAATCGGGATTACAAATTTTACGGTCAGCACGGGCTGGGTTCTTCCCCAATTCTTTACCACGACCTGCTCATCATGGCGCGCGACGGCAGCAGCGAGGGCGACGATAAGAAGCTCGGCTGGCAGACCCCCTGGGATCAATCGCGGGTGATCGCGCTGGATGCGAAATCCGGCCAGGAACGATGGCAGGGCAAGCGCGGCCTCTCGCGCATCTCGCACGGCGTGCCGGTGATCTGGGAGCACGACGGTAAGGCCGAGGTCGTCAGTGAAGCCGGGGACGTGGTGCAGGGTTTCGACGTGCAGACGGGTGAGCGGATTTGGTCCAACGAAGTCATCGGCGAAGGCAAGGTACCTTCCACCGTGATCGGCGGTGGTCTCGTCTTCACCGCCGGTGGGTGGGGCGGCAAGGAAACCGTCAAGGCGTTCAAGCTCGGCGGCAAAGGGGATCAAAAGGAAACGCAGCTCGTGTGGGAGCAGAAGAAGAGCATGCCCAAAGTGCCCTCGATGCTTTACGTGAAGCCGCATCTCTTTGCCATCACCGATGGCGGCGTCGCTACGTGCATGAACGCGAACACGGGAGAAGTGCTCTGGCAGGAGCGTGTCGGCGGCAACTTCTCCGCCACCCCGGTGGCGGCGGAGGGGCGAATTTATTTCCTCGGGGACAACGGCGAAACGACCGTCATCGAGGCGGGTGCAGAGTTCAAAGTGCAGGCGAAAAACCCGCTCGGCGAAAAGGTGCAGGCATCGATGGCGGTCGCGCAGGGGCAACTGTTCATTCGCACCGAGAAGAATCTGTTTTGCATCGCCAACGAATCCCCGGCGGCGGTGAACTCGGCTTCACCAGGTCTCGTCG
The DNA here is from genome assembly GCA_043788645.1 of Verrucomicrobiota bacterium. Lineage (GTDB taxonomy): Bacteria > Verrucomicrobiota > Verrucomicrobiia > Limisphaerales > UBA9464 > CANIZL01. Next base: position 10,469 of record JAYVTS010000194.1, read on the forward strand.
CTCATTGGAAGTTCGACGAAGCCTCCGGCGCGCAAGCCACGGACAGTTCTGGCGGTCAGCATCACGGCAATTTGCTCGGCGCGGTCCGCGGGGCGGGCAAGTTCGGCGGTGCCATCGAGTGCCAGCAGGACGCGTTGGTCGAGGTGCCGCACACTGCTACCCTGGATGACTTCAAGCACGGCCTCACCATTTCCGCCTGGGTGAAGCGTGACGCGGACGTCAGCTGGAACATGATGGTCTCTCGCGAGATCAAGGATGGGCCGTCCGAATACTTCGGCCTCGCCGTGGTAAAGAACAAGGCGCTGTTCTCCGTGGACGGCGACGGCGCGCATTACCAGAACATCAAGAGCGATGAGGACATGCCCGTCGGCGAATGGATTCATCTGGCGGGTACCTATGACAACCAGGAATTAAAACTCTACGTCAATGGCCGCCTCGTGAAATCCGCGACCGACACAGTACCGTTCCAGTTCGGCGACACCAATCCCATTATCCTCGGCGGCAATACCAACACCCAGGGGCGGAAGTGGGTGGATTGCTTTCACGGTTTGATTGATGAGGTGCGACTCTCGAGTCGTCCGCTTTCGGAACGGGAGATTCTCGGACTCTACTCCTCGGCTGCGAACCAATAGACCGTTCTTCTCCGCCTCCGAGCTTCGTTCTCTTCGTTTCCTTCTGTTCAATTGAATCGTTACGGCTCAGTGCCTCCGGACTGGCCAGCCTCAGGAAATCAGTCTCCAACACGTTGCTCAGTTCCCGGTCCTCGTCACCGGCCTAGAGGCAAAACCACGGGATGGCCGTCACCTGATCGTGCAACTGCAGGGGGCGCGAGCAGCGGCAGACGATGAAGGCCTGTTTCGCCCGTTGCTTGTTCTCGGCCAGAAATGTCAGCAAATGACGGGCATCCCCCACGGAAGACCGGTCCGTCCACTTCACTTCCACGGGCGTCAGTTCGCGGTTGTGTTCGACGATGTAGTCCACTTCGGCGCCGTCGTAGGAACGCAGGTAGTGCAGGCTGCCGCCGATGTATTGGAGCCGCCGCCAGAGTTCGAGGCCCACCCACTGCTCAAAGACCGGCCCGGGATCGGCCAGGACCGTGTCGTGGTTGGGGCGGAGGCC
>JAYVTS010000195.1:0-6301 GCA_043788645.1 Verrucomicrobiota bacterium
CCCTTCAAACCCGCCCATCGGAGCCGTTCCCAGAGCAATTTCCCCAAGTTTCGCCCCCAGCGGGCACTCTGTCGCCGGGCTTATGAAATATCCGGGCTAACACCGTTTTGCACAGGTGCCTTGAACGATTTCAGGTGGCGGGTTACCCGCTGAGTATCGACAAGGTCATGGCTGTTCTTCCAGTTGGAGGCGTTCTTCCGCCAGCGGTTCGCCTGCGACCAGCCGTTGCACGCGCTGGTCGTGGACCGCGACAAGGCGCCGCCGCAACTGGTCTTGCAGCGCGGTGTCGAGTTGACGACACCGGTGGCCGGCGTGTGGTCTTTTGGGCAATCAACCGACATGGTCGAACTGAGGCGCAGCCTTCATCGGTGGTCCAGACTCGCCAGTAATATCCTGGCGGCGGTGGTGTCGTGGGCGGCGGCGGCCGGGACCGTGGCGCCGGAGTCGGTGGGCTATTACGAAAAGATCAAACCGCTCTTCGCCGTGCATTGCTACAAGTGCCATGACGCGGAGACGCACAAGGGCGGGTTGCAATTGGAGACGCGATCCCAAACGCTCAAGGGCGGGAAGTCAGGCGATCCAGCCCTCGTTCCGGGCGCCAGTGCGCGCAGCGGGTTGGTGCGGCGAATCACTTCCACTGATCCTGAAGAACAGATGCCACCGAAGGGGCTGCGACTCGCCCCGGACGAGGTCGCGCGCATCAAACAATGGATTGACGAGGGTGCGAAGTGGCCGGAGCGCGATGACTATTGGGCCTTCCAGCCGCCGGCCACACCGCCGTTGCCCGTCGGCGAAGCGGCGCATCCCATTGACCGCTTCCTCGAGGCGAAGCTAGCGTCGGTTAAGATCAAACCGATCCCGCCGGCCGATGCGCGCACCTTGATGCGTCGGGCTTACTTCGATCTTCTGGGCGTTCCGCCAACACCGGAAGAGGCGAAAGCGTTTCTCGACGAGTGCCGTGACGGTTCGTCATTCATCATTCGAAAATCGTCATTTGCCAGGCTGGTGGACCGTCTGCTCGCCGACCCACGCTACGGCGAACGCTGGGCGCGACACTGGTTGGATCTCGCGCGCTACGGCGAGAGCGACGGCTACGAGGATGACAAGGTGCGCCCACATGCGTGGCGTTACCGCGACTACGTGATCCGTTCGCTGAACGCGGACAAACCCTACGACCGTTTCGTGCAAGAGCAGATCGCGGGCGACGAGTTGTGGCCGGACGCTCCGGACGCGTGGATTGCCACCGGCTTCGCGCGGCTTGGTTCATGGGATGGCATGTCCAAGGAGCCGGAGAAACAGCGACAGGATTTTCTGAACGATGCCACCGACGCGGTGGGCGCGGTGTTTCTCGGGGTCACGCTCGGTTGCGCGCGCTGCCACGATCACAAATACGACATCATCCGGCAGAAGGACTATTACCAGATGCAGGCGTTCTTCGCGGGCACGAAACGCGAAACGCGCGAGTTGAAACGCGCGCTGCCCGAACCGGAGTTCGTCACCGTCGCCTTCCAAGCCGATAATGCCGAACTCACCCGGCTCAAAGGTGAGCGCGATGAGTTACTCCAGGTGTCACGCGAGACGTTGGAGAAAGAACGCGAGGGCCAGCCGGAAAAGAAGAAGAAGGTTGAGGACGAGGCGGTGAAGAAGCGCGTGGAGAAGGATTCTCCGGGGCGACTGGGAAAACTGGATGACGCCATCAAGGCGCTTCAACCGCGCGTGCGCCTCCACGAACCGCAGGTCGAGGTGGTCGCGCGCGGCGATGGTTCGCGCCCCATTCACCTGCTCAAAGGCGGCGAACTGAGCCGCCCCGGCGAGGAGGTCGCGCCCGGTTTCGTCGAGGCGATGGTGCCGCTTCACGATTCCAAAGCGTCCGAACCCAGCCGAGCCGCACTCGCCCATTGGCTCACGTCGCCCGACCATCCTCTGACCTCGCGTGTGCTCGTGAATCGTCTTTGGCAGCATCACTTCGGTGTGGGCCTCGTGGCCACACCGTCCGATTTCGGCCGGAACGGGAAACGTCCGACGCATCCGGAGCTGCTCGACTGGCTGGCACGGGAATTCGCGAAGGACGGATACAGCCTGAAGAGAATGCACCGGCTGATGATGACTTCGGCGGCGTATCGACGAGCGTCCGCGAACGACCCTGGAGCCTTCGCCAAAGACCCGGAGAACAAACTCCTCTGGCGCGTTAACCGGCGCCGGCTCGAGGGCGAAGCCATCCGCGACACCATTCTCGCCGTGAGCGGGCGGCTGAATCCCGCGATGGGCGGTCCCGGTATCTATGCCCGGCTACCGCAGGGTGTGAACGTCGAGTTCCCGAACAACGACAAGGAACTGAGTTGGGGCAGCGTGACTGACGACGACAACCGCCGTCGGAGCATTTATCTCTTCCAGCGCCGCTCGCTCACGTTCCCGCTGATGGATGTCTTCGATGGCGCGCCGATGAACCAATCGTGCGCCGCGCGTCCCCAGACCACTGTCGCCCCACAAGCCCTCGCCCTCTTCAACGGTGAGTTTGCCCGCGAAGCCGCCGTCCACTTTGCCACGCGCCTGAAGCACGAAGCCGGTGATGATCCGACGAAACAGATCGAACGCGCCTTCCAGCTCGCCTTCAATCGTGCGCCCGGGGAAGTCGAGAGAGTCACGGCCGTGAATTTCCTTCGCGAGCAAACTGCGATCCGCAACGCCGACACCGCCGCGGCCCTCGCTGATTTCTGCCACGTTCTGCTCAACAGCAACGAACTGATTTACGCGGATTGAACACCGGATTCCATCTCGCCAATAATGGCGACCCGCTGGGCCGTCTGGGACAGTCGCTGCCTGCCCGCGAAACGCCTCGCCATTGCCGGGTTGAATGCCATTGAAACCTTGCGACCATTGATCGGCTTATGAAAACCAACGGACCCGCCCGCAAAACCGCCAAAGCCCCGGCCTTCGTCCTGCGCGCAGAACGCGCCCGGCGCCGCCCCGCCAAAAACATCCAGGCCCGGAACCGCGCCCTCAAACTCCCGCTGATCGTCTGGCAGGACGGCAAAGTGGTGGAGAAACCGGCATGAAGCCCGAGGACATCCGCAAATACGCCACCGCCGGCAGGCCGTCCCGTCCCCAGTCCCCATGGCCCCCCCTCTCCCATGTGGCATTCAGAAGCAGGTTGACGTCGGTGACGATCATCGGCCGACCACCGTCCGGAGAGTGGATTCATCCTCCAGCTCCGGCGCGAGCCGGTTGAGCTTGTGGGGATCCATGCCCGGCGCAAAGCCGCCCGCGTGGGTTTTCACCGTGAACCGGACGCGTTTCCGTGTTTCTCCCGCCAGGCCAAGTCCCGCCCGCAGCGCCTCATTGACCACTCTCTTCAAGGGCACTTTGCGGGCCCTCATGGCGGTCTTGAGCGTCCGGGCCACATCGGCATCCAAGGTGAGTGTGGTACGCACAATCGGAGCCTGATGCCTTCGAAAATTGATGTCAACGCATCAACACAATGCCAGCGAGACCGCGTCGACCGAATAGGTCGGAGGACGCAATTGGGTCAGATATATCTAGTTGACACTTTAGGCCTTTTGTGGTGGATTTGAGGCATGGCAAGACCGTTGCGGATCAATCTTGCGGGCGGCTGGTACCACGTTAGGGGACTGGGGTCGCGACGGCCTGCTGGCCGTGGCGACCCGGCATTTGGGCTGGCGCCTGGCGGAGGTGGTCCGGGAGGAACCCCGGATCAGCTACGCCGCGGCAGCGCAGGGCATCCGGCGATTCTGGCTGAGAGCTCCCGACGACTCGAAAATGGAGCCCTACGTCAAAGCATTTCGGTCCAAACTGTCAAAGCGATAGATCTGACCCCATTGCCCTCTCTCCGCACCATCGCATCCATCTTGATGAGCGGCGGCCAAGGGCGCTTGAAACCTTCGCCCGGGATTTTCCTCGTCGCGTCGATGCCTAGTATGCTGCCGCTTGGCGATTTCGCTCGTCACGTGGTCCAGCACGTCGGACGGCTTCATTTTTTCACCAGCGGGTTGCGCATCTTGAGTTGCGGAAAGGCCGAGAAGTCGCGATCCGCCGACCAAAGTTCGCTCACCCCGTGGTGGAGACAGAGCGCGGCAATGCGTGCGTCGTGGATGCGTGGTCCTTTCAATTGTGCCGCAGTCGCAATATTGCGCAGCTTCTCAAAATAACCGTCGCCCTCGCCAATCAAATGGAGATTGCCGCCAGCATGCCAGGCGTCCACCGCGTCCAACGCGGTCTTAAGTGGCGTGGGCGGCTGGTAAATGTTCAGGTGCGTGACGATGCCAATAAATTCATGCACGCAAGGCCACGGGATCGCCCATGCCGTAGGATTACGCCGTAATCCGTCCACCAGTTCCCTGGCCGGGACATGGAACTCGCTGTCTTCACGGTGCGAGTAGATCAGTAGATTCGTATCAACTGCGATCATGCCCCGCGCCCCCGGTAGAATTCATCGCGGATTTGTTGCCAGCTTGCGTTTTTGAACTCGGGCGACAGTCCTTTTCCCCGAACCGTGACCAATGGCGGAAGTCGCCCAGGGTGGTTTAGGTGCTTGCCGGAAATGACCAGGCGGAGGCCCGCTTCGGTCAGGGCGCGGAAGGAGGTCTTTTCCTTTCGGGCAAGACGTTGTGCCCGCTCAAAAAGATCGTCGGCGATTTCAATGGTTGTTTTCATAATATGGTGACCCATACTCGCATGGACGGCCACCCATATCAAGTAATGTTCTCGAATAGAGTGTTTATTTTCTTTTCGCACGCTTTCATCCATCTTGATGAGAAGCGGCCAGGGACGTTTAAGATCTTCACCCGGGAGCATCTTCGTCGCGTCAATGCCGAGTTACTGATAGGAATTTGGTTCTGGTTCTGGACGCTCCGCAGAAAGAGAGATTTGCTTTCTCGGTTTAACCAGAGATTGAGATGGCGGAGGATTTTCTCAACCACCTCGGGGTGGTCGATGAAAGCGATCACCCGCATCTGCTTCTGACAAGCCGGACATTGCAGCGGGTCAACATGCCACGCCTGGCGAATCCGGTCGCGCCATTTCCGGGAAGGTAGCTTGATGGGCGGTGGCGGTGAACCAGGAGGCAGGGATTTGAGTTCAGAAAATTGAGATTTGAGGTGTCCGCCGGAACCGCGGTTGCCCGTGCCCTTTCGAGCACAGCCACGCATCTTGTTGGAATAGAGCCCGTTAGAGGAAACTGTGTCAGATCTGTCTAGTTGACAATTTAGGCCTTTTGCGATGGATTTGAGGTATGGCAAGACCGTTGCGGATCAATCTTGCGGGCGGCTGGTACCACGTCATGAGCCGGGGCAACGGGGGCGAAGCGCTCTATCGCAGTGGCGAGGATCGCCGGCGGTTCCTCGGACTGCTGGCCGAGTTGCAGGAGCGGTTCTCACTGGAGGTTCATGCGTTCGTCCTGATCGACAACCATTACCCGTCCTGTTCAGGGCGGTTGCGGTGGTCGGTCCCGCAAGGAACAGCGCCAGGCGCTGGTTGAGCACACGGAGGCGCCGATCCGGCAGGGGGTGCTGCCGAGTCCCTGGGAGGATCTGGTGGCGGAATCGTCCTTGGCGACGAGGTGGAGGCGCAGCGCCTGGTCAAAAAGGGCGGGGGCAACCGGCGGGAGCAGGCGGCAGTGCGGCGGACCGAGGGTTGGCAGCGCCCGGCGTGGGCGGACAGGGTGCGGGCGACCGACGCGATCCTGGGCCGGCGCTGGACGGAAATGATCGGAAAGTATGGGGACTGGGGTCGCGACGGCGTGCTGGCCGTGGCGACCCGGCATTTGGGCTGGCGCCTGGCCGAGGCGATCCGGGAGGAACCCCGGATCAGCTACGCCGCGGCAGCGCAGGGCATCCGGCGATTCTGGCTGGGAGCTCCCGACGACTCGAAAATGCAGGCCTACGTCAAAGTATTCCGGTCCAAATTGTCAAAAGGATATATCTGACCCAATTGCCCTCTCCGCCTGGAATCTCGGGCTAGACCGGGTTTCTTCGCCAACCTGAGCCCGGCTCCAAGGCTAAGGGCGGATCTTACCCCACTTCTACGTCTGCCAGACGAAATCGGATTTGGAAATTTGAAAGGCAGATCTTGCCCTCGAAAGATTGTTCAACGAGAGCAACCAATTTGCGCTTATCTGGAATTATTTCCATGGTCGGTTGCCTTTTTGAGGAGACTGCTGAGGCTCTTTGTAAGAATTGCGACCGACGGTTCCATCCGATGGGAGCGGTGTTGCTTATCGGATATGCAAATCATAAGCGTTTTTATTCTTGAGGGAGTAGGACGCGCCCTTTGAGAATCAGAAGTC